>NZ_KV824218.1:0-52787 GCF_001816025.1 Hafnia sp. HMSC23F03
AAAGCCTCATGCGAAAGCATGGGGCTTTTTTGCTATTGGAGATCTGACAAAAAGAAAATTTAAAAAGAATCGCCGCTGACGCGGCGCTGTCTGTTTCATGACTTCTGTTGTTTTAGCCACTGCTCGATAAAATCTGCAATTTGCTCGGTCTTATTAATATCTAATTGCGGAATATCACAATCAACATCCCCATCACTTGCTAACACCAGAACATGCTTATCAATGATGCCTGCAAATGGTTTTCCTACCGATGCTCGGTAGAGTGCAATCTTAGAGATTGCTTCATGCTTGAAGCCCTCAACTAAAATCAAATCACAGCGTTTAGGATCGATCTTTGATGCAAGAAATTGCAGGTCTAGAGGCTCTTGCTCAGGCGTTTCAGTCATTAGCGCCCAACGCTTATCGCTTGCTACTAGCGTTTGTTCTGCTCCGGCCTTACGCAATTCGTAGCTGTCTTTTCCTGGTGTATCAACATCCATATCATGGTGGGTATGCTTAATTAGCGCGATTCTAATCCCTCTAGCATTCAGCTGCGGTATCAACTTCTTTAAAAGCGTGGTCTTTCCCGTTCCGCTATAGGCAGCGATTCCAAGTAAAGGTATCTGCGTTTTCATTCTTGTTCCTTTAGCTTCTGCTCACAACGCTGACATTCTTCATGAGTATTAAAATTAATAAAGCAATCTTGAGCAAGGTAAGTGACCTGCTGTGCGTTACATTGTTCTAAAAATATCATTAATTTGCGTTCACCTTGCTCAAGATATTTCATCAATGGCGAAATAAGTGCACGATTTAATAATGCGATAGTTGGATGAGCCCTATTGCCATCATGTATATATGCGGCCTTATGACCGGCTCTGTGTATCCAAAGATATTGCACTATATCTGATGGGATAAAGGGGACATCACAGGGCGCAAACATAACCCATTCATGCTTGCTTTGCTGCAAACCACTTAGCATCCCTGCTAATGGGCCAGGATAGTCTCTGAGCGTATCAGAGAAAACCTTTAGCCCCGATTGCTGATAGATGGGTAAATTACGGTTTGCGCTGATTGAGAGTGTTTTGACTTGGGGCTTAAGTGTTTCTAAGACATATTGGTAAAGGGGCTTCCCGTTAAGCATGACTAGCCCTTTATCATCTCCCCCCATTCGAGAGGCTCTTCCTCCTGCCAGTATTACGCCTTCAATATCATGCATGTGGGCCTCCTTTTGTTACTTATATACTGTATTGTAACGCGGGGATGCTGCACTTTCCCATGCGTGTAATAGTTTGTAAAAAGTGAATGTTATACGAGCTAGGACTATCTTTGGTAAATTAAGCCTGATAATTTGTCAGCCCATTAAGCATCAGGGAGAAATAAAATGAAATGCCATCGCGTTAATGAACTAATTGAATTAATCCATCCAGCTTGGCAGCAAGAGCCTGATTTGAATTTGGTGCAGTTTTTACAGAAGTTGGCCGATGAGGCCGGATTTAAAGGTAATTTAGGTGAGTTGACCGACGATATCCTTATTTATCACCTTAAGATGCGTAATAGCTCAAGTACAGAGGCTATTCCCGGTTTGAAGAAAGACTATGAAGAAGACTTCAAAACCGCGATCCTGCGTGCTAGAGGCGTAATTAAAGATTAATTTCAGACACGATAGTGCACAAACAGCGCAATAGGTCGATTTGATAGTGCTATTATCTCGGTTTATTGCGTGAGTCTTGGCCTGACTATGACTAATCCAGCTTTCAGTTTTCAAACACTTACTCCCGATCTCATTCTTGATGCTATCGAGAGTACAGGAATTCGCATTGATTCAGGTTTAACAGAGCTTAACAGCTATGAGAACCGCGTCTTCCAGTTAATGGACGAAGATCGACAACGTTATGTTGTGAAATTTTATCGTCCTGAGAGATGGACTGATGGCCAAATTGATGAAGAGCATGTTTTTGCTCGCGAATTGACCAACGCTGAAATTCCTGTTGTGGCACCGTTGTCTCTGCATGGACAAACCCTCCATCACTTTGCTGGATATGCGTTTACTCTGTTTCCCAGTGTTGGGGGGCGGCAATACGAAATAGACAACGACGACCAGCTTGAATGGGTCGGGCGCTATATGGCCCGAATCCACCAAGTGGGTAAACAACAGCTTTTCTCTGAGCGGCCAACGATTAGCTTGGATGAATATCTTTATCAGCCAAGAGACGTTTTAGAAAGAACACCATTACTGCCAGCGAAACTAAGGCCTGCCTTTCTGGCTGCGTTAGACTCGTTGATTGTAGAGGTTGAGCAATATTGGACGACAGATTGGGCTCCCGTGCGCTTGCATGGTGACTGTCATCCAGGGAATATCCTATGGCGGGATGGCCCATTATTTGTCGATCTGGATGATGCGCGCAATGGTCCGGTTGTTCAGGATCTTTGGATGTTGTTGCACGGTGAACGCCAAGAACAGCTGATCCAGCTGGATATTCTGCTTGAGGCATATGGCGAATTTGCTGATTTCGATACTCAACAGCTAAAGCTTATTGAGCCGCTACGTGCGATGCGTATGGTGCATTATTTGGCATGGGTTGCTCGTCGCTGGCAAGACCCTGCCTTTCCAAAGAGTTTTCCGTGGATGGTTGATGAAAGTTTCTGGTTGAGACAAACATCAGCTTTCATGGAGCAGGTTAAGCTGTTACAAGCACCACCGTTGCAGCTAATGCCGATGTATTAAATCAAAAACTTAAGACGATGGAGAAGTTCGCATGAAAAAGATTTTGTTGGCGTTAGTTGGGATCGCAATGGCATTTGGTGCCTCTGCGGCTCAATTCTCTGAAGGCGATCAGTACGTTAAGCTTGATAAAAGCATAACTGGAGAACCACAGGTATTAGAGTTTTTCTCTTTCTACTGCCCACACTGCTATGAGTTCGAAGAGGTTTACCACGTTTCTGATGCAGTGCGTAAAGGTCTGCCTGAAGGCGTCAAGATGACCAAATACCATGTTGAGTTCTTGGGACCGTTGGGTAAACAACTGACTCAGGCTTGGGCTGTTGCGATGGCGTTAGGTGTTGAGGATAAAATTACTCAGCCAATGTTTGAGGCCGTGCAGAAAACTCAGAGCGTTCAGAGCCCAGAAGATATCCGCAACGTCTTTATTAAAGCGGGTGTTAGTGCAGCAGACTATGATGGTGCCTTGAACAGCTTTGTCGTGAAATCTCTGGTTGTTCAGCAAGAGAAAGCTGCTGAAGATCTTCAATTGCGTGGTGTTCCAGCAATCTTCGTTAACGGCAAATATATGGTCAAAAATGATGGTTTGGATACCAGCTCAATGGACTCCTACGTTCAGCAGTTCTCTAACGTAGTCAACTTCCTGCTGAAACAGAAATAATCCATTTCCGTCTCATAAAAAAACCGGGTTTTAGCCCGGTTTTTTATTTATTTGGCGAAACATAAACCTTTTTCAAATGATCGATAAGCTGATCTTTTTGCTGCCACAGATTGTTCAGCCATAGCTGAAACTTTCTTTTGAAAGCCTTATCGTTAAAGTAGTCCCCACGCATTTCGGAGCTCACTGCTAGGGTTTCCACGTGTACAACAATTCGTTTCATTCTTCCACAAAGTAAATCGAGAAAAGGACTACGGCTATTGTCTGGATACACTAGCGTGACATTTAATACGCGATCAAATTGCTGACCTAGTGCGCTCAACGTGAATGCAATTCCAGCGGCTTTGGGAGGAAGTAAATTGCGATAAGGAGAGTGTGATTTTATGCGTTTTTCTTTAGTGCTCCGAGTACCTTCAACGAAGTTAACAATGGTCGTAGGGCGTATGCGGAATTTCTCACAGGAACGACGAGTGGTTTCAATATCTTTACCGCGCAGTTCAGGGTGCTTAAGCAAATGACTTCGAGAATAGCGTTTCATAAATGGCATATCTAATGCCCAACATGCCAAGCCAACGAACGGAACCCAAGCGAGCTGTTGCTTTAGAAAATACTTATTCATTGGAATATGATTACGTAACAAAACGCAAAGAACGACGATATCTGTCCAGCTTTTGTGGTTACTGATAACTAAATACCAATTCTCTTTGCTTAGGTCTTCTAGGCCGTAAACTTCCCACTTCAAGCTGTAATTAAGCTTCATCAGAATAGATAATCCTTCACACCAGCACCACATCATGAAGTCGGCGAAGCTTGCGATATAGCGCCAAACGATAGGGATGGGGAGCAGTAGCTTAAGGACCCCGGCAAGCGTAATCGGCACAGAACATAAAATCGTTACCATTACCGTTAACACCGTGGTTAACACAAATATGATAGGGGATAGGACCAAGGCAATTAAGGTAGGCATTAGCTTGTTCGCGCAATCGCAACCGAATTGTTAAAGTGCGATTTTATCAGAAGGTTCATTGAACGACAGCATTTCCAAAAATATATGAAAGATAAGCGGCAAAGCAGTGGCGTTGTTGATAATTTAGGCTAATCTGTATGAGGTTGCCTGCAGGTATACAAAATTTTTGGTAAGTGATTGAAATATTATCCACATCATTAGCTGCTTGATGTTTTTATGCACACATATGTGTTTTTCTATATAACTCATTTAAATTACTAACAAAATTACTAATAAGTTCTCAGCGAGAACCCTTGTTATTAAATTTATGATCTTTTGTTCACAAACTTATCCACAATTTGATCAACAAGATCTGAATACTTGATCGCATTCCTCATCAAATCTCCCGCTAAAATTCGTCTCTTGTCTCGAGGTATGGCATCCTTACCTCTAAGTCCACCATCACGATAAAGACATACTATGGCCGAAATACCTGAAAACCCTCTGATCCTAGTTGATGGATCTTCATACCTGTATCGCGCATACCACGCTTTTCCTCCACTAACTAACCGTGCGGGTGAGCCTACAGGGGCAATGTATGGCGTGTTGAACATGCTGCGCAGCTTGATGCTGCAATATCAACCTAGCCACGTAGCCGTGGTATTTGACGCCAAAGGAAAGACTTTCCGTGATGAGCTGTTTGCTGAGTATAAATCTCATCGCCCGCCAATGCCTGACGATTTACGCGAGCAAATAGAACCGTTACATAAGATGGTGCAAGCGGTAGGATTGCCGCTGCTGGCTGTATCGGGCGTTGAAGCCGATGACGTCATCGGAACGCTGGCGCAGGCTGCTGAAAAAGCAGGTCGCCATGTGCTGATCAGTACCGGCGATAAAGATATGGCTCAGTTGGTTACGCCGAATATTACGCTGATCAATACCATGAATAATACGATTCTGGGGCCTCAGGAAGTATGTGATAAATATGGTGTACCGCCAGAGTTGATCATTGATTTCCTTGCGCTGATGGGCGACTCCTCGGATAACATTCCAGGTGTGCCTGGAGTCGGTGAAAAAACGGCTCAGGCATTATTGCAGGGAATTGGTAGCCTAAAGCAGATCTACAGCGATCTGGATAAAGTCGCGACGCTGAGTTTCCGTGGTGCTAAAACCATGGGTGCCAAGCTTGAATTGAATAAAGATCAGGCCGATCTCTCATACCTATTGGCGACGATTAAAACTGACGTTGAGCTGGACGTTACCTGTGATGATCTCAAGCTTAAACCCATGGATACAGCTCAGTTGCATGAGTTGTTTAGTCGGTATGAATTTAAACGTTGGCTCGAAGATGCTGAAACTGGCTCTTGGTTAAGCGGTGAGAAAAAAGCGCCGGCGGCGCGAAAATCGGCAAAAGATGATACTGACACTGCGGTTGTCGCCGTTGAAGAAACTACGGCGATTCTGTCGCAAGAAAACTACCTCACTGTCCTGGATGATGCAGCGCTTGATAGCCTCATCGCCAGTTTGAAAGCGGCCAAGATTTTTGCCTTCGATACAGAGACAGACTCTCTGGATGTATTGACTACCAATCTGGTTGGTCTGTCATTTGCCACTGCGCCAGGCGTAGCGGCATATATTCCGGTTGGCCATGATTATCTGGATGCACCCGATCAACTGGATCGTGACGATGTATTAGCTAAGCTAAAACCCGTGCTGGAAGATGCTAATTTGCTGAAGGTGGGGCAGAATCTTAAGTACGATCAGGGGGTGATGGCTCGCTATGGTATTGAGCTTCAGGGGATTGCCTTTGACACTATGCTTGAATCCTACGATCTCGATAGCGTCGCTGGCCGCCATGATATGGATAGCTTAGCAGAACGTCATCTGAATCATAAAACGATCACATTTGAAGAAATTGCGGGTAAGGGGAAATCTCAGCTCACGTTTAATCAAATCGCTTTAGAACAGGCCGCACCTTACGCAGCCGAAGATGCTGATGTTACATTGCAGCTGCATCTCAAACTTTGGCCACTGTTGGAAAAAGAAGCCGGTCTGAAGAAAGTTTTCACCGATATTGATATGCCGTTGGTTCCTGTGCTTTCTCGTATGGAACGTACCGGGGTGCTGATCGATAGCAATATTCTGGGTAAACACTCGCAAGAGTTAGCTATTCGTTTAGATGAGCTTGAGAAAAAGGCGCATGAAGCTGCGGGTGAGCCGTTTAATCTCTCTTCTCCAAAACAGCTACAAGCCATTCTGTTTGAAAAACAGAAACTGCCAGTTGTGAAGAAAACGCCGGGCGGCGCACCTTCTACTAACGAAGAGGTGTTAGCTGAGCTGGCGGAACAAGGTTTTGAACTGCCAACCATCATTTTGGAACATCGTGGCTTAGCGAAGCTAAAGAGCACCTATACCGATAAACTTCCGCAGATGATTAACCCTGCTACTGGTCGTGTGCATACCTCCTATCATCAGGCGGTTACTGCGACAGGACGCCTCTCATCTAGCGATCCAAACCTGCAAAATATCCCAGTGCGTAACGACGAAGGTCGAAGGATCCGTCAGGCTTTTATCGCACCGAAAGGCTATAAGATTGTCGCCGCCGACTATTCGCAGATTGAACTCCGCATCATGGCACATTTGTCTGGTGATAAAGGTTTACTGACTGCGTTTGCTGCAGGTAAAGATATTCACCGCGCAACGGCGGCTGAGGTGTTTGGGCTGAAATTAGAAGATGTGACGAGTGAACAGCGCCGTAGCGCAAAAGCTATCAACTTTGGTCTGATTTACGGTATGAGCGCATTTGGTTTAGCTCGCCAGTTGAATATCGCTCGTGGCGAAGCACAACGCTATATGGACCTCTATTTTGAGCGCTACCCTGGTGTGCTTGAGTATATGGAGCGTACCCGTCAGCAGGCCGCTGAGCAGGGCTATGTTGAGACGCTAGACGGTCGCCGCCTGTATCTACCAGAGATCCATTCTCGTAACGGTATGCGTCGTAAGGGGGCTGAGCGTGCGGCAATCAATGCTCCTATGCAGGGAACTGCGGCCGATATCATCAAGCGCGCCATGATTTCTGTTGATGCATGGCTGCTGCAGCAAAAAGAACCATTGGTCCGCATGATTATGCAGGTGCACGATGAATTGGTGTTTGAAGTGCATGAATCAGTGATTGAGCAAACCGTAGAAAAAGTCCGCGAATTGATGGAGCAAAGCCTAGAATTGGCGGTTCCGCTGAAAGTGGATGTCGGTACGGGTGAAAATTGGGATCAAGCTCACTAGATGATGGTTAATTAAGCTATTTATGTAATTTAACTACATAAAACAGCGCTTAAAACCAAGAATATGCCGCTAAATTGAACGCATTTGTGTAAGTAAGCTACAAAAAAGGTTTTACCCTGCCTTAAAATGTTGTAGAGTTACAGACGTAGGGTACAGAGGTAAGATGTTCTATCTTTCAGACCTTTTACTTCACGTAATCGGATTTGGCTGAATATTAGCCGCCCCAGTCTTTTATGACTGGGGCGTTTTTTTTGTCTAAACAAAAAAAAACGCCGCCAGAGCGACCCTATTTATCTGGAATCCAGCAGTTATTCCCCGCTTTCTTCCTCTTCTTCAGACAGAGTTTCTGGTTCGATCTCGCTAAACCATGTATTCAGTTTTTCACTCAGTTTATCTACCCCAAATTTTTTCAGGGAAGAGAATGTTTCAACCTGAATATCGCCCATAAATGGTAGTACGGCTTCACGCACCATATTCAATTGAGCTTTACGTGCGCCAGACGCCAATTTATCGGCCTTGGTTAGCAGCAACATGACTGGCAGGTTAACGTCAACGGCCCATTGAATCATCTGCTGATCGAGATCTTTCAGCGGATGGCGGATATCCATCAACACCACTAATCCTTTCAGGCAATTACGTTTTTGCAGGTATTCACCCAACGCTTTCTGCCATTTACGCTTCATCTCTTCCGGCACTTCGGCATAACCATAACCCGGCAAGTCAACGAGGCGTACACCGTCGGTGACTTCAAACAAGTTGATCAACTGAGTACGACCAGGTGTTTTACTGGTACGTGCCAAGCCTTTTTGGTTCGTCAGAGTATTCAGAGCACTGGATTTGCCTGCGTTAGAGCGGCCAGCAAATGCTACTTCGATGCCAATATCAGCAGGTAATGCGCGAATATCAGGGGCACTGGTGACGAAGTGAGTCACATGATAATTATAAGTTTTACGGTTCAAAACGTTCGTCTCCATTAAAACATGGCGGTATCTGGTGGGGATTATAACTGCAACAGCCGCAAAGAGCGCATAAAACCGCTGTTTATCTGATGTAAGCTCGCGGCTTACAGCCTTGTGAGACATTGGCTATTGATCTTTCGGGCAATGACGTTTTCAGTTATGAGCCTGAATTTATTAAATTAATAGAATCATACGATTACAAAATTACGTGATCTTGCTCACGCTGTAACTTGGGCTGTAGTCCCTTGTTTAGATCAGCCATTTCTTTAAAGTGTCTATCAACGCAAAGGATGGCGGTACGGGAAACTTCGTCAGGAAGACGAATCTCAGGGAGCGCAGGATTGCGTAGTGAGCGAAAGGATTCACGCTAAAGGATTTAGCGAAGATATATAGGATATATATCAGAATGGATCACACCAACTCAGGAAGAGTTTAGCGCTAGGATTGGCGCAATAAGGACAAGAGCCTCAGGAAGAGGGTGCAAGGAGCAAAACGGCAAAGGGAAAAACCGGGACGTTGAGTGCATTCAGGGATTGAGATGCGTGAATATCCTTCATTTGAAGGCTAGAATTAAGGCGACAGTTTAGGCTGTCGCCTTTTTTCTTTGCGTTCTTTCTGGTAGGGTGTGCGCACTGTCCGCCCCCCAGTTTAAACGCCTGTTTTTCGGGTGTCGGAGACCGGCGTTTCAGGAGTTAACCTGAGCTCGCTAATATTTCTCTACTCGATTTATCTCTCTGTGAGTACACGCTAATGAGTCCTGCCAATAAAACGCCGAAAGCTAAAACTTCAGCGCCAAAACAAAAAAGAAAAACCCGTGTTGAGCTTGATCTGGAAGCCCGCGCGCGCAAGCGCCAGAAGAAGCACCGCGGTAACAAATCTGGTGGTCGTGCAAATCCTGAAGCTGCAAACAAGAAGACCACTGATTCTGCAAAGGCTATCGATCCGCGTATTGGTAGCAAAGTACCAGTGCCGCTGGTGGCAACTGAAGTGAAAAAGCCAAAGGCAAAAGCACCTAAGCCTGAAGTGAAAAAACAGCTTTCACCAGAAGAAGAGCTGACCCAGTTAGAAAACGATCCGCGTTTGGACGCGCTTCTGATCCGCTTGGATGATGGCGAAGAGCTGAATAAAGAAGAGCAGACCTACGTCGATAACATGCTGGATCGCATTGATGCCTTGATGGAAGAATTAGGCATCGAGCTTGGCGACGAAGATGACGAAGTCGATGAAGAAGAGCCGAAAGAAGACATCGTCAAACTGCTCAAACGCGGTAACCCGAAAGACGTATTTTAATCGCCAATGTGGCTAATACTGATAATAGCCTTACTGCTTACGTGTTATCTGTTGTGGTTATTAGGTAAACTATGGTGGCTGTCGCGGCGTAAACAACGCTGGCGGCAAGCTGCCATGACCCGCCAGTTTTCACGACTTCCTCGTCACCGGTCTGGCAGGCGAAATCATCGGAAGGAGTAAGCATGTCGGAACAGGCGATAGTCTGGGATCTGGCCCTGATTCAAAAATATAACTATTCTGGGCCGCGTTACACCTCATATCCTACAGCATTAGAATTCAGCGAAAGCTTTACTGAGGCTGAGTTTGCTCATGCTGTAGCTCGTTATCCTGAACGTGCGCTCTCGCTTTACGTTCATATCCCTTTTTGCCACAAGCTGTGTTACTTCTGTGGCTGTAATAAAATCGTTACCCGCCAAACACACAAAGCAGATGAATATCTCGATAAACTGGCATTAGAAATCAGCCAGCGTGCGCCGATGTTTGCTGGTCGTAAAGTTTCTCAACTGCATTGGGGCGGTGGCACTCCAACCTATTTAGATAAAACTCAGATTACTCGCCTCATGCGCATGTTGCGCGATGCTTTCGATTTTCAACCGGATGCTGAGATTTCCATTGAGGTTGATCCGCGAGAAATTGAGCTGGATGTCCTCGACCACCTACGCCAAGAGGGTTTTAATCGTCTGAGCATGGGGGTGCAGGACTTCAATAAAGAGGTTCAGAAGCTGGTTAACCGCGAGCAGGACGAGCAATTTATTTTCGATCTGATCAACCGAGCTAAAGCGATTGGTTTCACATCGACAAATATTGACCTCATATATGGCTTACCAAAACAGACGCCAGAAAGCTTTAGCTACACGCTACAAAAAGTAGCTGAGCTTAACCCCGATCGCCTAAGCGTATTTAACTATGCGCATATGCCGAAGCTGTTTGCAGCCCAGCGCAAAATCAAAGATGAAGACTTACCGTCAGCAGACAGTAAGCTGTCCATCCTACAAGAAACTATCGCGATGCTAACCGATTCCGGTTATCAGTTTATTGGTATGGATCACTTTGCTCATGCCAACGATGAGCTAGCCATTGCTCAGAGAGAGGGAAAATTGCATCGCAATTTCCAAGGCTACACTACGCAGGGTGATAGTGACCTGCTGGGGCTGGGCGTTTCCGCGATAAGCATGATCGGGGATAGTTATGCGCAGAACCGCAAAGTGCTAAAAGAGTATTACGCTGATGTGCAAGACCATGGTCATGCCCTATGGCGTGGTATCTCCATGACTGAAGACGATTGTTTGCGCCGTGATGTGATCAAAAATCTTATCTGTAATTTCCGTTTGGACTATTCCCTCGTAGAAAGGCAATACGGGATCGTCTTTGCTGATTACTTTGCTGATGATTTAAAACTGCTAGCGCCTCTGGTTGACGATGGGCTGGTGGATGTTACATCAACCCGCATTGACGTCACTCCGCGCGGTCGCCTGCTGATCCGTAATATCTGTATGTGTTTTGATATCTACTTACGTAAGCAAGCGAGAATGCAGCAGTTTTCACGAGTGATTTAAGTTCTGCGAACTATCAAGATCGCTTTCGTGAGATGACGTCTGCGCTCGATTTTGTATTGACCATCCATGGTCGCCCCAAGCACCACGCCAACGTTCTGTTGGCGTGGCTCACCCAGAGTTAAAGCGCTGCGTGATTACGCTAGTAAATGGGCATTAACGCTATTTTCCGTCACTTTTCCTGTTAACGCTGTAATCAAGTTATCTACTGCGCAGGCTGCCATGTTATAGCGAGTTTCTTCCGTTGCTGATCCAATGTGAGGCAGTGCGACAACGTTAGGTAACTGCAGCAACTCTGAATCAACAGGCAAAGGCTCTACTTCAAATACATCGAGGCCAGCAGCGCGGATCGTGCTGTTTTTCAACGCCTTAATTAAAGCGGTTTGATCGACAATTTTACCGCGTGCACCGTTGATCAGAATGGCACTTGGTTTCATCTTTGCTAAGCGCTCAGTATTGATAAGTTTGTGTGTTTGTTCGCTGTAGGGCAGCGTGATACACACGAAATCAGATTTCGCGAGCAGTTCATCCAGTTCACAGCGACGCGCGTTAAACTCCAGCTCGACCTGCGTATTGGGGCGATCGTTCCAGTACAGAACGTTCATGCCAAAACCGGCGTGCGCACGGCGCGCTAATGCTGATCCGATGCGCCCCATGCCAAGAATACCTATGGTTTTATGGTGAACGTCGACGCCATAGCTATCAACGCCGATGCTGCGTGTCCATTTACCTGCTTTCACCATTTCGGCCATTTCCAACGCACGGCGAGCGGTCATCAGAATTAGCGTAAATACTGTATCTGCCGTGGTTTCAGTCAGAACAGTAGGGGTATGCATTAATACGATTTTACGCCGCGTTAGATCTTCTACGTCAAACTGATCGTAACCTACCGAAATAGTAGAAATTGCTTTTAGCTTTGGCGCATGGTCTAACAAATCCGTGCATACCGGCACACTGGCTCCGATCATGCCATCGGCGCTTTCTAGCGCTCTTATCACCTCCGCGCGATTGGCATTGTTGATTCCATCAAAGAATCGGACATCAAAATGCTCCTCTAGACGTAGCTGTAGATCAGAGGGTATTTTTTTATACAGAACAACAGATTGCTTCATCATTTATTTCCCCTGAGAAACGGCTGGAGCTGATTTAACGGCAACTTTTTTTTGAGCGTCTGAAGGTTTCACGATGAGCGTTAGCCAAACAGCAACTAATAACGCACCAGCCATGAATACGTAAGATGCGGCTGGCGATCCGGTTGAGCCATTCAGATAACCGACGAACCATGATCCGAAGAAAGAGCCCAGCGCGCCCATGCTGTTAATTAATGCCATTGCACCACCTGAAACGTTGCGTGGTAGCATTTCTGGAATGATGGCGAAGAACGGGCCATAAGGCGCATACATCGCGGCTCCGGCAATGACCAGCAGCGTATAAGACCACCAGAAATGGTTAGCACCTACCAGGTAAGAACCGATAAATGCCAATGCGCCAATGAGCAGTAAAGGCCATACGAAGAGTTTGCGGTTTTGCATTTTGTCAGATGCCCAAGACACCACGATCATTGCAATCGTTGCCGCTAAATAAGGCACTGCAGAGAGCCATCCCGCTTCAACCATTCCCATGTCAGAACCGTGGCGCAGAATTGACGGTAACCACAGAACAAACCCGTACACGCCGATGCTCCAGGCAAAATATTGAGCACACAGGATAATGACGTTCCGCGAACGGAAAGCTTCGCCATAGTTACGTACGGCCTTAATGCCTTGCTGTTCTTCTAACAATTTAGCCTGCAGAGCGGCTTTTTCTGATTCACTCAGCCAGCCCACTTGCTCTGGTTTATCTTTAACCAATACCCACCAGCAGAATGCCCAAATTACCGCTGGGAATCCTTCAAATATGAACATTTCGCGCCAGCCATAGGCATGGATTAGATAGCCAGATACTACTGACATCCACAAAACGGTGACCGGATTGCCTAAAATGAGGAAGGTGTTTGCTCTTGAACGTTCGGCTTTGGTAAACCAGTTACTGATATAGATAAGCATGGCTGGCATGACCGCCGCCTCGACGACGCCGAGGGTAAAACGAATTGCGGCCAGTGCCGGAATATTACTGACCAGACCGGTTAAGGTGGCGCACATCCCCCACAGAATTAAGCACCAAAACACCAGTTTGCGCACGCTGCGGCGTTCGGCGTAGATTGCGCCAGGTATTTGAAAGAAAAAGTAGCCGAGGAAGAACAGCGCACCCAGCAGGGAGGCCATTCCTTTGGTGATACCGAGGTCTTCGTTAATTCCTGCGGCAGAGGCAAAGCTGAAGTTCGCGCGATCAAGATAAGCCATGCTGTAAGTGATAAAAATCACCGGCATGATGTACCACCAGCGCTTCGGGGCAATCGTTGATTTGCTCATGGTTATAATCCTTCAGTATAGTTCAGATACATCCTTGGGATGTAGGGCCCAGAGGTGGATGTGTTATTCGTTATTCGTTATTTGTTATTCGCCGAGCTGCGCTCGGGTTGGTAAACCTTCGCTATCACCAATGGCCTGTACGGCCAGTGCCCCAATTTTATTGCCGCGCATAACGGCCTCTGGTAGGGCTTTACCTTCTAACAGCGCACTGATCACTCCAACGGCAAAACCGTCACCTGCGCCGACGGTATCAATGACGTTCTCAACGCGAACAGCGGCTACGTGCTGCTGGTGGCCGTCGGCGGTTTTAAACCATGCGCCATCTGGCCCTAATTTGATGATGACGGCTTTGACGCCGCGGCTAAGATAGAAATCAGCAATGTCTTCTGGTGTCTGTTTCCCCGTCAGAATTTGCCCTTCTTTCAGCCCAGGCAAAACCCAATCTGCTTGAAATGCTAACGCGTTGAGCTTTTCACACATCACCTGCTGACTCGGCCATAGCACTGGACGTAAGTTTGGGTCAAAGGAGATAGTTTTGCCCATTGCGCGCATCTCTTTGGCGGCGTGATTCGCCAGTTCTAACGAGTCAGTTGAAAGCGCTGCCGCTACGCCGCTGAGGTGCAAATGGCGGGCTTGAGAAAAGTAAGTGCGATCGAAGTCATGAACCGAAAGATGGCTAGCCGCAGAGCCTTTGCGGAAGTATTCCACTTTGGGATCGGTTCCATTTTCTGCTTTAGATTTCAGTTGAAAACCGGTTGGGAAGCGCTGATCGACGGTAACGCACTGGTGGTTGATCCCCTCTTGTTCCAGCGTAGCTAGAGTAAAGCGACCAAAGGAGTCATCCCCCACGCGGCTCACCCAGCCGACATTCATGCCAAGACGAGATAAACCAATGGAGACATTTAGCTCCGCTCCTGCGATACGCTTAGTAAACTGCATCGCCTGATCAAGCTCACCGGTCTCATTGGCGACGAACATTGTCATTGCTTCGCCATAGGTGATCACGTCTAGCTGTGAAGTTTTCATATCAGTTCACTCTCAATAAATTAACGTAGTGGCGAGTGACTGCAGTCAAATCCTCGCCTTCTAATGGGAATTCAATACCGCGCATGACTTGATTAGGAAGCTGTGACAGCAGAGGTTTCCAGCGGCCATCGCTATTATCCAATTCGACCGCGCACCAGCCTTGGGCCCGTTTTTCAGCCGCTTTTACATGCACGTAGTGCACCATGTGCGCCAGTTTTTGCGCAGCGATATCGGCATCTTCATTCACCCAATCCCAGTTGGCCATATCAAAGGTCATGCGTATCGGTGAGTGGCTGTCTTGTACGGCGGCAAAGAAAGCATTCAGCGGTGAAAGAGTGCCGCAGTCTGCCGTTTGGTCATTTTCAACGACCAGCGGGACATCATATTTTTTGAGTAAGGCGTTTAGCGCGGTGAAGTCATAGCCGGGCTGATAGTGCCCAAGGGAGAATTTGACCAAACGGGCATTTAGCTCGATGGCTTCATGAAGTCGTTGCTCAAGAGCAGGATTCAGCGAACCGTCTGGAGCAAAAAGACCTTCAGGCACGGAGTACACTGCAAAGAGTTGCTGACGAGCAATTTGCTTCGCCAGCTCACCTAACGTTTGCAACTCTGCCTGCGATAATAGTTCACGACGGATTTCTACGCCGTCTGCGCCTGACTGCGCAATAATTGGCAATAGATTAGCCTGCCCGCCCAGCTCATTGACTTTGTCCCAGCCGTAAGCGGCAGTGACCACGACGATTTCTCTTTTCATATTCACTCCAATGACGATTAATTCATCATCAATTCAATAACGCCAAGATATTTGGAACCGGTTCCATAAAAAAGTGGAAAAATGAGGATGTATGACTGTGGTCACATATTGGTTCGGGGTGAGTTCAGAAGTGTGATCGATGTGGGATTGTCATTGCAAAATGTAAGGAGACTTCGTTTGTCAACGCAGAGGTGTCGCTGTTTTTACGCACTTTGGCTTTGGAAAGCGTTTTAAACACATAAAAAAGCCCACCGCAGAATGGGTAGGCTTCTTAATGGAAGGGGGGGAAATTATTCGCCAGGGAATAGGAAAGGATTGACGCTACTGCGTCCGAAACCTTCTTCTTCCATTTTTGCGTCGAGTACTAACGTTGCTAAGTCATCGGCAACGGGCTCTACTTTCGGATCTTTTTCCTGATAGACCATCTTCAGGTAAGTACCACAGTCACCGCAGCTTTCTGCTTTCACTGCCGCATTTTCACTGTCCAGCGACCAGTAATTTAAGTCACGGGTCTGTTCGCAGTTGGTGCACTTCACGCGAACCACGTGCCATTCGCTTTCGCACAGGTTGCAATGCAGATAGCGCAGTCCGTTAGTTGTACCCATGTGGATAACGCTGGCAACGGGCATACTGCCGCACACGGGGCAGAATTGACGATGTTCGCCATATTCTGCCTTGGCTTTGCCTGGCATTTGTGTCGCCATCTGTGCCCAATACAGCGACAGTGCCGCCCAGATAAACGGAGCTTTGTCGCTACCGACAACGCCGTAATTACCAGCAAACAGATCTTTTGCCATGATTTCTAATTCGGAATCAGACGTCTTGGCCAAGTTTTCTAGTACGGGCTGAATATGCTCCGGAGAATCAGGCATCAACTCGGCAATCAGCGCCTGTAGCAGCGTATGCCAGTGATGGGAACGCGGGAAAATCGTGGTATCCAGCGGTGGCTTGCCCAACGCGGCGGCATTGGTCAGCGTTTGGGTGAGATCGAGCGTTAGCGGATTGTCGTGTAGCGCTTTTTGCTGCGCTTCAGCAATCGCTGCCGCAAAATTAAGGTAATCGCCCAGAGGATTATTTTCCGCGAGCTGACGCAAACGTTCTGCGCGGCGGGAATAGAGGCTTTTCAGGTTAGCGAAAAGTACGGGTGGAATATTATCCAAACCACCTGTCTTTTCACGCTCTGCGCCTAGCTGTTCTTTTGGGACGATTTTAATGCTCATTGATGAAATCCAGTGTTGAGTTAGTCGCTCTAGTAACCGATGAGTCGTTTTTTTATTAGGGGTTAAGTAAGGCTTCGCTCGCCTGTCAGTCACGGCTTTCATATGCCGATTTAGCTGAAGGTGTTCGAAAAGGGGCTCCCGTGTGAGCCCTAAACTCCACGCAGACGTCCTGTCTGCGTGGCTTTCCTAACCGATAGTAAAAAACGTGAACGTCATGATGTCAGAAATAGAGGTTCATTTCCGCTCTTGTTCTTTAGCTCGTACTTCTCGATACCAGCGCGGATGGTGTTTTTTGGCCCACGCAGCAGGCACCCAGCCTTCGACCATCGCAGTGATCGTGCCTTTCACCCACAGCGCTGCATAGATGTGAACCATAATAACAATAATCAGCAGCACTGCGGCGAATGAATGCACCATCAGCGCCACGCGGATCACTGGAATGGAGAACGCATCGGCGAAATAAGGACGCCAAATCACTACGCCGCTGGCCAAAAGTAGAATCAGGCTGCCGATGGCGGCCCAAAACACGCACTTCTGTCCAAAGTTATAGCGACCGGTATCACCGACTTCTTCATTCATCGCAATCTTATGAATGTTTTTCGCCCACGTGATGTCTTCACGGTTGATGAGATTATGCTTCCAATAGCGGAAGAACATGATCAGGAACGAAGCAAACATCACTACACCAAAGAACGGATGTAGGATACGCGCGAGCTGCGGTGTGCCCATAATGTACATCAGCCAGTTAAACGACGGGAAAAAGAACCCGAGGCCGCTGATGGACACGACAATAAAGCAGAACGCCACAATCCAGTGGTTAATACGCTCTGGCGCTGAGTAACGCTGAATCGGCTTTTCCTTCCTCATTTGCGCTCCTCCTTCTCATGCTGGTCGACTTCTGGTTTGATATCATCCACCTTGCCGTCGATCTCTCCCTCTTCTTCGTCGTGTACGCGGTTTGGACCCACGCCGACGTAGTGGAAGATACTCGCCGCGAAAGTGGCAGCAAAACCGACGGCAGCCAATGGTTTCCAGATGCCTTTCCAGAACTGAACCGTTGGGCTGATGGTCGGGTCTTTCGGCAAGCCGTGATACAGTTCCGGTTTGTCAGCATGATGCAGAACGTACATGACGTGAGTACCACCGACGCCGGCAGGATCGTATAGACCAGCGTTGGCGAAGCCACGGGTATGCAGTTCGTTGATACGCCCTGCCGCCAGCTCTTTCATTGCTTCTTTGGTACCGAAATGAATCGCGCCTGTTGGACAGGTTTTCACGCAGGCGGGTTCTTGACCAACGGCAACGCGGTCAACGCATAGGGTACATTTGTATACCCGGTTGTCTTCCTTGTTCATGCGCGGTACGTCAAAGGGGCAGCCAGCGATACAGTAGCCACAGCCAATGCAGTGCTCTGACTGGAAATCGACGATGCCGTTAGCGTACTGGATAATGGCACCTTCAGACGGGCAGGCTTTCAGACAGCCCGGATCCGCGCAGTGCATACAGCCATCCTTACGAATGAGCCATTCCAGCTTGCCGTTTTCCTCAACTTCAGAAAAACGCATCACCGTCCACGATTTAGCGGTTAAATCGGCGGGGTTATCGTACACGCCGACGTTATGACCCACTTCATCGCGAATATCGTTCCACTCTGAGCAACCCACCTGACAGGCTTTACAGCCGATGCAGGTGGTAACGTCAATCAGCTTCGCCACTTCTTCCTGATGATTACGCGCCTCGGGAGGCGGCGTCAGGGAATTGGTGGCAGAGCGCCGGATTATGTCCTGAGATTGATAAGCCATAATGCGTCTCCGTTACACCTTTTCCACATTAACCAGGAACGCCTTGAATTCAGGCGTTTGCGTATTGGCATCACCGACAAACGGCGTCAAGGTGTTGGCGATAAAGCCCTTCTTCGCTACGCCTTGATAGCCCCAGTGGATTGGAATACCGATAGTATCGATGTCTTTGCCATCCACCTTCAGCGTGCGGATACGCTTCGTCACCACGGCCTTGGCCTTAATGTAGCCGCGGTTAGAGCTGACCTTCACCGTATCGCCATGCTTGATGCCTTTCTTCTCTGCCAGTTTTTCACCAATTTCAACGAACTGCTCTGGTTGAAGAATGGCATTCAGCAGAGCGTGTTTGGTCCAGTAGTGGAAATGCTCCGTCAGACGATAGGTTGTGCCCACGTATGGGAATTTATCAGCTTTCCCCATGGCGGCCAGATCGTCTTTAAACACGCGTGCAGCAGGGTTAGACACCACGTTTGGATGCAGTGGGTTAGTTCCCAACGGTGTTTCGAACGGCTCATAGTGTTCAGGGAATGGACCTTCAGCCATTTTATCAATGGCAAATAGGCGTCCCATCCCTTCAGGCTGCATGATGAATGGGCCAACGCCGCTGTTGGGGGCTGCGGTACTGTAGTCAGGAATATCAATACCAGACCACTTCGCACCATCCCACTCCAGCAACTGGCGTTTTGGATCCCACGGTTTACCCGATGGATCTGCCGACGCGCGGTTATACAGAATGCGGCGGTTAAGTGGCCATGCCCACGCCCAGCCTAAAGTATTACCTAAACCGGACGGATCGCTATTATCACGACGCGCCATCTGGTTACCCTCTGGCGTCCAGCTACCGGCAAAGATCCAGCAACCACTTGACGTGGTGCCGTCGTCGCGTAACTGAGCAAAGGAGCTAAGCTGCTGGCCTTTTTTCACCAGAACGGTGCCGGTGGTTGGGTCAACCAAATCGGCTAAGGCTTTACCGTTGCTTTCTCTCGCCACTTCTTCTGGTGCTGGATTTTCTGGCGTGAGGTAATCCCACGTCATATTCAGCACTTGCTCTGGTAAAGCACCGCCTTCTTTGGCGTACATTTCTCGCAGGCGTAGGAAGATACCCGCCAGAATTTCACCATCGTTCAGGGCTTCCCCTGGGGCATCCGCGCCTTTCCAGTGCCATTGCAGCCAACGACCGGAGTTAACGATAGAACCGTTTTCTTCAGCAAAGCAGGTCGATGGCAGGCGGAAGACTTCTGTTTGAATCTGCGACGGATCAACGTCGTTAAATTCGTCGTGGTTCTGCCAGAAGGTTGATGTTTCTGTATTCAGCGGATCGATCGTCACCAAGAATTTCAGCTTGGAAAGCGATTTCACCACTTTGTTTTTATTAGGGAACGAGGCAACGGGGTTAAAGCCCTGACATAGATAGCCATTTACTTTACCTTGCGACATCATTTCGAAGTACTGAAGTACGTCGTAGCCTTTATCCCACTTCGGTAACCAGTCAAAGCCCCAGTTATTTTCTTTCTGCGCTTTATCACCATAGAAAGATTTCATCAGGCTGACGAAGAACTTAGGCGTATTACCCCAGTAGTTCACCTGACCCGGTAGCGTTGGTTTTGGCGTGGTGGCAGCCAGATAGGTTTCCAGATCGGCCTGTTTTTCAGACGGCAGATTCAGATATCCCGGTAAGCTGGTGGACAGCAGACCTAAGTCGGTTAGACCCTGAATGTTGGAGTGTCCGCGTAGCGCGTTAACGCCACCGCCGGCCATACCCATGTTGCCGAGCAGGAGCTGGATCATCGCCATAGTACGGATGTTCTGTGCGCCTACAGAGTGTTGCGTCCAGCCCAAGGCATACAGGAACGACGCGGTTTTATCCACGGCGCTGGTTTCAGCAATATATTCACAGACTGTTAGGAAATCGGCTTTAGGCGTCCCACAGATATTCTCGACGACTTCCGGTGTGTAACGGCTGACGTGCTCGCGCAACATATTCCACACGCAGCGTGGATCTTGCAGAGTGTCATCACGTTTAGCGAAACCATTCTCGTCGAGCTGGTAGTTCCACGTTGTTTTATCGTAGGTACGTTTTTCTTCGTTATAGCCGCTGAATAAACCGTCGTCGAAGGCATAGTCTTCACGAACTAGCAGGCTAGCGTTGGTGTAGTTTTTAACGTACTCAGCGTTGATCTTGTTGTTGCTGATCAGATACAGCAAGACACCCGACAGGAATGCAATGTCGGTACCGGAGCGGATCGGCGTGTAGAAGTCAGCCACCGAAGCGGTTCGGGTAAAGCGTGGATCGATAACGATCAGCTTGGCTTTATTGTGGATCTTGGCTTCCATCGCCCAGCGGAATCCGACGGGATGCGCTTCGGCGGCGTTACCACCCATGACCACAATCAGGTTGGCATTTTTAATATCCACCCAATGGTTTGTCATCGCACCGCGACCAAATGTTGGAGCAAGACTTGCTACCGTTGGTCCGTGTCAGACACGCGCTTGGTTATCCACGGCAAGCATGCCGAGGGCGCGACTAAATTTTTGGGTTAAATAACCTGTTTCGTTGCTCGAAGCTGATGCACACAACATGCCGGTAGAGAGCCAACGGTTAACCGTCGTACCTTGCTCGTTGGTTGGAATGAAGTTGGCATCGCGGTCTTCTTTCATCAGCTTGGCGATGCGATCAAAAGCATCGTCCCAAGTGAGGCGCTGCCATTTATCTGAGCCAGGAGCGCGATATTCTGGGTATTTCAGACGCGATTCACTGTGGATGAAGTCCACCAGACCGGCGCCTTTAGGGCACAAGGCTCCACGGTTTACCGGATGATCAGGGTCACCTTCAATGTGGAAAATACTTTCTTTTGCGTTCTTTGCGCCGTCACCGAGGCTGTACATCAACAACCCACAGCCGACAGAACAGTATGTACAGGTATTACGGGTTTCGCGTGCGCGTAGCAGTTTATACTGCCGAGTTTCCGCGAGTGCTACCGCTGGAGCAAAGCCCAACGCAGCGGCCGTGGTGCCTGCCATACCGCCAGCGCAGATCTTAAAGAACTGTCTTCTGCTGACCTGCATGGAGATCTCCTTACGTATCTACCCTTTACCTTCCAAGCTACCGGCAAGATGGGTATGGCTTGAAAGCTATCGAGTATCACATTGCTTCAAAAAGTTTGTTTTCTTGGTTTGTTTACAAATAAATCGTTAAACCCGAGGCTCCATGGCTTGCGCAGAGGTTTCTCGGTATGACTTTTTAGGGTCGAACGTTGCTAACTTGCTCACTCTTGGCGGCGTGCGAAGTTACTTTGTGCTTAAATACTACCACATGAATCCTGTGGTTGTTACAGGTAGGTATCAAAGACGTGAATAAGATGAGTTTCTTAAATAATAATCCGGTTAATGGTGTTCGCCAGACAATGGTGCAACAACGTGGGCAACTGCACACTTCGCAGCCTGATTGGGTTGCAGAAGAGGTACCGGTAGCGCTGGTTTATAACGGTATATCCCACGTAGTGATGATGGCATCACCGAAGGATTTTGAGGCGTTCGCTCTAGGCTTTTCACTTTCTGAAGGGATTATCCGCACGCCACAGGATATTTACGGTATGGATGTTGTTCCAGCATGTAACGGCGTTGAAGTGCAGATCGAACTCTCTAGTCGCTGTTTTATGGCGCTAAAAGAGCGTCGGCGTTCGATGGCGGGGCGCACTGGCTGCGGAGTGTGCGGCGTGGAACAGATTACCGACGTGGTTCGTCCGCTAGAACCGTTGCCGTTTACCCAAACTTTTGACCTACAAAATTTGGATAACGCTTTACGCCAGTTGCGCAGCGTGCAGCAAATTGGTGATTTAACAGGCTGTACTCACGCCGCTGCGTGGATCGATCCGCTCGGTGAGTTACAGGGCGGTTGTGAAGATATTGGTCGTCATGTGGCGTTAGATAAACTGCTGGGCATCCGAGCCAAGCAGCCGTGGACGCAAGGGGCTGTATTGGTTTCGAGCCGTGCCAGCTATGAGATGGTGCAAAAAGCAGCGATGTGCGGTGTGGAGATTCTGTTTGCTGTCTCTGCGGCAACGACTCTGGCAATTGATGTCGCCGATAAATGCAATTTAACGCTGGTGGGATTCAGTAAACTGGGACGTGGAACGGTGTTCACGCATCCGCAAAGATTACGGTAGGTTTATTGCAGGGGAATATCCCCCCGCCATGCCTCAAGTTGACTTTTTGTTGGCTGCGTTCACTTACCTGAATCACTTGCCGCCTCAATGCCACTCGAACTATCTAGGGGATAAGTGATGATAGGGCGTCTTTAACCGTCGGCGGGTAAGTGATTATCTTACCCGCCAAGTTATTTTATTTTTTTTTGCCGGAAATTGCTTTCCATAATCCACCTACGGCGGCGAGGATTACAACAAAGAACTTCTTCAAAAATATTATAATTAAGCCAATTAGACCCGCTTTTTTCGCTGTGACCGCAGCGCCGCCTGCAACTAATGCAGCAAGAGAATAAGAGGATGTTGTGTCCCAAAAATGATGGTCTTCATAACGGTTTCCCTCAGTAAATGAGGCTACTTTTAATAAGTCTGGCGCTGACTTTTTCACTGTGGGTAAATCTTTTCCGTCGGCGATAATGTTAATATTAAATACGCCATTGCGACCAAGGTTTCTGATGAAGTAGTTTACAGACTCATCATGAGTAGTGGGATCGGGGCTATTACTTAAGCGTTTTGCCCAATAAATAATATGCGAACTTTGATCATAATGAGGTGTTTCTGCCCATCCTAATAGATATAGCGGATCATAGCCCTGATGTTGCCGCTCTATATTATTAGCAGAGATTTGCTGCTTCATATCTAGGAGTATTTTATTATAATCAATGGTCTTGGCATCGTCGTCGGAGATGTAGGCATCATCCTCAAATGAGAGTTCAGCGCCCCAGCCGCTATCTTCAAGTGGAGATAAATCGGCGGGAACTAGCATACCTAGTCCTAGTTCATCGCTAGGCGGGTTTCCCCAACCATCCACTAAAACTTTTTCACTATCTTGAGGTGATAGATAACGAAATTTATCACCTGTATTAATTACGACACTTCCATTTAGTAATTTTATGGTACCTTGCTGATAGTGTAATTGTCTTTCAAGATTTTTGAGATCAGGGGTTAGCTCTGCATGAGCACAAGTAGATAATAGCCCAATGATTAAGGCAATTTTAGTTAATGTCTTAGAATACTTCCTTGATAGTACATAGGCCATTTTTAGTCCGTTAATTTTGAGCTGTTGATAATAGATATGCTATAAATCTTATAGATTAAAATATATCACTCATACTATCTCGATAAAATTAAGCTGTGGCGCAATCATATTTTAATGACGCTTAATGGATTTTTTTATATTGATATTCATAAGCGCTATGAATTTTTTGAAAATGTTTATTATTTTCACGGCGGTAAGACGAATTTTTATCATGCTAGATATTAAATCAGCTCTTCTTGAAAATGGTTTTAAAGAAAACTAGATTCATTATTTTCAGTAGGATCACATTTTCGCTTTGTGTGCTTATGAGTCGCAGGAGTACGCACTGGATTTTTATGCGCTAGTGACAATTACAACAATTGGCAAAAACAATGAATAAAAAACCTGACCTCAAAATGAGGCTGAAAACCGCGCTACCACTGAAGTGACGCAAGCTTAAGACATCGATTTTTCAAAACCCACACCGCCAACAGGTAATTGATAATCATTTTCAATATCATTTAATCAACTATAATGACCAGACTGCTTAACCGGAGCGGATGTTTTGCTCCTTTGAAATCTGGAGAAGATGAATATGAGCTATACCCTGCCATCCCTACCGTACGCCTATGATGCACTAGAGCCTCACTTCGATAAGCAAACGATGGAAATCCATCACAGCAAACACCATCAGGCTTACGTTAATAACGCCAATGCTGCACTGGAATCGTTGCCTGAATTGGCAAAACTGACCGCCGAAGAGTTGATTGCTCAGCTTGACAAAGTGCCAACTGAAAAACGCACTGCGTTACGCAATAACGCGGGTGGCCACGCTAACCACAGTTTCTTCTGGAAAGGACTGAAACTTGGTACTGAGCTGAAAGGCGATTTGAAAGCGGCTATCGAACGCGATTTTGGCAGCGTGGATAAATTTAAAGAAGAATTTGAGAAAGCAGCAGCAACTCGTTTTGGCTCCGGCTGGGCGTGGCTGGTGTTAAAAGATGACGGTAAACTGGCTGTGGTTTCTACTGCGAATCAAGACAGTCCGCTGATGGGCGAAGCCGTTTCTGGTGCTTCTGGTTACCCAATTGCGGGTCTGGACGTATGGGAACATGCTTATTACCTGAAATATCAAAACCGCCGTCCTGATTACATCAAAGCTTTCTGGAGCGTAGTGAACTGGGATGAAGCGGCAAAACGCTTCGCTGAAGCGAAAAAATAAGAGCCAGTTAAAGACAGTCACTATCAGAGCGTGGGGAAACCCACGCTTTTTTGTTTTTAAACTTGAGTAGCACGGTATAGTAATGCCATAGCCATTTTCTCAATAGAATCTGCTTTGGGAGCTCTACATGCACTATCCAACTATTTATGTCGGCACCATCGTTCCTTATGAGGGCAGTAAGCCCAGCGCGATAGGCAAACGTCAGATCACAGGCGGCGTGATGCTTCACCGGCTGGGGTTAGAGGGCGATGAGCAGGCAGAGAAAAAAGTGCATGGCGGGCCCGATCGCGCGTTGTGCCACTATCCGCGCGAACATTATCATTTCTGGCGTCAGCAGTATCCGCAACAGGCAGAGCAGTTTTGCGCTCCAGCATTAGGGGAAAATATCTCCACTGAAGGCATGACTGAAGAAAACGTGTTTATCGGCGATATTTATCGCTGGGGCGATGCATTTATTCAGGTCACTCAGCCACGTTCTCCTTGCTACAAACTCAATTATCACATGGATATTGAGGAGTTTTCCGTGCAGATGCAGAAGACGGGGCGCTGTGGTTGGCTGTATCGCATTGTGGGCGAAGGGGTTGTAAGTGAAGATCAGCCGCTAGAGTTGGTATCGCGTAATAGTGGTATTAGCGTGGCAGAAGCGATTTCCATCTGCTTCCATATGCCTTTTGACGAGGAAGAGTACCGCCGCCTCATGTGTGCTGCGGGTATCTCCGCAAGCTGGAGCAAAACGCTACAAATGCGAGTGCTTAGCGGCAAGATTGAAGATATGAATCGGCGACTGCTAGGGGCTTAACCCTCGTTGGCTTCAGCCATGATTTTAAGCCACTGAATGAAAGCATTAATTTTTGGCCACTGGCGTTCTGAAAGCGTTGAAATGTAGTAGCGTTGCTCGCACTGCATTTCAAACTCAGGGAAGGGAGTGATGAGCTCTTTTGTCGCCAGTCTCTTATTGACCAGTTTTTTGCGTCCCATCGCAATCCCCACATGATTTATTGCGGCGATTACGGCCAAATCAGAGCGATCGAATCCCATACTGCGCTGATCTTCGGCGATATCAACCTTAAAATGCTGTGCCCAAGAGTGCCATTCACTTTGATCAGAATCGTAACTCCATGCCTGACGATCGTGTAATAGCGTGCACTGCCGCAGATTGAAAGGTTTACCGACCAGATCGTGGCGCTCAGCATATTCAGGGCTACAAACCGGAACCATCGACTCATTCATGAGGTGCTGGCATGCCAGCTTTTCGGGTGGTTTATCGTCGAAATAAATCGCGAGATCGATGCCTGCACCGCTGAAGTTCACCATTTCGTTGCCGGTCAATATATTTAAGCTAATCGCCGGATATTTCTTTGCAAAATCAGCCAGTTTGGGAACTAACCAGCACTGTGCAATTGAGGGGCGCGAATAGACTGTCAGCGTGCCTGATAATTCCTGACTTTTGATCTCTAAAATTTCTTGATTGAGATAGCTGAGTGACGATTTTAATGCCCAGAATACGCGTTCACCCTCAGGCGTAAGCGCAATTCGGCGATGAAACCGTTGAAACAGCTTGAACCCGAGCTCTTCTTCTAACTGATTGATCCGGTGGCTAACGGCACTCGGACTAATGGAAAGTTCTTCGGCCGCTAATGCAAAAGACTCGTGCCGTGCAGCGACTTCAAACGTGTAGAGTTTTGATAGTTGGTAGCCGTTTAGTAGTTTGTTACGTGTGATGTATTTTTGGCCGATATTCATAACTACCCCCTATTTTTAAGGGTTATAGCATATCTAATTTTAGGGACGAAAGAGCGTCTATGGATGATCTAATGTGACCCAAACCAAATATTAATAGCCTAACTTGAGCTATATCACTGCTTTGATTCAATCTGGTTCATGTGAATGATGATTTTCATCGTTTGTCAGGCGTGTTCACTTCTTATCCAATAGAGAGGAGATTTATTACAGGGTGAGGTTGGAAATGGACTCGCAAATTTGGGTTGTCGGAACGCTATTAACAAGCATCATTATAATAATATTAACCATCGTTAAGTTTAAAATTCACCCCTTCCTCGCATTATTACTGGCCAGTTTTTACGTTGGCGTATTAATGGGAATGAATCCGCTGGAAATGGTTAACGCCATTGAAGGTGGAATTGGAGGCACGTTAGGATTTCTGGCCGCCGTCATCGGTCTGGGGACAATTCTCGGCAAGATGATGGAGGTTTCAGGAGCCGCTGAGCGTATCGGTATTACGCTCCAGAAATGCCGCTGGCTATCACCTGACGTTATTATGGTTTTAGTGGGTCTGGTATGCGGTATTACGCTGTTTGTCGAAGTGGGCGTGGTGTTACTGATTCCTCTGGCATTTTCTATCGCGAAAAAGACGAATACTTCGCTGCTGAAATTGGCTATTCCGTTGTGTACCGCGTTGATGGCAGTACATTGCGTTGTGCCTCCGCATCCGGCAGCGCTATACGTCACTAATGCTTTAGGCGCAGATATAGGCACTGTCATTGTGTATGGCCTATTTGTTGGGTTGGTCGCATCACTGATTGGTGGGCCACTATTCCTGAAGTTTCTCGGCCATCGTCTGCCGTTTAAAGCAGTTCCTGCCGCGTTTTCCGAGTTGGAAGTGCGCAAAGAGGAAGATTTACCCTCACTCGGCGCAACGCTGTTTACTGTGCTGTTGCCCATTGTGTTGATGCTGATAAAAACGGCTGCTGAATTAAATATGGCGAAAGGTTCTGCGCTGTATAATTTCTTTGAGTTTATCGGTAATCCAATTACCGCGATGTTCATTGCCGCATTTGTTGCATATTACGTGTTGGGCATTCGCCAGCATATGAGCATGAGCAAGCTGCTGAGTAAGACCGAAGATGGTTTCTCCTCCATCGCCAATATTTTGCTCATTATCGGCGCGGGTGGTGCCTTTAACGGCATCCTCAAAGCGAGCGGGTTAGCGGATACGCTGGCAGTGCTGCTCTCCAATATGCATATGCATCCGATCCTTTTAGCTTGGCTGGTCGCCATCATTTTGCATGCGGCGGTGGGGTCGGCTACGGTTGCGATGATGGGAGCCACTGCAATTGTTGCTCCGGTGTTGCCGCTTTATCCCGACGTGAGTCCTGAGATCATCACTCTAGCGATTGGCTCTGGTGCCATTGGTTGCACGATTGTCACCGACTCACTGTTTTGGCTGGTTAAGCAATACTGTGGGGCTACGCTCAGTGAGACATTCAAATATTACACGGTGGCGACATTCATCGCGTCACTGATCGCATTAGCAACGACTTTCCTGCTCTCTTATATCGTTTAATCGAGAATATTTATGAATACGTTTGAAATTGAAAATTTGGTTGAACAATATCCATTGGTAAAACAGCTGATTAATTTAGATGAAGTGACATGGTTTAACCCAAAAACGATCACGCTAGCGGAGGGGCTCCCTTATGTTGGCTTAACGCAAGACGATGTGGCACAGGCCGAAGCCCGGCTTAAACGATTTGCGCCTTATCTGTGCCTAGCGTTTCCTGAAACGCAAAAAACGCAGGGTATTATTGAGTCTGATGTTGTGGCGATTCCTGCGATGCAACAAGCGTTAGAACAGCGTTACCAGCAGAAAATTGCGGGCCAACTCATGTTGAAAAAGGACAGCCATCTACCGATTTCTGGCTCGATAAAGGCTCGTGGTGGAATTTATGAGGTGCTTACTCATGCCGAAAAATTGGCAATTGAGGCAGGAATGCTCTCTGAAACGGATGACTACAGCGTGCTGTACTCCGATAAGTTCCGCCAATTCTTTAGCCAGTACAGCATTGCCGTTGGATCGACGGGTAATCTAGGTATGTCGATTGGCATCATGAGCGCTAAATTGGGCTTTAGCGTTAGTGTTCATATGTCTGCGGATGCACGGGCGTGGAAAAAGCAAAAGCTACGCGATCACGGTGTTAACGTTGTGGAATATGCGCAGGATTACGGTGTCGCGGTAGCTCAAGGTCGCAAAGAAGCTGAGTCAGATCCGCGCTGTTTCTTCATCGATGATGAAAATTCCCGCACGTTATTTTTAGGCTATGCCGTAGCGGGTGGACGCTTACGCCAGCAGTTTACCGAGATGGGCATTCGGGTTGATGCAGAGCATCCATTGTTTGTTTATCTTCCTTGTGGTGTCGGCGGTGGACCTGGCGGCGTTGCATTTGGCTTGAAACTAGCATTTGGTGACCATGTGCACTGTTTCTTCGCAGAGCCGACACATTCGCCGTGTATGTTGCTGGGTATCCATACCGGTTTACACGACGAAATTTCGGTACAGGATATCGGCATCGATAATATCACGGCCGCTGATGGTCTGGCCGTAGGCCGTGCATCTGGTTTTGTTGGCCGTGCGATGGAGCGCTTGCTCGACGGTTTCTACACCTTAAGCGATCAAGAAATGTATAACTTGCTGGGACTTCTGAATCAACAGCAAGGTATTCAGCTTGAGCCATCAGCGCTAGCGGGGATGCCGGGAGCGGTACGGGTTTGCGGTAGCGCTGAGTACCTGAACGCTCATGAATTGGATAAGCAAAAAATGCAAAATGCGACCCATCTCGTATGGGCCACCGGTGGTGGCATGGTGCCTGCCGAAGAAATGGCGAAGTACCTTGCGGCGGCAAAAATCTAGTTCTTAGTTCGATATAAAAACAACGGGGCATTCTTGCCCCGTTTTTGTGTTTTTAATGATTTTACAAATACAGCGAACGTACAATCAGGAAATGCCCGCCAAAATAGCTGGCAGCGATGATGGCGTCGGCAGCACGGAAGGAGAAACGGTAGCGGTTAATGAGCCACACCACGTTTGACAGCAACAGCAATGAAGCACCTACCAACAGTGAGAAGCCAAAGTCAGTACCGCGAGCAAAGTATTGATCTCCCGCCATCCAAACCATCAACAGCGTCATCGCGATATAAGTCACCACCGGCCAGCGCATATCTTCTAGGCGTGTCCAGATAGTTGCCGTTAGCGCTAGCCCGATAATGATGAGTACCGCCAGCATCGGTAGATAAAAAGATACGGTTAATGCGCTGGCAAAGCTGATGGTGTACAGCAGGTGGGACAGAAAAAAAGCGCCAATGGCGTAGAGCACGCGTTCCCGAGGCAGCAATAGCAAGGCATCAGCCGCCAGAGTCGCTAGCAAACCGAGCAGTATCAGATAGCCATTTGCCTGAATATTTGGGGCGCTCCAAGCTAGCAACAGCAGCAGAAGTAAGGTGACCGGTTTAAATACCCAGCGTTGCCAGCGGGGGCCACGGTAGCTGGCATCGACAAAAAGCCAACCAGAAAAGAAGACAGCGAGAAATGCCCAACTCATCATTTATCCTTTTTAATTAGCTAGTTAAATTATATGACGCTCTACGTGTTTAGTTGCATGAAGTATAAAATCAAATAAATCGTCACTTATCATCTGAGTGTATGGGATCACGACTGGCAGCGACAATCCCTTTAGTTGAAGGCTGTGCGGATGAAGTGTAAACAACTTCATGTTATTTTAAGCCGCTGTACTGATGACGTTATACACGGTATTGCGTCATCGGTTTTTACGTTGATGAAGTTTTAAAACGAGAATTGCCCACTGGCAGTGATGAGGAACGTCATGTCTGGTCAACAGCCCTTATACCGTATTCAATTTATGAATAACGGTAAAAATTATCAGCTTTATGTGCGTGAAATTGTACAAAGCAATCTTTTCGGATTTATCGAAATCGCTGATTTTGTTTTTGATACTCAAAGCGCCGTATTGGTCGATCCTTCAGAAGAAAAGCTGAAAAGCGAGTTTTCTGGCGTTTCACGCAGTTTTATCCCCGTTCAAGCGGTTATTCGTATTGATGCCGTCACAGAGCGTGGTAGCGCTCGGATCTCAGACCTTGGCGATAATGTAACGACTTTCCCTTATCTGCCAGGCAAAAAACCATGAGTAAGCCACCGCTGATATTTGTTGTTATCGTTGCCGTTATTGTGGTGTTTGCCGCTCAGCGCTTTATGCAACAACGCCGTCAGAACGCCATCAATGATGCCGCGCCGATCAATACTCAGCAGGTAGAAGTCAGCGCTAAGCGCGAATTCCCTGCGCCTAATCGTCGTTCACGCCAGCGTGAAGTGATCGCGGGTGAGGATATGCGCTATGAGGTTTACTTTAAGCCACTGATTGGCGGTAGCGAGCTGAAGTTTATTGTGCCGGAAACGACGTATCATCAGATAGATAAAGGTGCTGTGGGGAAACTCAGCACGCAGGGTACACGTTTTATTGGTTTTGAAGCCGATGTAAAATAGCGCCACCTCCCCGTGTTTGGGGAGGTGAATTTGAGCTGATTATTTTTTCGGTGGTGTATTTTTCTTTTGCCAGGCCAGCAGTTCAAAAACTCCAAACAGGAAGATTCGAACTTCCTGCCATTTACTGATTTTAGGCTGATCTTTGGTCAACGTTGTTTTCAGCATGGTGACCTGCAAGCCGTGCATCAAAACCATGAACACCAGCGCAACATTCATAAAAATATTAAGCGGACGCGTATACGGGTGAACGATGTTAACCAGCATAAATCCCCATACGCACAGCATCAGCAAGCGGCCAATATTAATTCCCATTGTTGTGTCCTCGAATTATGGCGCGCTGCGCGAATATAAACGATAGGCAACCTGACCGGCGACTTTCTCGCGGTGCAGAGTCCAGTTAGCGGGGACGTCCGCAGCGGCGCTTTCTACCTCAGCCTCTACGTAGATGGATGCATCTTCAGCCAGCCAGTCGTTGTTTTCTAACAGAGCGATGGTTTCAGCTAATAGCCCTTTACGAAAAGGCGGATCGAGAAAAACGACCTGATATGGCGTACCGGGCTGTGATAACCATTTTAGCGCATCGGTGTTTTGCACCGTGACTTTATCGGTATTAATCAACGCTACATTCTTTTTCAATTGAGCGGCAACCATACGATCGGCCTCCAGCAACGTTGCGTGTGCGGCGTATCGAGATACCGCCTCAAAGCCTAACGCGCCGCTGCCGGAAAAACAGTCGAGGCAACGCGCATCGTTTATCACCGGAGCCAGCCAGTTAAATAGGGTTTCACGTACGCGATCGGTTGTCGGGCGCAGGCCCGGGCTATCTGGAACTGGAAGCTTTCGGCCACGCCATAAGCCGCCAATAATGCGGATTTGTCCGCTGGATTGGGATGCTGGTTTCTTTGCCATGAATGCGGTGTTTTTTGTTTAGGTTGCGAGATGAGAAGACGTCATAACAGTCGGATCTTCATTATTGCACTGCAAGGTAACCGTTTATTGATGGAAATGCCACTTGAAACCCTTCGGCATGCATGTTGCGATAAGGGGTTAAGTGGTAAACTTAACCAATAGCATTTTATTAACGATTTTTGAATTTCAGGCGGGAGAGCAGTCGCACTATGGCAAAAGATAAAAAACGTGGTTTTTTCTCCTGGTTAGGGTTTGGTCGTCAGGAAGAGCAGCCAGAAAAGGCGCAAGAAGACGTACAGCAAACGCCACCAGAAGCAGAAGAAACCAAGCAACATCAAGCCGATGCGTCATCAGAGCATAAACCTGCGTCAGAACAGCTGGATGACAAACTGCCTGAGCGTGAATCTGACTATGCTGATTCTGTCGAAACGCCGGGTGAGTGGGACGCTTCCGTTGCGCCAGAGCACGCTGCTGAAAATCTACCTCATGCAGAGCCACATGTTCATCATGAAACTTCCTTCAAGGTTTTAGCTGACGAACTGGTGGAAACCACCGAGCATTTAGCCACTAGCCATGAACATCGCGCTGATGCGCAAGATGCGGAAGTTTTTGCAGAGCAGGTTGTTGAGCTCACTCGTGCGCATCATGAAGAGCCAGAAATAGTCGAAGAGGTCCCTGAGCCTCAGCGTACTCCAACTTCTGCGGAGGTCACGGCTGAAAATATCATTCATGCCAGTGAACCACTGGAAAGTTATCATGAAGCTCACCACGGAGGTGAGCATCTTGAGCATGATGCTGAAGTCTTTGCTGAACAGGTTATTACGCTGACTGAAGCGGCGCATCCACACGTCCATCAGGAACCCGTTATCGACGAGCCTTATATCGAAGAGCTGGTCGAGCAGGAAATTGCAGAAGACGATGCCATTAAGCCAGAACCAACAATCGTTGAGGCTGAACCTGAACCAATCGACGTGATTGCCGAAATTGCCCGCTCGGAAGAAGTGGTCGATCTGGATAGCGATGACGTTGAAGAGGCTGACGCCGAGGAAACGCAAGCCGATGCACAGCCTGTCGTTCAGCACGAACAAGAACGCCCGACCAAAGAGGGCTTCTTCGCTCGCCTAAAGCGTAGCTTGCTGAAAACCAAACAGAATCTGGGTTCCGGATTTTTCGGCTTGTTCCGTGGCAAGAAAATCGACGACGATCTGTTTGAAGAGTTGGAAGAACAACTGCTGATTGCCGATGTGGGTGTGGAAACGACCAGCAAAATCATTAAATCGCTGACAGAACACGCTAGCCGTAAAGAATTGAAAGACGCCGAGTCGCTCTACGGTAAGCTGAAAGAAGAGATGGGCGAGATCTTAAGCACGGTCGATAAGCCGCTCGACGTTAGTGGCCGTACACCATTCGTTATTTTAATGGTGGGTGTGAACGGCGTCGGCAAAACGACTACCATTGGTAAGTTGGCACGTCAGTTCCAGGCCGAAGGTAAATCGGTCATGTTGGCTGCGGGCGATACCTTCCGTGCGGCAGCGGTTGAGCAGCTACAGGTATGGGGTGAGCGTAATAATATTCCCGTGATTGCCCAGCATACCGGTGCGGATTCTGCTTCAGTCATTTTTGATGCTATTCAGGCAGCTAAAGCTCGTAATGTTGATGTGTTGCTGGCCGATACCGCAGGGCGTTTGCAGAATAAAGCGCATCTGATGGAAGAGTTGAAGAAAATCGTTCGTGTAATGAAAAAGTTGGACGAAGATGCGCCACATGAGGTTATGCTGACGATTGATGCGAGCACCGGACAAAATGCCGTTAGCCAAGCGAAGTTGTTTAACGAAGCTGTCGGCCTGACCGGTATTACGTTAACCAAGCTGGATGGAACGGCGAAAGGTGGGGTGATCTTTGCCGTGGCCGATCAGTTTGGCATTCCAATCCGCTACATTGGGGTTGGTGAAGGTATCGAAGATTTGCGGCCATTCAAGGCCGACGATTTTATTGAGGCACTTTTTGCCCGTGAGGATTAATACGGATGATTCGCTTCGAACAGGTCAGTAAAGCGTATCTGGGTGGGCGTCAGGCTCTGCAGGGCGTAGATTTTCATCTGCGTCAGGGCGAGATGGCGTTTCTCACCGGCCACTCAGGCGCAGGGAAAAGTACCCTGCTGAAGTTGATATGTGGCATTGAGCGCCCAAGCGCAGGACACATTCTTTTTGGTGGTCATGACATTAGCCGCTTGCGTAACAGCGAAGTGCCGTTTTTGCGTCGCCAGATTGGCATGATTTTCCAAGATCACCATCTACTGATGGATCGCACGGTATATGACAATGTGTCGATGCCGTTGATTATTTCTGGTGCCAGCAGTGAAGACATTCGTCGCCGTGTTTCGGCGGCGTTGGATAAGGTCGGATTGTTGGATAAAGCGAAAAACTTCCCGATTCAGCTCTCTGGTGGTGAACAGCAGCGCGTAGGTATTGCGCGTGCGGTGGTGAATAAACCCGCTGTTCTACTCGCTGACGAGCCAACGGGGAACTTGGATGAGGCGCTGTCGGAAGGCATTCTGCGCCTGTTTGAAGAGTTCAACCGTGTTGGCGTGACAGTGCTGATGGCTACCCATGATATGGGACTGATTGCACGTCGTCGCTATCGCATGCTGACTCTCAGTCAGGGACGCATGGACGGAGGTATTTCGCATGGCTAAGGCTCCAAATCGCTCGGCCACGCGAGCAAAAACGCCAGATAAAGCCAAGGCTCTGCGCGGTGGTTGGCGTGAACAATGGCGCTATGCGTGGATTAACACGCTGGCGGATATGATGCGCCAACCGCTAGCAACTCTGCTCACGGTGATGGTTATTGCCATCTCTCTGACGCTGCCAAGCGTATGCTATCTGGTATACAAAAACGTCAGTGAGGCTGCTGCCCAGTGGTATCCAACGCCGCAGTTAACGGTTTATCTGGATAAAGCGCTGGATGACAATGCCGCTGAGCAGGTCATGACGGTGCTGAAAGGCGAAGAGGGCGTAGATAAGGTTAACTATCTCTCCCGTGAAGAAGCGCTGGGCGAGTTCCGTAACTGGTCCGGCTTCGGCGGCGCGCTGGATATGCTGGAAGAAAACCCACTGCCCGCGGTTGCTATCATTACACCTAAGATGAACTTTGAAAGTAGTGAAACCCTGAATACGCTGCGCGATCGCGTTGCGGCGGTGAAAGGTGTTGATGAAGTTCGCATGGACGATAGCTGGTTTGCGCGCTTAGCGGCGTTAACCGGACTGGTTGGTCAAGTGGCGGCAATGATCGGGATCCTGATGATCGTTGCGGTGTTCTTGGTGATTGGTAACAGTGTGCGCCTGAGCATCTTCAGTCGCCGCGATACCATTAATGTGATGAAACTGATTGGTGCAACCGACGGTTTCATTCTCAGGCCATTCCTCAACGGTGGTGCGTTGCTAGGTTTTAGCGGCGCGATTCTTTCACTGATTCTGTCGCAGGCGATGGTGTGGCAACTTGGCTCCGCAGTAGCCAAAGTCGCCTCGGTGTTTGGTACGACTTTCGTGCTACACGGCTTAGGCTGGGACGAATGTCTGCTGCTGGTGCTGGTTTCCGCCATGATTGGTTGGATTGCCGCATGGTTGGCAACCGTACAACATTTACGCCGATTTACACCACAGTAGTGAAATAGTGCTATACTCTTCCCTCGTTGAGTTGCTGACGGGGGAAGAGCCATTCTGGTTAAACCCGATACCGGTTCTCCATCCTATACTCCCCCCATCGCTTTCCCACCGTGTTCATATTCGTTGTAGAATTGTGCTATTTTTATGCACGCAACATTGAACTTGTGGGATGATTCACGGTCAAAATTTGCAGAATCGTGTTAGTGTTTACGCCGATGTTTTTTTAGAATGGTTTCGGCGTTGCTGGTACGACTGGATAGAATATTGAGAGGGTTTGAATGACCAAAGAGATGCAAACTTTAACCTTAGTTCCTCAAGGTAGCTTGGAAGCTTACGTACGTGCGGCCAACACCTATCCGATGCTGACGGCAGAGGAAGAGAAAGAACTGGGTGAACGACTGCATTACGAGGGTGACTTGGATGCAGCAAAACAGCTGATTCTGTCGCACCTGCGCTTTGTTGTTCATGTTGCCCGTAACTATGCCGGCTACGGGCTGCCGCAGGCAGACCTGATTCAGGAAGGTAACATCGGCCTGATGAAAGCTGTGCGCCGCTTTAACCCAGAAATGGGTGTGCGTCTGGTGTCCTTTGCGGTTCACTGGATTAAAGCCGAGATCCATGAGTACGTGCTGCGTAACTGGCGTATCGTGAAAGTCGCAACAACCAAAGCACAGCGTAAGCTGTTCTTCAACCTGCGTAAAACCAAGCAGCGTTTAGGCTGGTTCAATCAGGACGAAGTCGAACTGGTTGCGCGTGAGCTGGGTGTGTCTGAAAAAGACGTGCTGGAAATGGAATCTCGTATGGCTGCTCAGGACATGGCTTTTGACATGTCTAACGACGATGATGAGAGTTCACCAGCAGCACCAGTGCTGTTCTTGCAGGATAAATCTTCTGATTTCGCCAACGATATCGAAGATGACAACTGGGACAGCCACGCCGCTGATAAACTGACTTTGGCGATGGAAGGTCTGGACGAACGTAGTCAGCACATCATCCGTGCTCGCTGGTTAGACGACGACAACAAAGCAACGTTGCAAGAATTAGCCGATCAATACGGTGTTTCTGCAGAGCGTGTGCGTCAGCTTGAAAAGAACGCAATGAAAAAACTACGTGCGGCGATTGAAGCTTAAGCTTCATCCATAACGAGTTTCCGATTAAAGGCGATGCTTAGCATCGCCTTTTTTGTTTATGATGATCTCCGCCTCAGCGGCCAGTAGCGTTTTCCGTTACATTTGGCTATCTCCATTTTTGATCGTGAATCCCCATGCCAAACAGTTACCTTAAGGAAGATACCGCACGTCAGATCGTTTCTCGTGCGATGAGCATCATTGACTATTCTGTGAACGTGATGAATGAGCACGGAGTCATCATTGCTTCAGGTGACCCGAGCCGCTTGCATCAGCGCCATGAGGGGGCGGTTTTGGCGCTCACTGAGAATCGGATGGTGATCATTGATGACGCAGTGGCCAGCAGGCTTAAAGGTGTGAAGCCGGGAATTAATTTGCCCATTATATTTCGGCAGCGAATGGTGGGTGTGATCGGGATTTCCGGCGAGCCAGAAAAAGTGCAGGCGTATGCTGAACTTGTTCGCATGGCTGCGGAGTTGATCCTTGAGCAGGCAGAAATGCTGGAGCAAAACCAGTGGGAGAAACGCTATCGTGAGCAACTCGCTTCTCAGCTGATTATAGAGCGCGGTAGCGTTGCATCGATGGCGTCAATGGCGGCATATCTTGGGTTAGATCTATCCTTACCGCGGATTGCATTGATTGTTAGCCTTCATGAGCAGGAACATATTCGCCAGCGAGAGTTATTAGAAACGCTCAGCAATCATAGCCATGAGACGTTGGTGATGATGCATGGTTTTGATCGCATCGTTGTTTTGCTGCCGCTCAATATAAGCCGTAGTGACGATAATGATGCGGCAATCAAGAAAGGTCTGCGTAAACTGCATGTGCAACTACAGTCGCGTTTTCATGTAAATATCTATGTTGGCGGCCTATTTACAGGAGATGATGGTGTACGCCGTTCTTATCTGAGTGCTCAGGCTTTGCAGGAAATGGCGCAGCGTCAAAAGTTAAATCAGGCAGTTTTATATTATCGCGACCATTTTTTGCCGGTGTTGCTAAATGGATTTGCAGACAGCTGGCAGGCCGAGGAACTGGGACAGGCGTGGCAGGCATTACGTCAGGCTGATACTAAGGGTGTTCTATGTCACACTCTGCGCTGCTATTTTGTACAGAATTGTGATCTGTCTCAAACGTCAAAACAGCTACATATCCATGTCAACACCCTCCGCTACCGCCTACAGAAGATTGAAGATATAACATCTTTAAAAATCAATGAATTAAACTCTATTCTTCAATTATATATTGGCATGCAGATTTATCGCTGATTTGTAGCATCCTACAAAAAAAGCAGGTTCTAACCGTCGATTTTCTGGTGGTTCGACTCAAGCTATTTTTCTTTGTCTCCTCATAATGCCTCCTTGTACCTACATTCGTCTTAGACGATCTCACAATAATAATGAATCAAGGCAGGAGTGAATAATGACAACGGTTTCTGCTCTAGGCGCAATAGTGGCGCTGGTTGTGTCCATCGTGCTTATTTTACGCAAGGTTCCACCGGCTTACGGCATGATTGCCGGTGCTTTGGCGGGTGGTTTGGTTGGCGGCGCTGACCTCATTCAAACAATCAATCTTATGATCACCGGCGCTCAGGGCATCACCAACGCCGTATTACGTATTTTGGGGGCAGGTATTCTCGCGGGCGTGCTGATTGAGTCTGGCGCAGCGAATACCATCGCCGAAACTATTGTACGTAAAGTGGGCGAGAAGCGTGCGCTGTTGGCGCTGGCCGTCGCGACGATGCTGCTGACCGCCGTCGGCGTGTTTATTGATGTGGCGGTTATCACCGTTTCTCCAATCGCTTTAGCGATTGCCCATCGCGCTGATATTTCCAAAATGGCGATTTTGCTGGCGATGATTGGCGGCGGTAAAGCGGGCAACGTGATGTCGCCAAACCCTAACACTATCGCGGCGGCAGATAGCTTCCACGTGCCTTTAACCTCATTGATGGTGGCGGGTATTGTCCCAGGTCTGTTTGGTTTGGTACTGGCTTATTTTCTGGCTAAACGTCTGAAGCATCGTGGCTCAAAAGTTGAAGCTCATGAGCTGGTTGTCGGTAAACATGACGCTGCGCTGCCGGCCTTTGGCGCGGCGATCGCCGCTCCTTTAGTCGCTATTATCCTGCTGGCACTACGTCCAATTGCTGGCATTGCCATTGACCCATTAGTTGCATTACCTGTGGGGGGCTTAATTGGTGCGGTGGTTATGGGGCAATGGAAACATACTAACCAGTATATGGTTTCCGGTTTGTCGCGTATGGCTCCGGTGGCAATTATGCTGCTCGGCACCGGTACGCTGGCGGGGATTATTGCTAATTCAGGTCTGAAAGATGTGCTGATTACAGGCTTGACGGCTTCTGGTATGCCTTCGTATCTGCTGGCGCCAATTTCAGGTGCCTTGATGTCGATGGCGACGGCATCCACGACGGCAGGTACCGCAGTGGCTTCCGCAGTATTTAGCTCCACGCTGATTGGTATGGGGATTTCGGCTCTGGCGGGTGCGGCGATGATTCACGCAGGCGCAACGGTACTCGACCACATGCCACACGGCAGCTTCTTCCACGCGACCGGCGGTAGCGTCAACATGCAGGTGCATGAGCGTTTGAAACTGCTGCCTTATGAAACCGCCGTGGGTCTGATGATCGCCTTTGTTTCTACCATGATGTTTGGCGTGTTTAATTTAGCGGGTTAACGAGGTACGCATGAAAATTGTGATTGCTCCTGATTCATTTAAAGAAAGCCTTAGCGCGATGCAGGTTGCCGAGGCTATTGAGCAGGGTTTTAGCGAAATATTCCCGCAGGCTGAATACATCAAGCTGCCGATGGCTGATGGTGGTGAAGGCACCGTGGAATCAATGGTTGCAGCGACCGGTGGAGAGCGAGTGCATGTAAATGTAACTGGTCCTTTAGGGCAGCCGGTTAATGGCTTCTTTGGCTGGATGGGCGATGATGAAACCGCAGTGATTGAAATGGCCGCCGCGTCGGGGTTGCATTTGGTCGCTCACGAGCAGCGTAATCCGCTGATCACCACCAGTTTTGGTACCGGAGAACTGATTCTGGCGGCGCTTAATCACGGGGCGCGCAAAATTATTCTCGGTATTGGCGGTAGCGCCACCAATGACGGCGGCGCGGGCATGATGCAGGCGTTGGGCGCACATTTTCATGATATCGATGGCAAAGAGCTGCATGTTGGTGGCGCGGCGCTTGCTCAGTTAGCCAGCGTTGACCTCAGCCAATTGGATGCCCGTTTAGCACAGACCGATATTTTGGTGGCCTGTGATGTTGATAACCCTCTGTGCGGAGCGAAAGGTGCGTCGGCGGTATTTGGCCCACAAAAAGGCGCAACGCCAGAGCGGGTTAAACAGCTAGATGCCGCTTTGCAGCATTATGGTGAGAAGATCGAGCTGGCAACCGGAAAATCGGTGCTAAATGTGGCTGGAGCAGGTGCGGCAGGTGGGATGGGGGCGGCGCTGTTTGGTTTGCTTAACGCACGTTTACAGCCGGGCATTGAAATCGTCACCGAAGCGTTAAAGCTGGCCGATGCGGTACAAGGGGCAGACTTGGTGATCACCGGAGAGGGACGCATCGATAGCCAAACTATCCATGGAAAAACGCCTGTTGGAGTGGCGCGAGTCGCTAAGCGTTACGATATTCCGGTTATCGCTATCGCTGGAGGCATGACGCCAGATTATAGCGTTGTACATCAGCATGGCTTGGACGCGGTGTTTTCAGTACTAAACCGCATCCAAACGTTGCCTGAAGCACTAGAAGACGCCCGCGGAAACGTGCGTGTTACGGCACGCAATGTCGCAGCGGTTTGGAAGATGGGGCGTGGCTGATTTTTAATTCTGCCAGCCTTGTTCGCCGCTATTGAGTTCACAAAAATTAAAACCACAGGCGGCCATAAACGCATTCATTTCATCAAGTCCAACACCAGGGACTTCACTCGCCGCCAACTGCCAGACATTAATTTCTGGCAGTTGGCGCATCGTATCTTCCACTAAGTACAATCCGACTCCTCGACGGCGCGTGACTTCTCGCACGCACAGGTCATGTAGCGTGGCGAATCCTTTTTGTCGATCGGCACACACCTTGACTGCGCCTAGAAGCCGATCGTTAAAACGAGCGGCAAACAGGGCATGACCCTCATCTAACCAAGCCTGCCATGTTTCTGGCTGCTGTTCAGGCCACACTTTTCCCAAGTCACGAATATCGTCTGGATTTAAAGCCATCAAGCGCTCAATAGTCAGTTTCATGTTTTATCTTCTGCCGAGAATAATTGATAAGCATTGTAAGTGATCTGCATTCATTGGCGGTGTAACTTTTAGTGTACAAAGATTGAGCTGATTATTTTTATCGATCTGTGATTTTCAGAGTAAAAAATTAGTAAATGAATTGTTTAACAGATGAACGTGCTTGCCTAGTGACAAACACTGTCGCTTTACTCCGATTTTTGTGCTGTTTACACCGCTTGTTTCTAGCTATCTGATTTGATTTGCAGAATAAATCTCCTGTTTAATGATATGAAAAATAAAGTCTTATTAGAAAATATTGCTGTGCAATCACATAATTCATTATTTCTTATGCGTAAATGCATTGATTGTTAATAATATGTTATTCAATTGCGCGCTAAAGCAAACACAACAAACACAACGACAGGCGGGGATGAGCAGATGAGTATCAATAAGGGTAAGGTTTTTCTGGCTGGCTGTATTGCGTTAGCCATGAGCAGCAGTGTGATGGCGAAGGACATTAAAGTGGCGATTGTTGGCGCTATGTCTGGCCCAGTTGCACAGTATGGCGATATGGAGTTTACCGGAGCTAAGCAGGCCATTGCGGATATCAACGCCAAAGGCGGCGTGAACGGCGACAAGCTGGTTGGTGTGGAATATGACGATGCCTGTGATCCAAAACAGGCTGTCGCGGTTGCCAACAAAGTGATTAACGACGGTATCCGTTATGTTATCGGACACCTGTGTTCCTCTTCGACTCAGCCTGCTTCCGATATCTATGAAGATGAAGGCGTCTTGATGATTACGCCTGCGGCGACCAATGCCGATCTGACCACGCGTGGTTATAAACTGATCATGCGTACGACGGGGCTGGATTCCGATCAAGGGCCAACCGCGGCGAAATATATCCTGAATACCATTAAGCCACAGCGCATCGCCGTGGTGCACGATAAACAGCAGTATGGCGAAGGTCTGGCACGTTCGGTTAAAGATGCACTGGAGAAATCCAATGTAAAACCAGTGCTGTTTGAGGGGATTACCGCTGGCGACAAAGACTTCTCTACGCTGGTTGCGAAGCTGAAAAAAGATAACGTGGATTTTGTCTACTTCGGCGGCTACTACCCAGAAATGGGACAGATTTTGCGTCAGGCCAAACAAGCGGGTTTGAAAGCGAAATTTATGGGGCCAGAAGGAGTGGGTAACTCATCATTATCTAACATCGCGGGCGATGCGTCTGAAGGCATGCTGGTGACGCTGCCACAGCGTTACGATCAGGTTCCTGCTAACAAAGCTATCGTAGACTCGCTGAAAGCCAAAAAACTGGATCCGACAGGGCCATTTGTCTGGACCACCTATGCAGCGCTGCAATCTCTGACCACGGGTATGGAACGCAGCAAAAGCGAAGAGCCTGCTGACATCATCAAAAACCTGAAGTCTCAGCCGGTTGATACTGTTATGGGGCCATTGAGCTGGGATGATAAAGGCGACCTGAAAGGCTTCGAGTTCGGTATTTTCGAATGGCATGCTGACGGCTCATCTACGTCGGTTAAATAGTTCTGACGGTTCTTATTTTCGTGGATGCCTTAGTTGAATGCGCTACGCCGACACCGTGTCGGCGTGAGGGTCGAAAGTGCCAAACATGGCGCATGCTGACCCAGAGCGAAAATGGCATCTCGAATAAAGCGAGCGAGTGCAGAGACCACTCGCTCGCGGTCTTTGCCCATACACCTAGGTTATCGATGAATGCGCGATAAATAGGGGGGTGAAACCTTACTCCGAGGTTTTGGCGGGCGGGATTAGAACAACGTTGTAACACCATCACTAAGCCCTTATGTGGTATGAGGATAGGGTATGTCAGAACAGTTTCTCTATTTCATTCAGCAGATGTTCAACGGCGTTACGCTGGGGAGCACATACGCGCTGATCGCCATTGGTTACACCATGGTTTACGGCATTATTGGCATGATCAACTTCGCCCACGGCGAGGTATATATGATCGGCAGCTATGTCTCCTTTATCGTTATTGCGGCGCTGATGATGCTGGGCATTGATGCTAGCTGGCTACTGATTGGCGCGGCTTTCATCGTCGCTATTGTGATTACGAGCGCCTACGGCTGGAGTATTGAGCGCGTTGCTTATAAGCCCGTGCGTTCTTCAAAGCGTCTGATTGCGCTAATCTCTGCCATCGGAATGTCCATTTTTTTGCAAAACTACGTCAGCCTGACGCAGGGCTCGCGCGATCTGGCATTGCCGCGTCTGGTGACTGGACAATGGACCTTGGGTGAAAGTAATGGTTTCTCCGCCAGTATTTCCACCATGCAGATCATCATCTGGGTCGTAACGTTTCTTGCGATGTTGGCGCTAACGCTGTTTATCCGCTATTCGCGGATGGGACGCGCCTGCCGTGCCTGTGCGGAAGATCTGAAAATGGCGAGTCTGCTCGGCATTAGCACCGATCGCGTCATCTCTCTTACTTTTGTTATTGGTGCAGCAATGGCGGCAGTGGCGGGTGTGCTGCTCGGCCAGTTCTACGGCGTTATCAATCCGTACATCGGTTTTATGGCGGGGATGAAAGCCTTTACTGCGGCGGTATTAGGCGGGATCGGCAGTATTCCTGGGGCGATGATCGGTGGATTGATCCTCGGCGTAGCAGAAGCGCTGACTTCCGCTTACCTCAGCACCGAATATAAAGATGTCGTGTCATTTGCGTTACTGATTGTGGTGCTACTGGTGATGCCTACCGGTATCTTGGGGCGGCCGGAGGTTGAGAAAGTATGAAACAGCTCAATCTGGTTAATGCGATTATTTCGACCATCACCATGTTCGTGTTGGCATCGTTTATCATGGGCGTTCAGCTCGGGCTAGATGGCACCCATCTGGTCGTCAATATGGCAGATTCTGTACGTTGGGAATGGATTGCTGCGGGCTGTGTGGTGGTCTTTTTCTTCCAATTGATGCGTCCGCTGATTCAGCAGGGACTGAAAAAAGTGTCAGGCCCCACTCTGGTGCTGCCAAGCTTAGATGGTTCAACGCCAAAACAAAAACTGGTGCTGATGCTTATTCTTATTGCGGCAGTGGTGTGGCCGTTTGTGGTATCGCGTGGAACCGTGGATATTGCCACGCTGACGCTTATCTACGTGATGCTTGGACTGGGGCTAAACGTCGTTGTCGGTCTGTCAGGCTTGTTAGTTCTGGGATACGGTGGTTTCTACGCTATCGGTGCTTATACCTACGCGTTGCTTAACCATTATTACGGAATTGGTTTTTGGGAAAGTTTGCCAATTGCGGGGATTGTGGCCGCCGCCTTTGGGCTACTGTTAGGTTTTCCGGTATTGCGTTTGCGCGGTGACTATCTGGCCATTGTGACGCTCGGCTTTGGTGAAATTGTACGTATCCTGCTGCTGAATAATACGGAAATTACCGGCGGACCCAACGGCATTAGCCAAATTCCAAAACCTACTTTCTTTGGCCTGGAATTCAACCGTAGTGTACGTGACGGCGGATGGGGCTCATTCCACGAATTCTTTGGCCTCAAATACGACCCAAGCGATCGCATCATCTTCTTATATCTGGTGGCGCTGTTGCTGGTGGTTATCACGCTATTTGTGATTAATCGATTACTGCGCATGCCGCTTGGGCGGGCGTGGGAAGCGTTACGAGAGGACGAAATTGCCTGCCGTTCATTAGGCCTAAGCCCAACGCGTATTAAGCTGACGGCGTTCACCATCAGCGCGGCGTTTGCCGGTTTTGCTGGAACGTTGTTTGCGGCACGACAAGGGTTTGTTAGTCCAGAATCTTTCACCTTTGTTGAATCTGCTTTTGTACTGGCGATCGTGGTGCTTGGTGGTATGGGGTCACAGTTTGCGGTGATTCTTGCTGCGGTGATTTTGGTGGTTTCTCGCGAACTGATGCGCGATCTGAATGAATACAGCATGTTATTACTTGGCGCATTAATGGTGCTGATGATGATTTGGCGTCCGCAAGGATTACTGCCGATGAAACGCCCTCAGCTGAAATTTGCCACACGCAAAGGAGGGCAAGCATGAGTACACAACCTCTGTTGCTGGTGAACAATCTCTGTATGCGGTTTGGCGGCCTCCTCGCCGTGAATAATGTGGCTCTGATACTCAATCAGGGGGAAATCGTCTCTCTTATCGGGCCTAACGGGGCAGGGAAAACGACGGTATTTAACTGTCTGACCGGTTTCTATCGCCCAACAAGTGGCTCGATAAAACTGCGCGATCGCGAATTAGCTGGGCTTGCAGGGCAGCAAATCGCGCGTATGGGGATGGTGCGCACTTTCCAACATGTACGCCTTTTCAAAGAGATGACGGTGGTGGAAAACTTGTTGGTGGCGCAGCATCAGCATCTCAAAAGCGGTGTGTTTGCCGGTTTACTGAAAACGCCTAAATTCCGCCGTGCGGAAGCTGATGCATTGGAACATGCCGCGGTATGGTTAGAGCGTGTTGGATTGCTAGAGTTTGCCAACCGTCAGGCGGGTAATTTGGCTTATGGTCAGCAGCGGCGCTTGGAGATTGCACGCTGCATGGTGACACGGCCTGAGCTGCTGATGCTAGACGAGCCAGCGGCCGGTCTTAATCCAAAAGAAACCGATGAACTCAACGAACTCATCGCTGATTTACGCCGTCATCATCAGGTTTCAGTGCTGTTGATTGAACATGACATGAAGCTGGTGATGGATATTTCAGATCGGATTTACGTGGTTAATCAGGGGACGCCGTTGGCGCAAGGCTCGCCGGAAGAGGTACGTAATAATCCTGATGTTATCCGTGCTTATCTAGGAGAGGCGTAAACCTATGCTATTTAACTACACCCGTTGTCATTTTGAACGAGGGCCATGTTCATGCTGACATTAGAAAACGTCTCAGCCCACTACGGGAAAATTCAGGCGCTGCACAACGTTAGCATCCATATTCAGCAGGGGGAAATCGTGACGCTGATTGGTGCTAACGGCGCTGGAAAAACCACGCTGCTGGGAACGCTATGCGGCGAGCCTCGAGCTACCGCAGGCCGTATCAACTTTCTCGGGCAGGATATTACCGATTGGCAAACCGCACGCATCATGCGTGAGGCGATTGCTATTGTGCCGGAAGGCCGCCGCGTATTTTCGCGTATGACCGTGGAAGAGAATTTGGCGATGGGGGGATTTTTTGCCGATCGTCATCAGTATCAAGAACGTATCGCTCGAGTTTACGATTTATTTCCCCGCTTGCATGAGCGTCGTGTTCAGCGCGCAGGAACCATGTCCGGTGGAGAACAGCAGATGCTAGCGATAGGTCGCGCTCTGATGAGTCAGCCTAAGTTATTACTGCTGGATGAGCCGTCTCTGGGGCTGGCACCTATCATCATTCTGCAAATATTCGATACTATCCAACAGCTGCGCGAAGAGGGCATGACGATCTTTCTCGTAGAGCAAAACGCCAATCAGGCGCTTAAGTTGGCGGATCGAGGCTATGTGTTGGAGAACGGTCATGTTGTGCTGGAAGATAGCGGGGCGGCGCTTCTGGCTAATAGCGCAGTGCGTAGTGCCTATTTGGGTGGTTAAGCAATTTAAATAATGAGGTCACTATTACCACTGTGTGAATTAATACAGCGGTAATAGTGAAAGACAATATGACACATTACATTGTGGGTGAGTTTTAATAACTAAATGTCCGTATTTGGACTGATATTTTTATTGTGCTTTAGCTGATATTATATTAACGCTTTAGGTCGCTAAGTAATCGTGCGTGTATTTCAGCTTCGGCATAAACCATGGTATTGTTTTTACCTATTCCTCTCGGGATGTTTATTTTTCCATCCGCGCGCCAACTTAACCCTTTTTCTAAGTCTAGTAGTTCCCAACCTATATCCTTTCCTACACCAACACAGCTATTTTTATTGCCAGCGGCTAAGCCTCTACCCGTGGAGATCATGGCATGAATAATCGTGTCTTTTTCAAAGAAACCTATTGCATATCCCGCCGGTAAGGCGCTCATCTGCTGTGGTGTACTGATGATTTTATCAGACCGATTAACTAAACAGGTTTTGGCAGAAAGAACTCTGGATTCTTCTTCACTAATAATATTGGCTTTTACCGCACAGTATTTTACTGCGTCCCAGCACATTTGGGCGGAGAGTTTAGGGTGCTCAGTACCGTTACTATGGATTTTATTTGCCGCCAGACGAGCGTAATTACTTGCATAGGTGTTTTTGGGATTCATATTGATTTCCTTATTACCAAATAGAACCTAGCATTATTAACCACTGACTGAATGTGGGAAAGTTTTAATTTTATTATTATGTAATATTTCTGTCATGATGCGTTTATATTTCTGTCATACGCGCATGTCATGGTACATCCCGAAAATAAGACGTTCTTTATCACTTAACTTTTACGGTGATAACACTCATTTGACGGGGATTTGGCATGATGAATATGACAATAAAGCGCAGCATGTGCAGTTTAGCAGTGATATTTTGCTTCAGTGCACCCGCATTAGCGGTGACTGAAATTCCATTTTGGCATTCGATGGAAGCAGAGCTAGGAACGGAAGTTGATAGTCTCGCGCAGCGTTTTAACCAATCACAAGATGAGTACAAAATTGTACCCGTCTATAAAGGTGATTATGAACAAAGTCTCGCTGCCGGTATTGCCGCTTTCCGTGCGGGTAAGGCACCCGCTATTTTGCAGGTGTATGAGGTCGGCACTGCAACCATGATGCAAGCTAAACAGGCCGTGAAGCCTGTGTATCAGGTATTTAAAGAGGCCGGTATCCCTTTTGGTGAATCCCAGTTTGTGCCCACTGTGGCGGGCTACTACGCCGACAACGCCACGGGGCAGCTCCTTTCCCAGCCGTTCAACAGCTCTACGCCCGTTCTGTATTACAACAAAGATGCCTTTAAGAAAGCAGGTTTGAATCCTGATGAGCCACCAAAAACTTGGCAGGAGCTGGCTACCGATGCGGCTAAGCTACGCGCAAGCGGTATGAGTTGTGGCTACGCGTCAGGTTGGCAAGGTTGGGTGCAGTTGGAAAACTTTAGTGCGTGGAATGGAGTTCCTTTTGCTACCGAAAACAACGGATTTGGTGGGCCGTCAGCGCGTTTAGAGTTCAACCAGCCTTCACAGGTTAAGCATATTCAGCTGCTGTCAGACATGCTCAAAAAAGGCGATTTTAGCTACTTTGGCCGTAAAGATGAGCCAACCGCTAAATTCTATAACGGTGACTGCGGCATGATGACGGGCTCTTCTGGCTCGCTGGCCAATATCAAACAGTATGCAAAATTCAACTATGGCGTGGCTTTCATGCCGTATGACGCCGATGCTAAAAATGCCCCGCAAAATGCAATTATTGGTGGAGCTAGCCTGTGGGTGATGAACGGCAAAAAACCTGAAACCTACAAGGGCGTAGCTGAATTCTTCCAGTTCTTGGCTAAGCCAGAGATTGCCGCCGAGTGGCACCAGAAAACGGGCTACCTGCCGATTACGACCGCAGCCTATGAGTTGACTAAACAGCAGGGCTTCTACGACAAAAATCCGGGCGCTGACGTTGCGACTCGCCAAATGCTAAACAAGCCGCCATTAGCCTTCACTAAAGGTGTACGTCTGGGCAATATGCCGCAAATTCGTACTGTGGTGGATGAAGAGTTGGAAGGCGTGTGGACAGGTAAGAAAACGCCACAGCAAGCGCTGGATGAAGCGGTATCGCGAGGCAATCAACTGCTGGAGCGTTTTGAAAAATCAGCTAAGTAATATCGGTTCTACCTCTCCAGCCGTTCAATCCAAAGGGCGGTTGGTGAGGTATCTGTACTCTGCAGCAAATTTGAGGTGTTATGAGTTCCCGAACTCCCGCATTTAAACGCAGCTGGTTGCCCTATGCGCTGGTTGCTCCACAGCTTTTGATCACCGCCATTTTCTTCTTGTGGCCCGCAGGCGAAGCCCTGTGGTATTCGGTGCAGAGCCTCGATCCTTTTGGTCTTTCCAGCGAGTTTGTTGGTTGGCAGAATTTTATCACTCTATGGCACGATCCCTACTACTTAAGCGCGTTTCGCACCACGTTGTGGTTTAGCGGTTTGGTGACATTTTTTGGCCTAGTGTTGTCGCTATTTTTCGCGGCGCTGGTAAATCATATTTTACGTGGCCGCCGTTTCTATCAAACATTGTTCATTCTGCCCTATGCTGTGGCTCCCACAATCGCTGCTGTGCTGTGGATGTTTCTCTTTAACCCTGGGCTGGGTTTGGTTTCGCACTTTCTCGGTGTGATGGGCTATAGCTGGAACCATGCCCAAAATAGCGGACAGGCGATGTTTTTGGTGGTTCTGGCTTCAGTGTGGAAACAGGTGAGCTACAATTTCCTGTTTTTCCTCGCGGCGTTACAGTCAGTCCCCAAGTCGCTGCTTGAGGCCGCTGCCATTGATGGCGCAGGGCCGATTCGGCGTTTCTTTCATATTGTCCTTCCCCTGATTTCTCCAGTGAGTTTCTTCCTGCTGGTGGTCAATTTGGTCTATGCATTTTTCGATACGTTTCCGGTTATCGATGCGGCAACCGGCGGTGGGCCGGGACAATCGACCACGACGCTGATTTACAAAATCTATCGTGAAGGCTTTGCGGGGCTAGATCTTTCCAGTTCGGCGGCACAGTCGGTGGTATTGATGCTGATTGTGGTTGCATTAACCATGATTCAGTTCCGCTATGTTGAGCGTAAGGTACGTTATCAATGATTGAGAACCGTAAAGGCTTGGATATATTCTGCCATATCATGCTGATTTTGGGTGTAATCGTGATTTTGTTTCCGCTGTATGTGGCGTTTGTGGCTGCAACGCTGGATAAGCAACAGGTCTTCGATGTGCCGATGACGCTCATTCCAGGCTCCCAGCTATGGCACAACATAACGCAGGTTTGGCAGCAAGGGGTAGGTAGCGCAGGTGCGCCATTTGGTATTCAGTTAATGAATAGCTTTATTATGGCGTTGGTGATTACTGTTGGGAAAATTGCGGTGTCGATGCTATCGGCGTTTGCGATTGTCTACTTTCGCTTTCCATTGCGTAACTTATTCTTTTGGCTGATATTCATTACCCTGATGCTGCCCGTTGAGGTCCGTATATTTCCTACCGTTGAGGTGATGGCAAATTTAAACCTGATGGATAGTTATACCGGGCTCACTCTGCCGCTCATGGCTTCGGCTACGGCAACGTTCCTATTCCGTCAGTTCTTTATGACGCTGCCGCATGAACTGTTGGAGGCCGCTCGCATTGACGGTGCTGGTCCAATGCGTTTTTTCCGCGATGTGGTATTCCCACTGTCTAAAACGAATTTAGCGGCGTTGTTTGTGATTACGTTTATTTATGGTTGGAATCAATATTTATGGCCATTGCTGATCACGAGCGATCCGGCGATGGGAACGGCGGTCGCCGGGATTAAAAGCGCTATCTCTAGCGGAGAAAGCGCAACGCAGTGGCAACTGGTGATGGCCGCGCTGCTGATGACTCTATTACCGCCATTGCTGGTGGTCTTAGGGATGCAGCGTTGGTTCGTCCGTGGTCTGGTTGATAGCGAGAAATAACACAATGGCACGTTTAAAATTACAGACCGTCAGCAAAAGCTATGACGGCAAAAACGCAATTATTAAAGGTATCGATCTGGATGTTGCCGACGGCGAGTTTATCGTCATGGTGGGGCCGTCCGGCTGTGGTAAATCGACCTTACTCCGCATGGTTGCTGGTCTAGAAGAAACGACAAGTGGTGATATTTATATTGGTGATGACCGGGTAACTCACAAGGAACCCAAAGATCGTGGCGTAGCCATGGTGTTTCAAAACTATGCACTTTATCCGCACATGAGCGTGTTCGACAATATGGCTTATGGGCTGAAGATTCGCGGGCTGGGCAAAGAACTCATCCGTGCCAAAGTGGAGGAGGTCGCAGCCATTTTGGAGCTACAGTCGTTGCTTAATCGCAAGCCGAGTGAGTTGTCCGGCGGGCAGCGTCAGCGGGTGGCGATGGGGCGTGCTATCGTGCGTGAGCCTGCGGTGTTTTTGTTTGATGAACCTTTGTCCAACCTTGATGCAAAACTGCGCGTTCAGATGCGACTTGAGTTACAGCAGTTGCACCGTCGCCTAAAAACGACCAGCCTGTATGTGACTCACGATCAGGTAGAGGCGATGACCTTAGCGCAGCGTGTCATTGTGCTAAATAAGGGCGTAGCTGAGCAGATTGGAACACCAACGGAGATTTACCATCGTCCTGCTAGCCGTTTTGTGGCGGGCTTTATGGGCGCGCCTGCGATGAATTTGCTGGATGGTTGTATCAGCACAGATGGCCTGTTTTTTCAGGTTAACGATGGCCCACAGCTACGCTTCGAACAGCCGAACGCTGCACTAGCGGGTCAAACGCTCACCCTAGGCATTCGCCCCGAGCACCTGCGCCGAGCGGCAGAGCATGAGTCTGGAAGCGATTTTACGGTTAATCAACTTGAGCTATTGGGCGCTGATAACTTGGCACATAGCCGCTGGGGGGCTCATGGTGTGATTCTGCGATTACCGCATCAGGATTTACCTGAGTTAGGTGGTTCTCTACAGGTCGTGCTACCTCATGAAAATCTACACTTTTTTGATATAACGACGGGCTTACGTATTGAACCATAAGTGAGCAGTGAAGCCCTCGGTAGCGGAGTAAAACATGACAATAACGTGGCCTTATCCAAAAATCGTCGCCCACCGTGGCGGTGGTAAATTAGCACCAGAAAATACGTTGGCGGCTATCGATATTGGCGCTGAGTATGGCCATAAAATGATTGAGTTTGATGCTAAGTTGAGCGCTGATGGCGAGATTTTTCTATTACATGATGACAACCTAGAGCGCACCACCAATGGTTGGGGCGTTGCTGGCGATTTGCCGTGGGAAAAACTGGTCAGCCTAGATGCGGGGGGATGGTATGGGCGAGAGTTTCGTGATGAACCATTGCCTCTGCTTTCTCAGGTGGCCGATCGTTGCCTTGAGCTGGGCTTATCAGCGAATATCGAGATTAAGCCTACCACTGGCGTAGAAAGTGAAACTGGGCGGGTGATAGCGCTTGCCGCTAAGAATTTATGGTCAACGCATCCTATTGCACCGTTACTGTCGTCGTTTTCGGTCGAATCTCTAGAGGCTGCGCAGCAAGCTGTGCCAGAACTACCGAGGGGATTGCTGCTAGAAAAATGGGATGAAGAATGGCTGGCGCTGACCACGCGATTGGGCTGCGTGTCATTGCATATTGACCACAATGAACTGACCGCTGAGCGAGTGTCCGACATTAAAGCCGCAGGTTTACGGATTCTGGTTTATACCGTGAATAGCCCAAAACGAGCGCGGGAACTATTAGATTGGGGTGTGGATTGCATCTGTACGGATAGGATTGATGTGATTGGGGCGGATTTTGGGTGATTGTTGGTTGAGGGGAGGCGTACGCCAGAATATGTATCCTAGGTGGAAGGTTTCGTCCGCCTAATACACCGGCTTTCTACATAATTATTTGTGTAGGCGTCCG
>NZ_KV824219.1:0-15928 GCF_001816025.1 Hafnia sp. HMSC23F03
GGGTTCAGGTGCAGCCAAAACCAGCACGGGAAAGAGTGCCAGTGAAGCAAGTAGGCTATTTCGCAGCATAGAGATATCCCTCTAGGGTATAAGTCAGAAGACCGTCACGCTGAGTCAATGACACCTGCGCCAAACGCAGTCCGGTATCATCGAAGTGTTGAGTTAAAAACAGGCGGTCGGGGGGAATGTCTGTGACAAAGGTAAACGCATAGGTATTCCACGGGACGTCAATGAGATTGCCGGCTTCATCACGTAGTGAATTGTCTTGTTTGACGATTTGCAGTGCGGCATTGATCCGCTGCGCAAAGCTGGTGAAACGCTGCGTTTGTATCGCATTGTTCGGCACATTTTCCGCCCCAGTGGTCGGTGGCGGGGGAAACGTGAGCGTAAAACTGCCCATATTGGCCGCACCGGGAATATTAAATCCTGCCGCAACTCCCGGATACCAATAGGGCAGTCGATTGGCAAAATCGGCTACGGTGCCGCCTTCAGGAAGCGCGTAGTCGACCGTTAAACTCCCAGTCGGCGTACATTGCGCCTGTGCAAACGTCCAGCCTGCGATAGACAGTGGCAGTGTTTTCCAGTGATTGTGGCAGGTTCTTAATATCGTATTAAAACGTGGCAGATCTGCCCAAGGACGATGCCCATTTTCACTTTTAACGGCGGCTCGTCGCGCCGCCAGTTCGGCCTGTGCCGCCGCTATTTCTTCGTTTTCCTTGCGTTGCTCCCAGTATTGCCAGCCAAAGTGGCCGGCAATAAGGATACCTAAGAGCACAAGCCATAACATTGCCGCTGCTTTGACATTGGTCGGTGATAGACGCGGCGTCTTGCGTCCTTGACTACGCGTCAGTAGGTCACTCAGGCTTGGCGGTGGCTGTGTATTCTCAAGACCAAAGTTTTCAGGAACCACGACCTGCCAGCCAGCGGTTGGCAGGGGGTTCATCATGACAAAGACGTCGATGGCTTTTTTGATCTGTTCGACAGAACCGACAATATCACTGAGTGGTGATAACTGGCCACCGAGCATGGCCACGAACCACCATTGTGTCTCCGATAAGGGCAGTACGATGTACCCGTTTTGTGGCAACTGGGGTAGAAGATGCAACGCCAGAGACCGGTAAGGCTGACGGTCTTTGTTTTCACTAAAAGCCGACAGTGCCGCCATCCCAAGAAGCGATTTCTCTGCTCGCCATACCAAGTAATGGTCAGCACCTTCCCCGTGGGCTTTCTTGCGTGAGCGCCGGGTCGATTGGGCCGTAATGACCTCCCAGTTTAGCCCCGCAACGTAGTGACCTTTTTCATGGTCAACGACGTAGATATTATGCAGTTTTTCCATGAGTCATTACCCCAGAATGATTGGCGTGATGAGCATGACCAGCTGTGTCCGGTTTCGCTCACCGCTTGCACCGCCGCCCAGTCCGAAGAAGCGAGGCGTAATCACGCCCTGATGGTCTGCGGAGGTATTGAGTTGCTCATAACCGCTCAAAATCAGCGTTTGACCTGACTTCATGTTGACGCGCTGCGTGAAGGTTTTGAGGCGTGTTTTCATCAGTTCAACAGAACTGTTCTCACCTTCTTTAACCGTGCGCATGGTTGGGTCGTCAGACATATTGACGCTGAACTGCAGCTGCATATGGCTGCTGTCAGGCATCAAATACGGCAACACCGTCATGTTAAAGCCGGTGGTTATCGTTGAGCGTGTAGCAGAAACGCTGGAGCCGACGTTGGCTGTCTGATCGCTGGTAATATCAGAGATATAGTCCTGCTGCAGGGCGACCTGAATCGGTACGGCACTCTGATTGGTGGTCAGACTGGATGCCTGCGTCACAACACTGACATTGCCTTGTTCTGATAAGGCTTTGACCAGTGCTTTTGTTCCCGCCCCTTTGCCATCGACGACCATCGCCCCGCCGCTGGCCATCGAGTCACTAGCGTTGGTGAACGCGTTTGAGAAGGTCGCTTTGACACTGCCAAGGCTTAATACGGCGTCCCAGTCGATGCCGAGTTGATCAGAACGTTTGTTTTCTACGCTGTAGATTTGAACATTCAGCACCACCTGACGGTTTAACTCACGGTTACGGTCGTCAATATATCGACCTATCTGTGAGAGTACGCGCGAGGTATCGGTCACCGTGAGAACACCGGCGGCCAGATTCATGCGTCCCACGCCTGGGGTTAGCATGGCTTTCACCGTCGCAGAGACATCACCGTACAGATTTGACTTGATGCTCATGTCGGTGGACTGCGAGGTGTTAGAGTCTCCACTGATGCCGCCGCTACTTCCGCCGCTGCTGCCCGTTGAAGAGGTGGTGCCACTGACCGTTTTCGAACTAAAACCCGCTTGTGAATCCATAAACAAGACGGGGAAATTACGTGTATCCAGATAGTAAATAACTATCCGGCCTTCCTCGTAACGCCAAGAGAGTCCCAGCCGGGCGGTAATATTGTCCAGAAATCCGTCGAGTGAGGCTTTCCAGTAGACACCGCGCAGGGTGAGACCGTCGCTCTGGCGTGATAATGACGGCGCTGGTGAACTGCCTCCCATCTGTGCCAGTGGTAACATGCCGTTCGCGTCAGGTGCGGGTAAACTTCCTTTAATTTGCTCTGTCGCCCCACTGGCCTGCGTTATTTGGCGTGCGTCGGGGGTGAGCACCACAGAGATGTTGCAGGTACGGGTAATAAAGGCGCTGATGTCATTGAGTGATATGGCACCGGGACGATTAATCTGAATAAGGCAGGCGGGCAGCCGTTCGCTATCGTGACCTTTGGCGTTGAGTGGAACCGGGTTTATCCACTGACTCGGGAGCTCACGAACGACATTGCCGCTTTTTAAGGTCTGCAGATGTTTCGTTGTGATGCTTTCGTTCTCACTGGCTTGTTTACCCAGTGAGTCAATTCTGTCTAATGTGCTACAGCCGGCGAGCAGGCACGCCATCGCCAACGCAGTGAGCGTTTTCTTCATCATTGGAGTTCTCTTATTTAATTAAGACAGACCAGACTGCCGTCAGGCACGGTGTTAGGTACCACAACCTGCATATCGGTGTTTGTGGCATCAAAGAGTCGCCGATTGCGGACCTGACCCACTAATGCCGTCCGACCGCTTTGGGCCAACAGAGCATTAAACAGTCCGGGCTTCGTCGGTTGCCATACCCACAGACGGTTGTTGGCGACCTGATTTTTTAGATGGTTTGAGAGAGGGATACCCAGTTGGCTGGCATCGATAGTGCCATTTTCTAAAGGGTGACTATATCGCCAGTCATTCAGGGCGGTGAGATAAGTGAATGTCTGTCTGGCCTGCTGGGGCAGCTGATTCTGGATATTTTGTTCCTCCCGCGCCTGTCCGGACGGTGCAGGAAATCCCCCATAAATCACCACCGCGAACAACCCGAGAAAATAGAATATCCAAGGCATTAGCGAGGCTCCTTATCATCAACCAGAAGCACGCATTGCGCTGACTGTGTGGCTGCATAGAGTGGAGTAGAAGCGGCACCATAGAGAATAAATACATCGTTGATGGCTTTCTGGAACGAACCGGTGAACACCAGTGGTGCATCAATACGGTAGTTGACGCTGGTATTCCATGCGAGTTTCCAGTTACCACCGACTGCGCACTTCTCACGTATCGTCCAATCCAGCAGCGTATCTTTCAGGGTGACACCGGTATTCGCCCGCCAAATAAGTGGCATAATGTCGGGAGATTTAACCACGGGGCGCGTTGTGGTGGCCACGACGGTTGCGCTTTTGGTGACGCCACCTGTGAAGGGGTTTTTGCCCACCGATTTGTCTGTTGCAGATTTGATGACCGTCGCTTTTGGTGTGGTCACGCTAGTGCGGGCTGCATCAAATACCGACACTTTTTGTTCAGACCAGTTTATCTCGGCGCGGAGTTTTTCTTGTGCCAAAACGCGATTGAGAACATAAGGCCATTGGTCATTACCGGACCATGCCAGCGGACGCCTTACCTCGGGTTTAAGCCCAATGTCATAGTGGATGGTCCAATCGTTCGGCACAATGTTAACGAGGGCTTGCCGGAGCGTTGGCGCTTTACCTGCTGCCGCCAATGCGGGGATGGTCGGCGTCTTTCCGAGATAGGTTAATGTCGGTAAGCGTGCTGATGTCGCTACTGGAGTACGCGACGGCGCATTGTTCGTCTTGGGGTGTGGTAATACTTGGGCGTTTTGAGTCAGGAACGAAGACGTTGTGCGAGAGATTCGGGGAGGTGCAGGCAAAACAGGCGTCAGGGCAGCAATCAGTTGTTGTTGTACGAAGCTGACTTTCTGTGTATTGACCGCCATCATCGAATCGACAACATCATTGGCTGGCACATCAGATACATGATTTCCCTGTGCCGCGCAGCCACTGAGCAACAGCCCTAGAGCAGTTACAGCGTGTTGTTTCATGGGGTCTCCATAGTGTGAGTTTTATATTTTCATCACTTGGGTCTAAGAAAATGGTTTGATGCGGCCAAACATGAGAATTAAGGCGCGGTAATTGTTGAGGGCTGAATCATGGATTTTTCCTCTGGTTGAGCCTTGTGATGGCTTCATTTAATTGGTCGGGGTCAAGTGCTGGCAATAGCTCGACTAGCGCACAGAGCACTTGCCGCGCACTGACCGGGATATTGCAGGCGTTTGTTGAACGAATAGCTTGAAACTCTAACGTTTGGGCATAGTGTTTTTTGAGTGAAAAACAACGCTGCATATGAGGTTCCTTATTTTATTATGAGATTAATTCGATAATGGACTGGCAATCCACGCAACGTTGGACGCCCGCTAGTGTTTTGCGCCGCAGCTCAGGGATGGGGTCGTGACAGTCACAACAATGCGTGGCTGATGGTCGATGTAATGAATAAGTGCGGGTAAATTGAAACTGATTTAAAAATTCCATCTCTTCGTCGGCGCGATCACAAATATCAGACATAGTGTTCTCCATCGTTAACAGCTGGGAAATGTGAAGGTGGGATGGTGTTGCTGGAAAAATCAGTGGTATTGCGGTGTCCAAAGCTTATCGGGTTTTGCTCCCCACACACTTTCAGATAACGACGACATGCCAATGTACAGTGTGCGTAATACCGTGCGGCCTAATGCCATTTCAGCTCCGCGCATGACGGCAAAGCCATGAAGATAAAATGTCTGTTCAAAATTGGTATTTTCTTTACTCAGGATAAGTTGAAACGTCAGTGGCGCGCTCATTTGTCCTGTGGCCTGAAATGACTCTTCTGTACGCGTTAGCTGCAAATAGTGGTTGTATCGCGTTTTTGCCCTGTTCATGACTTCGAGGGTGATTTCTTCTGGAAAACGGCACACGCAGCTGCGCCAGTGATTGCTATGCAGAGCATTTTTGGCATCACGTAAGCGAATAAAATCACATTGGTCACTCAGCACAGACTGTTCCCAAAGCGCGCTTAAGACACCTTCGATGGGCATGTGTTTGTCTTTGGCCAGAAGCTCTCGTAGAGAACTGAACTCTCTGGCTAATCCAGAAAAAGTTCTCACTCTACGTGCTTGAGTGAGCCACTGAGCCAGAAATTTTCGTTGTGAAGATTCAGATTGAAAGGGTGTGTCATCATGGGCGCAACGCAGAGCAACCAGCATGCACCACAATAGATGTGATACCGGGTTTTCGAGTTGAGACATAGGCGATACCAAAGGTGAGTAGAAAACTATTTTGGACTGATGCCTGTTTTCCCAGCTGTCTTGAGGTTAACGAGGGTTGAGACAGTTCACGGCAAAAGAACGGGGGATGTTCATCGAAAGGTGCCGGTCAGGCATCAGGCCAAAATAGTCAAAAAAATGCCCCAAAATGTGGGGCCATTGGGGCAAAAGGAACTTGCTACATGGTTCAAAGTTTCTCTGGTGTTGGAAAGTGAGAGAAAGCGGTGTTGGCGGTGTTAAACGCCAATTCGTACAACATACTGATCCGAGATATAGGCTGTGATGTTTTATCCAAAGCCAGCAAATAATCATATTGCTTTTGTGTTAACCAAAGACGTGAGGCGGCTTCTAACTCAGGTTGTGCCGCAATATTGAGCGTGACATCTGGATAGGTTTTCATTAATGCTTCAACAATCATTGGTCTAACAGGACTGATGGTCCCACCGACATGAACAAAGTCGCAGAAAGCGGTATGGCAACGAATGTTCGCGATGCTATGTACTTCAAAGTTGGCTTTCAAGAAAAAGTAACCGGGAAAAACCGGAGTCACTCGCTTGCGATAGCTGTACATCTTATCGCTGCGTTTGATATGAGTGACCGTTAACGGCGTCCAAGGCACCATGTGCTGACTAGACAACCAGTCAAACAAATACTCCCTATTACGTCCCCCTGTGATGTATTGCGCTAAAAACCACTGATAGTGCTGCACGTGTTCAATATTCATGAAGGCTCCGCACGAACCGATCCCCGTAGGGACCATTCTGTATTCATGTGGGGGCGAATACATTCAGTGATAACGCTGAAGCAGGCTTATGGACGCGCACCTAAGCACGTTGGCTGCAGTTCTGACAGCGTTATAGCTCAACCTATTCTTGTCTTTAAAACACCGGAAGAACACATGGCGGAATGTTCTTGTATGAATAGTGTTTTAAACTAGTTGTAATAGTAGATACGATCTAAAAATCTATTAAAAGTTAAAATGTCGATCTTATATTTTATTAAATGCCTGTTTTTGTGGCATAAAATGCTGGTACAGATTCATTTATTAGATCCTTTGACCAGAAATAGAAGAAAAGACGATCTTTTAGATCGATAGTTGCCATTTTGTCGGATAAATCGACTGTTCAAAAAAAGAGTATATAACGTGACGTATATCACAAAAGCTCAGGAGTGCGTGATGCAACATATTGTTGTGAATCGATATATTTTCATTGGTTACTATTCACGCACGGAAAGTGTGCCTTTTAATGGAGGGGTTTTTAGCGCAGGATAGATGGGCGTAGACGTCACCGTGACGGGTGAACCTAATGGGCCAAAAGAAGAATTAGTGATACCAAATCAGATCTTCACGATCCATTGGTTGCAAGACAACGAAAATACGGTAAGATTTACGCACTCTGCGCTGAATTTTAGGCTAATTTGCCCTTAAATTGCGCTGAAAATGGATTAAAGCGGGGATCGGTCATCGACCGGACTTCGTGATGGGATAGGGCATATCCTTAAATGCTCAGGGAAAAGGCTCAAAACAGCGGGCCTTGAATGCAAAAATCCCCCGAAATCTGTTATCAACTTGGCGGAAGACTCAGATATCAGGGGATCACAAAGCAGGCGCTGGCCTGTAAGAGATTATAACGCATGCAAATCAGAAAACAATACCCGAAGACCGCCATAAGTGTCGGCGGGCGTGAATAATGTAAGTCCACTCCAAAATCGCAAAGAAGATAGACGCCATCGGGGAGAACATTCCACGGTGTGCAAATGTCCTTCCCCGCTTTATGTGCGGCCTGCGCACTATAAACCTTTGAGCAAACAACACGGTCGCGCTCTGCGTAACCTGATGAGCCGGGATAAAACCACCGGTGAATGGGTTATACGTCGCCGTGTGTCTTCCGATCCTCTCTTTACGTATTTACGTCCGTTTTGCGACCGCAAACGTGCGTTTCGTGAAGTCCGTCGACGTCTTCTGGATGCACTTTTTGTGCTATTGATAAATAAAGCTGACTTGGCCACGGGCATTGTGACCATCAATATCACGCGATTGGCTGAAGAACTCAGCCCGCACGATGACGATGGCCATGTGATTGCTGAACAAGCGGTAACCACCTCCCGCGTCTCTCGCCTTATCGATGAACTGGCCAAGTTCAACGTTATTCTGTCGCCCGAAACCGAATGGGATTTTGTGAACGGTTGCCGTTTCCCTAAGCACATCATCATCACGGATATCGGCTGGCGGATGACGGGTGTCGACATGGACAAGCTGCGCGCCGAGCGTGATGAACGTCTACGTGCTATTAAGGACGGCGTCTTGCAGCCGGGGGAGTTTCTGACGGTCAGAGAAGCGCGTCAGCGCTGGTATGAACGTTGCCGTCAACAAACTATCCTCAGTCGCCGTACTCGAGCCATCGAAGGCAAACAGCGCCGCCAGTTGGAAGACCTGCCGTTTGATGAGCGCAAACGCCAAGTCGCCGAGCAGATATTCCGCTCAATGAAAGGTCTGACACAGCACCTGACGCCACAACAATTCGAAAAAATGGTCTGGACGAAGCTTTACCAGCTAGAGCTGGTGAACCTCCAGCCTCCGGGGTCGCCACCGCCACATTAACCTTGCCTACTTTTAAACCATCCGCGCCCTGCGGAGGCTTCCCCACATCCGTCATCCAATATCGACCCAAAAAACTGCAAAGCCAGACCGAGAAAGGCCACATTGATGCCGAAAGTGTGCCATAAACGCGGTCATCATGATTTTATCCACACTTATCTGCAAACGGGCAAAAGGGATTACTTGCAACTAACCAGTAATAACCTGCAATTCATTCAGGGCTTCGCCCTTACGTATTCTCAGTAATAAATACGTTATTATTCGTTGGATAAAATCGGTGGATAACGGGGACAACTAAAAAACCAATAATGCCTTCGCTAGCAACGGCCATACCGTGCTGCTCAGAAGTTTAAGTTCCTCCCATCGCTATGCGACGGGCCCCATACAAATCACTTTAGTGACAACACTCTCGACATCAACACAGCAATCCGTGCATATCGGCCACCACAGAGCGAAACCTCTCCCACTGCAAAGCGCCTCGCCCCCGGCCCTTTGGGCCGGAAATGAGTCGCTTTTAAAGTGGATGTTGTAACTAGAAGATTTGTGTTTCTGTGAGTTATGTTACGGGTTGTTTTAGGTACATGCTCGTAAGCGTCCCTACGGCACGCTAACGCGGAGATACACCCCGACTGCGGCAAAAGCCTTGTCGTGGCCACTCCGACCGCATAATGATGCTTCTACATCGCTTTAAGCGGGTTTGGCTTAGCAGGACTAAGGAATGGATTGGTGGAACCTATCAACAGCGTAACCGGCTGCGCCGGGCTACGGCGCCATTAACAACCGTGCTCTGGCCAACTTCTGAGGGCGCCTCCATGCGCCTTTGGCGCATTCCCGGAATGCCTGCGCGCTGCTCGGCATTCTTAACCCGAATATTGAAGCTGCATTTCCGGCTACGCCGCGTCCTGGCGGCATTCGTGACCACAGCTATGCTTAGCAGTAGAAATACTGACGTTAAGCCTCTGCCGTAGTATATTTTCGCGATTATCCTTAGCTACGCTAAGGCTGGCCGGACGTGGTCAGGACTAATGATGGCGCTTATCACGGCGCGGGTGATTGGATCAGCCTGCGAAGGGTCTTTATCTGACAGTGCCTGCCATGAGGTGGGCACATCCAGGCTGACAATCCGCAGTTCATGTTGTTCTATCTGCTTTTTCAGCGTCATCCAGTCACTATTGCTGAGACGTGTCAGGCGATCTATCTGGGGTCAGTTTGGATATCGAAAATTATTGTACGTTAAGGTGATTTTTTGTACCCCTGATCTGCGCTAAGGGAACTGACCACGTTGACAGGCAGCTTTGAGCGAGAAACGGACATTCATGATATTTATCCGTATCCTAGTGACGAAGGGCGAGAGAACTCGCCCTTTTTTATTTAAAAAATCAGTGCTAACGGAGGATCAGAAGCGGTTGCTGCGTCTTTTGCAGCATTTCGGAGGTATGACTACCGATAAAGAACTGCCGCAACCTGGAATGACCGTAGGTCCCCATCACTATCAGATCGACAGCATTTTCCTCGGCGTAACGAATAAGCGCATCCCCGACTGATTGCCCGGTAAGATGTGTTGTGCTGTTTTCTATACCCGCGTCACGTAAAATTTGCTGTGCGGTCAGCAGCTCTTCCTTCTTACCGTTTACCATGACAAGGTGGCACTCCAGCCCCCTGAGTAAGGGACTCATCGTCAGACGTTCCAGGTTTCTCCTGCTTTCTTCACTGCCATCATAAGCCAACATGACTCTGGAAGGCACTGAGTAGTTCTCCGGAACAACCAGCAGGGGTTTCTTTTGCAGACGAATAACGCTTTCCAGATGAGAGCCTACCGGATGCTGGCTACCCCGACGCCCCAGCACCATGAGACGAAGGTCGCTCAGCTCTGCCAGAACTTCATCCGGTGTACCGTGTTTTTGCATCAAAAGCACATCCGGGCTTCCCTGTTTTTGAAGCAGTTCAGCACAACTTTCCAGTATTGCTTTCCCCTGGGCCATCAGCAGGCGATTACGTTGCCCTTCAATTTCTACCAGCTCATCGGTCAGCAATTGCTGACTGTCTATGCCGAGAGTGCCGGTCAGGTCTGACACTACCGGGGTGCTGTCTTTTTCGATAACGTGCAACAGTGCGAGCTGTGATTGCAAAGTGCGGGCTGCCCACGCCGCATATTCACACACTGACCGCGTTGAAAGTGAACCGTCCACACAGGCTGTAACAGTATTATTCATAGTTTTCCCTCCGGTCTGTTAATGACCGCCCATCAGTTTTTCGACTTCTTCGGGTTTATCGTGAACACCAAACCGGTCAACAATGGTGCGGGTGGCTTCATTCATCCCACGTATCTCAACCTCGGTGCCCTCTCTTCGGAACTTGATGACCACTTTATCCAGTGCGCTGACGGACGTGATGTCCCAGAAATGGGCATGCGAAACGTCTATCACCACATTCTCAATCGCTTCACGGAAATCAAAGTGGCTCGTAAAGCGGTCTGCTGATGCAAAGAATACCTGGCCGGTGACGGTATACGTCCGGCTCGTCCCCTCCAGAACTGAGGTTACACGCATGAACCGGGATACTTTAGTGGCAAAGTTGAGCGAAGCAATCAGTACACCGGTCAGCACACCGAAGGCCAGATTATGTGTTGCCACCACAACCGCGACGGTGGCAAGCATGACCACGCTGGTTGAAAGAGGGTGTGTCCGCAGGTTGGCTATGGAGCGCCAGGAGAATGTCCCGATGGAAACCATAATCATCACCGCGACCAGCGCTGCCATCGGGATTTGGGATACCCAGTCGCGCAGGAACACAATCAGGCAAAGCAGCACCACGCCCGCTGTGAGGGGTGAAAGTCGTCCGCGGCCACCGGATTTTACGTTGATAACGGATTGCCCAATCATCGCGCAACCTGCCATTCCTCCGATAAAGGATGTGCAGATGTTCGCGATGCCCTGAGCTTTGCACTCCCTGTTTTTGTCGCTTGGCGTATCGGTCATGTTATCCACAATAGTGGCGGTCATCATCGACTCAAGCAGCCCCACCACGGCAAGCCCCGCAGAATATGGTAGTATGATGAGCAGCGTCTGGAGATTTAAAGGCACGTCCGGGAGCAGGAAGACCGGCAGGCTGTCGGGAAGTTTCCCCATATCGCCGACGGTTCGCACATCCAGATGCAGCCACATGGCAATGCCGGTCAGCACCACGATGCACACAAGCGGTGAAGGAATGGTTTTGTTGATATAAGGGAAGAGATAAATGATCCCCAGCCCTGCCGCAGTCATGGCATAAACATGCCAGGTCACGTTGGTCAGTTCAGGCAACTGCGCCATAAAAATCAGTATTGCCAGCGCATTAACGAATCCCGTGACCACTGAGCGTGAAACAAAACGCATCAATCCACCGAGCTTCAGGTAACCGGCTATCAGCTGGAATACCCCGGTCAGTATGGAAGCGGCCAGTAAATACTGTAAGCCATGATCTTTTACCAGCGTCACCATCAGCAGCGCCATTGCACCGGTGGATGAAGAAATCATCGCCGGACGCCCGCCAAAGAAGGCCATAACGAGAGGAATACAGAACGCCGAATAGAGGCCCACCTGGGGATCGACACCGGCGATAATGGAAAAGGCGATCGCTTCTGGAATGAGTGCGAGCGCGACAACAATACCAGCCAGAACGTCACCACGGACGTTACCCAGCCAGTCCTTACGCGTCGAGGACTGCAACATAGTAATTTCTCAGTTTTTAGATACAGTCAGCCCCTGAGGGCAGCATTTTTATGTACGGTAAAACACATCCGCAGACGGGATGTTATTGAGTGCGTTCTGAGGTTCGCTCAGTACGACGGAGGAAGGAAAAACTCAGGGTGGCGTAATACGCATAACGGTTGTCAGATTCTCCATAACTAGTATGTATTGCCTGTCTGTTGCCAGGAACAACTGAGAGACATAAGGCCTGAACCCAAATTAGTTCGAGGCCGAGCAATACTATAAACAAATCATCGACAGGGTCAAATTTTGGGTTAGTGGCGGGCTCCAGTTCATTGATTTATGTATTCTGCTTTTGTGGCGTCTGCTTTTGTCACGCAGCGGACTTTCCTTACATAGATGATGCGTCAGGCTGCTAATCACAAAAGTTGTTACAGGGCACTAACTATTACGCCATGACTGCAAAGAAACACCGTTATTCCAGCCTTTCAGGCATTTTCATTATTTTTATGAAGCGCTTGTATCCGGCAAACCTGTGAAGCACTGTAGCCTGTAGCATCCGCCGTTTCCCGGATACTCAGTTTCTTTACCTGCCGGTAGTACAAGACTTTCTGATGCCGTTCCTGATCGGCCTGCTTACCCCGGTACTTTCCAATTGTATGAGCCCGTTCGATTCCCTGTTTTTGCCGCTGGCGGCGGCTCAGCCAGTCCTTATGTGACATTGCGGCCATCAGATCGATAAGCATGTTATTGATGGCTGTTATCACGGCGCGGGTGATCGGGTCGGCCTGCGAAGGGGCCTTATCTGACAGTGCCTGCCATGATGTAGGCACATCAAGACTGACAATTCGCAGCTCATGTTGTTCTATCTGTTTTTTTAGGGGCATCCAGTCGCTGTTGCTGAGACGTGTCAGACGGTCTATCTGCTCGACCAGTAAAATATCATTGTGGTGACTGTCCATCAGTAAGCGTCCAAGTTCCGGGCGCTCAAGTTTTGTGCCACTGATATTTTCCCGGTAGTAGCTGGCGATTTTATGGCCTCGTTCCTGAACGAACTGCTCCAGCATCTCTTTTGCCCGATCGGCGAACTGGTCTTCCGTCGATGCCCTTAAATAAGCTCTGATGAACATTTTTCCACCGCGTTATCGCATTTAGGTTATTGCACTTAATCTATCGCATATAGGTTATGTCTTTCAGCGTGTGCCGTCACGTTTTGATTATGGCGTCAGGGTGTACCCTTATGCGATAACCATTTTTGTTAAAAATACTGCATCGAATAATTTATGAGGAAAACTATATGGCAAGGAGGTAGATCCTTTCTCTGTCGGATAGAGAATCATTACTGGCATTACCGGACGATGAGTTAATGCTGACCCGAATTACGTATTTTAGTGAGCATGATTTGGCGCTTATCGGTGCACACCGTAAACCCGCCAGCCGTTTTGGTTTTGCAGTCCTTCTTTGCTATTTGAAAAATGTCGGCTTTTCCCCAGATAAACAAATCCCACCCTCTGATGTGTGTTCAACTCAAGATGCCCTATTACTCCTGAGTGGAGTAGGAAACGTGATTATTCGCAGAATAACTGAATAGGCTCTAGTTTGCCCCCCTTGCACAAAAAGCTTTATACCTATATTCGGTGGGTGATATATGGTAGTGTTTCTTGAAACATTGACAAAATGAACTCTGGCTAGGATACGATAATTTTTTTGATATTTCTTTAACACTTAAATTTGTATTCGTTAGCAGTTTAGATGCTAGCTCTAATCTCGAAAATCTAATATAGCAGGATACACTTATATTTTTTTCGTTACTGAATTCTCTTAAAAAATACGATCTGGAATATCCAGATGCCTTTACAACATCAGCTGAGTTTATACCTGACTCTATATTATTACCGATCCACTCTTCAACATCTTTTATATTTTTCCTGATGAAATTTTTTCTCACTTCCTACTCCCAAAAAATAATCACATATACCGCTAACATTATGGAATTACAAATAAATCAAAATTATACCCCGCCAGTGGCATATTGCCACTGACGAAACAATTCAACTTAGTTCCTATCTATATATCAGATCATACCAAATTTCCTAATTTTCTTTCGGTAATTTGACATCCACCTCAATATCACTCATCAGTAATTATCAAGCAAATTGAATTCACCGGCCCATGAACCCCCGTTACTTTGATTAGCTCTATATCTGATGTACAGCTTGGTCCACTAATAATATTAACGCAAGAAGGCAAGTTATCCCCATGCTCTGAAAAAGCATTGAGTTGTAGGGCTAACTGAGCAACAGATGGTAATATTAAGCTTTTTCTTAAAATAAAAACTGTAGTTTCAGGAAGTAGACTGATACATCTAGCCTGAGTTGGTGAAGAAAAAAGCACAACCCCTCCAGACTCAGCAATTCCATAATCAGCGAAGACAACCCCTATTTTAGCTTGTTGGGAAATTTTTGTGTTCTCGATACCAGATGATGGAGTCTGAATAGAAACAGAATAATATTTCTGCAGCTCTGTACTCAGATTGGGTAATTTATGGCCAGATAAATCGGCTAGCATAATCGGTGAACCGTATATTTGACAGACGTCATTCACTGTTTCAATGAGCAACGATGATGGGGTCATAAAATTCTTATTACCCGTTTGTTCAGAACGCATAAGAAACAGTTCGAACAATTCATCGCTGGATAAATCTGTCAGACGGTTTTCAGGGTAGAGATTAACGGGCGTCGGCATAGGATCCGGATTTAACCGAATATCACGCTCTAAGCGTTTTGCCAAATGGTTAAGAAATTCCATTCTGTCAGCCATTTTTGTTCTCCTTCTGATGACGATGGAACAAAGTACGGAAACTTTCTCCATCTCCCGCAGGTAAATCCCTCTCTCGGGTCCATTCCCTGATGGGACCAATATTGATAGGCATCCTTCCATTATTGATTAGCCAGTGTGCCATGTGAGCCCCTACAGAAATACCCACTTTCCAAAGCAAAGGATGGCTATTCACCATATTAAACGTATTGATTACAATCCGTTCGCCTATTGGAGGGATACGCTGTTTTACCATTTCTTCCCGATGTCTGCGAATCAGTCCAGAAAGAGGTATCTTAACCGGACAGACATAATCGCATGCAGTACACAGGGAGCAAACATGGGGAAGAAAACTAAAATCTCGATACCCTTCAAGTAAAGGTGTCAGAACAGCACCAACTGGCCCAGGGTAAATAGAAGCATAACCCTGTCCACCAATGTGTCTGTAGGCTGGACAAGTGTTCATGCACGCCCCACAACGGATACAACGCAGAATATCATTGAATTTAGCTCCCAAGATGGATGAGCGACCATTATCAACAATAACAAGATGAAAATCCTCTGGGCCATCACTTTCATCCTTCTGACGCGGCCCTGTCAGCCAAGTATTATATCCTGTTAACCTTAAACCTACTGCGCTCCGTGCCAACATAGTTATCATGATGTCAACCTCACTGAAGGTCGGTACTATACGTTCCATTCCCATTACAGCAATATGGGTCTTCGGTAATGTGGTACAAAGTCGCGCATTACCTTCATTTGTGACAAGGCTGATTGAACCGGTTTGTGCAACTGCGAAATTACAACCTGTAATACCTATATCAGCAGTAAAAAAATCATCTCTAATAAAGTCGCGGACGAACCTAGTCATCTCCTCTGGGGTATCAGATCCTTCATAACCGAGCTTATCGTGAAAAATCTGTCTTATTTGGCGTCGGTCTTTATGGATAGCTGGTACAACCACATGTGAAGGTGCGTCACCAGCCACTTGCAGAATATATTCAGCAAGGTCTGTTTCCGTGACCCGTAGTCCTTCACTTTCCAGCACATCATTCAGACCAATTTCTTCAGTCACCATAGACTTTGCTTTAACAACACTTCTGGCTTTCTTCTCGCGTGCAACGTTTAAAATATAATCGGTTGCTTCCTCTTTTGTCTCGGCAAAAAAA
>NZ_KV824220.1:0-40333 GCF_001816025.1 Hafnia sp. HMSC23F03
GTGTCTTCCGCACTATTATTGGCTAACTGATTATCTTGGAGCATGCTAGTCATCACTTGCCCCACCGATGCTGCGCTGAATTGGGAAACCACGGAACTAGATTTGGCATCAACGGTTGCATTAAGCCTAACCTCTCCGGCATGCACATTGGTAAAGCCAACTACCGCTTTTCCATGGCTGTCGGTAGTGGATTGCTGATGGACAATGGAAGCACCATGATCGACTTCCCATGTAACTTCAGCGCCATTAATAGCTTGACCATCAAAATCTTTCACAACAAGCTCACCAGTATTCTCATCTGTACCATCTGGTTTACTGTTATTTTTTACCAACGATAGGTTGACGCTATTTACTGATTGGCTAAACATCACCGAAGTCGATCTCGAAAGCGTATCCACCGAGGCTTGAACAAGTACTTGCTGTGCCTTCTTGCTAGTGACACCAACATTCGCGATACCTTGGCTATCCGTCACACTAGTGCTTGCAGCCAGTTGAGCATCAGCCGAGACGCTCCAATGCACATTCACACCTGATGCAGGAGATCCATCAGACATAACGGCCTGTGCCGATAGTTCATCCGTTGAGATACCATCTGCAGGACTATTGTTTTTACTGACATTGAGTCTTAAATCGTTCAGGGTCTTCGCTAGGTCTTTTTTCTGATAAGCCAGCACAATGGCATTATTACGCTCAACCAAATCATAACGACTGCCCGCTAAACTGCGTTGTACTCCCACCTGAGTTGGCGATATTTGATCACGCCAATCGCGCCCAATGTCATAACGCAGGTTAAGATTAAACTGCGTGTCCGACATAGCACTCTGGCCACGCTTGTAATCAATCCCCATTGATATCAAAGGGATTGGCGTATAATTGATCCCTGTTGTCATTGCTGATGGATTACTTTGTAAATTATCTTTATCAAATAGAGCAACATCATCGCCATAATATTGCTCATACATTAATTTGGCACCCAACTGCGGATAAGCAGGTAAATAGCCTTCGACACGCAAATCAAAACCATCTGCTGGTTTTTCATTGTAATCGTCAAAGTCACGTGACTGGTGCCACTCGGTAGTTCCTATATAAGTGTTAGCGGATAACTTTAAATCATCAGTCCATGCTTCAGCGCCCACACCAATACGCCGGTTCTTTCCGGTAAAGTCATCATCAAAGAAGACGTTCCCACCGAACATCCAGTTTTTATGATAAAAAGTACGGACGCCCATTCCCATATTTCCTGTTGTGCGCCCATCTGGTGCTCGTAGACCGACTTGGGTAAACAACATTGATTGCTGAGAGTCATACAGCGGGGTTAAAAAATCAAATGCGCTATTGCCCCAATCTCCACTGTTATCAACGTTCAATTCAATGCTGGCCGTACCAAATTGACTCAGCCAACTTTGCATTTCATTAGTGGCAAACGAACCAGCGGTTGACTGCGCACTCTCGGCCACGCCGTGCTGGGAGACCTCCGCCAGCGTTGATCCCACCTGAGAAGATATAACGTTCAGGCTATCTGGCTGCATTACTTGCAGATCGGCTACCTCTGAAGAGGTGGCCGGTAAAGCGAATATAAAGAAAAAAAAGGTAAGAAGAATCGTCTGACTGCAAAGAAAAACCCTCAGCATTTTACACTGCATTATATTTATCATGACCATATTGCCTTGATTCTTACACAAAGATTGATTACCCACTTCTATATCAGCCAGAGCGCGCTTTAGTGATATAAAAATGAAAATATACGAGATAAAGAGATAGCCCAATAATTAATTTAATTACTGCATAAAATGAATACAGAGACATTTTCGCTATAAAACAACTGGCAATTATATTAAATTGACGTTTCAAAATAGCTTTTGGCTTATTTTGCTAGTTATCAGTATATTGTCAATCATTACTAATGTATGAAGAGGGGCAAAAAAAACTCATCAATATGCAGTCCAAATTTGGATACCAAAAATTCATTGAATTAAAGAATGCTAATTAGCAATACGTTCGCCAATTGTATGCAATCTATCACTGCAGCAATAACCTTGAAGCGCAATCCGCTCCGCGGCTCAGCGCTCTCCTCGCATAGATGGAAAGAAAGACGAAGCGATAGCCATCGGCTACTCAATCCAGTAGGGATGTCGCCAAATCTCAAACAATGTTTATTTATCTTGATGGTAAATAGCCCGTTCCAACGCAAAAACCATAAGAACACTTAAAGTATATACATGCCAATTTACACATAAAGGATCGGAGTGTTACAAAAACACCCGCTTCGTTTTTATTTTCTTGACGGGAAATATACGCCCTGTGAAATTTCGCATTATCGTCACTTTTTTGAGAGGAAAAACTCACGCACATGAATGGAATGGGAAGAAGATGCCATAAAAAATTTCATGACTAAATTTGATTTTGATGAATTAAGTTCCAGTACTTATTTTGAAGCCAGACCTAATCAGGTCATCATTGAGATTGATGGTGATAAACTCACATCGCCCTATGATACGAAAACCACCCGTTTTTCGGGGGACACGCAGTAATTGAGATATTAGAGCTTCATGACCGCTGAGTTCTCAGTCAGAGGAGCCGAATCCTAGAAAGCTAACTTATTTTGCTTTTATGCGCGCGAGACAATAGCGACGAGCCTCTATAAAGAGTCACAACGTTATTTGCTAGGGATTATTCGACAAAACAGGGTAAGTCGCCTGAGAGAATGGAGAACAGGCAGAGCAGAATGCCCTGCCCGTTGAGATTACTTAGATTCGCCTTCGCCCAGCGCTTTAAGCTTCTTAGATAGCTCACGGCGCTCTTTAGACAGATCGGCATTCTTGATGATGTAGTCATCAACACGATCTTCATAGTTTCCGCGCATATCGGCAATAATCGCCTGAATCGCTTCAACACTCATACCTGGCTTGATGTACTCGCTCAGGTTGTCCAGCAGCAACACGCGCTTTTGGTTGTCACGGATTTTCTTCTCATTATCCACGATTTCACGCTGCAGCTTGTTTTTACGGCGGAACATACGCACAAATTCCAGAACGTTTTGGAAAGTCGGCTTATTCACATTTTCCATCTTGATACCTTTGCTTAAGTAGAAAACTTCAAATCAGGCTGTGACTAACAAGATACCGTTTCACGGCTTCGAGGTATAGCCCCTCACTTTCTTTATATTACCCAGTTTAGCCAGTCAGCAATATGATAAAAACACATCGAATGGTGAATAAAGATGACCAAATGCTGCGTTTTTGCGCAAACGGTCTTTTTTGAAGCAAAAAAAATCCGGGCAAGCCCGGATCCTTGATTTATGTTCAACACTCAGAACATTAGTCTTGCAGCCACTCAGTGTGGAATACACCTTCTTTATCCGTACGCTTATAAGTATGCGCACCGAAGTAGTCGCGCTGCGCCTGAATCAGGTTGGCAGGCAGTACGGCTGAGCGGTAGCTATCGTAGTAAGAGATAGCCGCCGAGAAGGTTGGGGTTGGAATACCGTTCTGTACCGCGTAAGAGACGACGTCACGCAGCGCTTGCTGGTATTCATCAGCGATTTGCTTGAAGTACGGCGCCAACAGCAGGTTAGCAATCGAAGCATCCTGAGCATAAGCATCGGTGATTTTCTGCAGGAACTGCGCACGAATGATGCAGCCTGCGCGGAAAATCTTAGCGATCTCACCGTAGTTCAGATCCCACTTATATTCTTCCGACGCAGCGCGTAGCTGGGAGAAGCCCTGAGCATAAGAAACGATTTTGCCCAGATACAGCGCACGGCGTACTTTTTCAATGAACTCAGCTTTATCACCGCTGAACACCTGAGCTTTAGGACCAGAAAGCACTTTAGATGCGGCAACACGCTGATCTTTCAGGGAAGAAATATAGCGAGCAAAGACAGATTCAGTGATCAGCGACAGTGGCTCGCCCAGATCCAGAGAACTCTGGCTGGTCCATTTACCAGTACCTTTGTTAGCAGCTTCGTCCAGAATCACATCAACCAAATATTTACCGTCTTCATCTTTTTTAGTGAAGATATCTTTGGTGATGTCGATCAGATAGCTGTTCAGTTCACCTTTATTCCATTCGGTAAAGGTGCTGGCCAGATCGTCGTTAGACATATTCAGACCATGCTTCAGCAGAGAATAAGCTTCAGCAATCAGCTGCATATCGCCATATTCAATGCCGTTGTGAACCATTTTTACGTAGTGACCCGCACCATCGGAACCGATGTAGGTGACGCACGCTTCGCCATCTTCAGCAACCGCAGCAATCTTCTTCAGGATTGGAGCAACCAGCTCATAGGCGTGCTTCTGGCCGCCAGGCATGATGGATGGCCCTTTCAGAGCGCCCTCTTCACCACCGGATACACCGGTACCGATAAAGTTGAAGCCTTCAGCCGACAATTCGCGGTTACGACGAATGGTGTCTTGGAAGAACGTGTTACCGCCATCGATCAGGATGTCGCCTTTTTCCAGATAAGGTTTCAGAGAGTCGATAGTCTTATCGGTAGCTTCACCGGCCTTCACCATCAACAGGATACGACGAGGCTTCTCAAGGGACTCAACAAACTCCTGCACCGTATAGAACGGCACCAAATTCTTGCCCGGGTTCTCAGCAACGACTTCGTCGGTCTTGTCCGTGGAACGGTTAAAGATGGATACGGTATAACCGCGGCTTTCGATGTTGAGCGCAAGGTTACGCCCCATCACTGCCATACCGACAACGCCGATCTGTTGTTTGGACATTGGAAACTCCTGTCTAAGGGATGATACCTGCGAGGACTCTCCTCACAGCACATGTGTGGCAGCTATGTTAACTCAGCTTGCTATTAATGGGATAGCGATTGATGCGATAGATATTTCAAGCGTTCAGAAGGTGTACGCATACGTTTGCTAAAACTGTGAGTTTAAAATATAAAAAAAGCCCGCAAGCGGGCTTTTACAATTATGTTACCTATCTGAGCTACGTCGAAAGGATTAATCACCGCCGAACAGGTCACGGGTATACACTTTATCCGCTACATCAGCCAATTTCTCATCCATACGGTTAGAGATAATCACATCAGAGCGCGCTTTAAACGCATCTAGGTCGCGCATAACCTGCGAGTTAAAGAAAGTATCTTCTTCCATCACAGGTTCGTAAATAACGACCTCAACACCTTTAGCTTTGATGCGCTTCATGATCCCTTGAATGGAGGAGGCTCGGAAGTTATCCGAACCACTCTTCATAATAAGGCGATAAATACCCACCGTCTTAGGATGATGCGATAACACGGACTCAGCGATAAAATCCTTACGTGTGCGGTTGGCATCCACAATGGCGCCGATAAGGTTATTCGGCACTGACGAATAGTTTGCAAGCAGTTGCTTAGTATCTTTCGGTAAGCAGTAGCCGCCGTAGCCAAACGATGGATTGTTGTAATGATTACCGATACGAGGGTCTAAACATACACCATCAATAATCTGACGCGTGTTTAAGCCAAGAGCCTCTGCATAGCTATCAAGCTCATTGAAGTATGCAACTCGCATAGCCAAATAAGTGTTGGCAAACAGCTTGATTGCTTCAGCTTCAGTGGAATCCGTAAAGAGAACTTTAATATCTTCTTTAATCGCGCCTTCAACCAGCAGCGCAGCAAATTTTTCAGCACGCTCAGAACGCTCGCCAATCACAATACGGGATGGATGAAGATTATCGTAAAGTGCGCGCCCTTCTCGCAAGAACTCTGGCGAGAAGAAGATATTTTCAACCCCCAACTCTTCACGAATTTTCTGCGTATAACCAACCGGCACCGTCGATTTGATCACCATTACCGCGTTAGGATTAATAGCCATCACGTCTTTGATCACAGACTCAACAGACGAGGTATTAAAGTAATTAGTTTTAGGGTCGTAATCGGTCGGAGTAGCAATAATGACAAAATCAGCACCTTGGTAAGCGTCTTCTTTGTCGATCGTTGCACGGAAATTAAGGGGTTTATTAGTCAGATAATTTTCTATATCCGGATCGGAAATCGGTGATTTTTTCTGGTTCAACAGATGAACTTTTGACTCGATAATATCTAATGCCACAACCTCATGGTGCTGAGAAATCAAAATGCCATTAGAGAGCCCAACATAGCCTGTACCGCTGATTGCTATTTTCATCTTTGCCTATACGACAGAGTAGAGAGATTGAATATACTCTACCCCGTTGTATAGGGTCGTGAATAGACGCCGATATCAATTCGTTACTCATTCACGAGGCTTTCTATAAGCTTGTTGAAAAAAGGTTTAACTAAAATATTTATGTCACTACTTTACTTCTTATGCAAGGATGCCTGCACTGTTTTTAACCAGCTTCTAAATTCTTTCCCCTGCGATGGGTGATTCAGCCCGTATGCAACAAATGCCTCAGCATAACCCAGCTTTTCTCCGCAGTTGTACGCTTTGCCCACTAATCGATAGGCCTCAACAGGCAGATGCTGCAACATCGTGGCAATAGCATCAGAAAGCTGAATACGCTCCCACGCACCATAACCGGTGGTTTCAAGAATAGGCCATATTGAACCTGAAAGAACGTAGCGACCTACCGCAGACAAATCAGAGTTATACATCTCTGCATTCTCAGGTTTCTCAACAATAGAGGTCATGCGCGCCGTTTGGCCTGGTTCTAGGACTTCGTTATCACAATTAATAACGGAATACTCAGACAAGGCCTCGATAGGCGTTGACTGCACAAGAACCTGACTACGACCTGTCTCTTTAAACCGCTCAACCATAGCCGCTAGGTTTTCACTCGTAGCATCAAAAGTTGACTCATCGAGCAGAATATCTGGCAGCACTACAACGAATGGGTTATTACCCACTAGCGGTTTGGCACAGAGAATGGCATGCCCTAACCCCAGTTGCTTATGCTGACGCACGCTATTAATTGTGACACCTTTAGGGCAAATGGATTGCACCTCAGCCAACAACTGACGCTTAACACGCGCTTCCAATAAAGCTTCTAGCTCATAAGAAGTATCGAAGTGGTTTTCGATGGCATTCTTGGATGAGTTAGTCACCAATACAATTTCTTTGATGCCAGCAGCAACACACTCGTTAACGATCTTCTGAATCAGAGGAATATCAACGATCGGCAGAAGTTCTTTAGGAATTGCTTTGGTCGCTGGCAGCATTTTCATGCCAAGGCCAGCAACGGGGATGACGGCTTTTAGATTAGTCATTTTAGTGTTTTTCCAAGAATTCATGGCGTACTGTATTCGCAATTCCTTGTTCAAGAGTCACTGGAGCCTTGAAACCTGTTGCCGCAATATTGTTAGACTTGAATTGAGTGCGAGCACAGAATTTTTTAACTCGGATACTACTCACTGGGAATTCTTTTCCCGTGATCTTCGACAGTATATCTAAACAATACCCTCCAGTGATGCCAACCGCATATGGGATACGAATATTATTCTTTTTTCGATGCAACGCTGTACAAATAACATCCGTCAGTTCATTCATTGTAAAATCAGGTTTATCTATGTAATTAAATACATGGCGACCAGACTCAAATGTTGTAGCAAAGTTTAAGAAGGCTGCAATATTTTCAACATAAGCCATAGACTTCTGATTATTGCCAGCCCCAATCATTAAGAACTTACCTGAAGCAATTTGACGGAATAAATTGTAAACATTACCTCGATTGTTTTCACCAAATACAACGGTTGGTCGAATAGTTACTAATGTACGATCAGCATCCTTAGCTTGCCATGCATCATACACATGCTCCGCCTCAAGTTTTGACTTTCCATAGTCATTAAACGGATGAAACTCACCATCTTCACCAGTTTCTTTTTCAACAAATCCATATACAGCTACTGAAGATGTGAAAACAATGTGTTTAATACCTAACTGCTCAGCTGCAGCACAAACATTTTCTGCACCCTTTACATTCACATCATAGTAACGGCTAATAGGGTGAACGTTATCTTTATGCTCAGCAGCCAAATTTATTATGCAAGTTGTATCTCCCAACGCGTCTACCAAGCTAGTTTCTTTAGTAACATCACCATAGCAATATGCATCAGGAAAAACCTTACTCTCTTTAATATCAATTATTTTAAATGAGATGCCATGACAGCGAAGTAGAGAAGCAAGACGACTCCCAATAAAACCTGATCCACCGATTATAGCTAACATAACTACGTCCTATTTTTTCTTAAAAAAGAATACATATACTTCAAAATATATACTGGTAATATCCTTGGTAAGGATCTAGCAATAAAAATAATTATAGCATGAAATTTTCTATCAATACCTAAGTCTATTTTTAACTTTAAAAGCTTGTATTCACTTTTAATATAATCCCTACCTTTACGCCGTGAAATCATAGAGTCACCAGCTCTAACATAAACCAACACATCTTCCAAGTTATGAGTTTGGTATCCGTGGGCCAAAACTCTTAGCCAAAGATTATAGTCTTCCATATACTTGTGATCAATATAGCCACCTACTGATAAGATATCATCTCTCTTGAATGCGACCGACATATGATTAAATGGGTTTCTGATTTTTGCATATTTAAGAATCGCATTGTGTTCCATAACTGAAAATTTTACACAGTGTGACACTGAAAAGTCCTCATTGAACTCTTCAACAGCGGAGCCAAGAAGACTTATATTTGGATTCGAGTCCATATAATTAATTTGCTTATAAAACCTATCCGCGTCACATATGTCATCTGTATCCATTCTAACGATAACATCAGATTTGCAATACCGCATACCAATGTTGAGCGCAGAACCAAGTCCAACATTTTCACTTAAAGGGACTTCAGTTATATTTAGCTTATCGCGATAGTTAGCGATTAGCACCAATATATCTTCAGATACAGGACCATCTAAAACAATGACAACCTCTGATGGTGCTAATGACTGTACTGCAATACTAGCTAAACAGTCATCAAGACTATCTGCTTTTTCATTTTTATAAACCGACATAAGAACACTGAATCTAGGATATTTAACCATGTGCTATCTCTTCTACGAAGAATAAATCCCAAATAGATTTAATATTTTGTAGGGAATTACTAGTTTTAAAAATCGACGATCAATTTTTTTACAGCTAAACAAAAATAGAATCATTTTATAGTAAGATATTCTATGTATTGTTTTAGCCACCGTGAAATCTAGGTAGAGTGCAAGCTTTTCATAATCTTCTCGATTACATCGGTCGATATATTCCTTACAGATATAATTTGCTGCGCTTATATGATTTGATACATGGTGACTCACATTAGAGTTTTTACTAGCTGATACTCGATACATTATTGTAGGAGCATTCAATATTGCAATAGAGTCTGATGAGTATTTTAAGCAAAACCTAATCCAATACTCATAATCCTCCATAGCTTTCAGTTGAGGTTGAAAGCCTCCTAACTCAACAGCAAATTTCTTTCGTATAGATACAGAACTAGGGCCGCCAATAAAATTGCTAGAAAAAATATTCTTTTGTTTAACTGGCCCTGTTGTTCTTAATATTTTTTTATCATCAGAAAAAAATATGTTTTTCATAGAGACGCACAGACCGATATTTTCATTTTCGCTAAATATCTTACAATGAGATGCAACATGTTCAGATAGCCAGATATCATCATCATCAAGAAAAAACAAGATATCTCCTCTAGCTAGACTCATGCCTAAATTTCTTGCTGCTGCAGTCCCAAGGCTTATTTTATTATGAATATACTTCACATCGCCGAGAAGCTTTGTAGGACTGCATGATCCATCATCAATGACTATAATTTCATCAACCCGTACCGTTTGTTTATAGATAGATTCTAGAGCTTGAAGTAAAAGTGACTCTCTATTTTTAGTTGTTATGATGACACTAATATTCACTTTAACGCTCTCCATGCTTTGGATATTACCCCCTTTAACCTACATATAAAATAATGCCTCAGAAGGCTACTATACTCAGTTAAGTGAAAATTATACTTTCCTAATCTAATTGCTTGTAAAGCGAATAAAAATTTCATTTTTGTGTTTTTAGATAAGCACACCAGATTTATAAATATTTTAACAACTGAAAGATTGAACTCTCTGATTAAAGAATCACTTACCCCTTTGGGGATAGCTCTATATTTAAAACACTCAATAGAATACAATACGTCTAGTGACTCCCTCGCGCTTGTGTTTTTTGTTATACCCATAGGGTTAGAACGATAATAAACAAGAGGGATATTAAGGTCGATTAACTCTTTCGCCTTTAAGACTATAGACGGAATAGTTATAACATCTTCATATTTTTTTCCCTGCGGGAAAAGGGTGCCATCAAATAAGTTTCTTTTATAAACCCGCCTCCACGCATACCATGAGCCATCATTAATTTCATGTTTAATAATATCCTCACCGTAAAATCTCTTTAGGTAGAAGGAAGTATCCTCAAAGTTTGAGTCATCTATGTTAGTTCTATCTCCCTTAAAAAAGGAATAATTATATCTAATAATATCAGCATTATTTTTATCCAGTAAAATGCTTAAAATAATTTTAAGGAATTTGCTATGAAGCAAATCATCTGAGTCAAGATAGCCAATAAACTCGCCCCGTGCAACACTCAAACCTGCATTTCGAGCCGCGCTTAAGCCTTGGTTCTCTTGAGTAAGATATATTATGTTTTTATTTTGCTCAACAGCAAGAATGTTCTCAATAATCTCTCCCGAAGAATCAGTAGCTCCATCGTTGACAATAATTAGCTCAACCATATCATCAAACTCATTTTGAGAGATAACACTATATATAGAATCACGAACATAATCTTCAACATTATATACAGGCATTATTATAGATAGTATTTTTTTATCTCTCATAGAAAACAGCCTCATTATTTTTTCTCAAGCCGAATAGCATGCAAATCCAGATATAGTCGAAGAAGCCAAATAAAGCAAAAACATCAAAAAACATTCTTATAAATAAGGTCATAATTAAAAAGAACAAAACGACGTCTGTTCTAATTAAAAAAAATAATCGATAAATCATTATTGAAAAAAGTACTATAGCACAGATACCAAACCGACTTTGTAACATTATAAATGAATTATGAGGGTTTCCATTAAATGCCATTATTGCCGGACTATAAAAAAAATCACCTCCCAGAAAAAATCTTCTGATATCCATATTTTCTATATATTGAGACCACATTTCAAATCTTGGCGTGTCAAATCCAGACGAGATGTTCGTTTTATCTAGCAATGATGTAAATTCATCTAAACCCAAAAACGCAAAAGAAATTGAAAAAAATAAAACTATCATCGTGCATAGCACAACACCCTTTAAAAAACTCCCCTTGAAAAACTTAACGTATATTCCTAGAAGCAATACTGCGAAAGATAGAAATATGCCGCTTCGACCAAAAAGTAAAACTGAGCAAATCAAATCTAGTACAAGTGCGCTAAAATATACTTTTTCTTTAAATAAATATGAGGAAAAAAACAAAAAAACAGACGTCATCAGTAAAACTGCAGATACAATATTACGGCTATTTCCTTCAAATATAGAGTTGTATAGATTTTCATTGACGGTGCCAAACTTATATAGACAATAAAATACAAAACCTAGAAAATACAGGTGGGAGAATAAAAATGAAAATATTGAAAAATTAATAGCTACTCTTTTCTTCATTAAATGGCATGACAATAAAAAACTAGCAAAAAATATAAATGAGTTGACAATTATTGCAAGTCGCTCGCTTTCCTTTGATGTAATTAATGCGCCAAAAAGGAAAAGAAAAAGAAAAAAAACAGCAGTCAATAGTTCATTTTTTTTTATCCCATCAACCAAAACAAGCACGCTAGATAGCAACATGGCTACCATAAATATTCCAGGAAGAACACTACCGCCGAAAACGTAGCATAAAAATCCAATAACAAATATAGTAGAGTATAATATTAGCCATAATTTTTCAGCTGCATAATTTTTACTGTTCTTAGCTAACACAGATTTATCCATTGACATCAACCTTGTCAAAATCGAAAGTTTTAGAACCTTCAGAAATCGCGACATTCGTTAATCCCGCATATTTTTCTTTTAATAATCCAGATACAAACACAAAGCAATTTACTCTGTCCGTATTTATATTTAAGATATTAAAATGGGCACTACTCACAAATCCATAAAGATTAATTTTTTGATATTCCATTAATAACTGAGATATAATATCCTCAAAAATCAAATGCTTATTCAATGTATAATCATCAAATTCAGTTGATTTATCTCTAGGATGACAAATGTAAGTAACATTTTCAAGTGAGCGTACAAAAACCTTAATTTTTCTAGAAACCACAGAAAGTGGAGCATTTGGGACAAGTATTTCTGGCAAGACGGAGCCAATAACTATATTACACTCTTTTTCAATATTATTATCCAACGTAGTGCTGGCTATTGTTGATAAAATGTCTATATATTCGATATTATCAATAATGTTCTTTTTATTATTATATATAGTATAGTGCTTATATGATTTACTTATAATATCCTGCAGGTAAAACTTACGACCCAAAATATAGTGCCCTAAGGATTTTAAGCTTGATTGACTTTTGTCATTCTCGTAAAAAAAACTATTTTTGAATATATTAGCTGTACCATCATCATATGTATAAAGCTTATCAAAAGTAATAAAAGACAGTATATAATGAGCAATCCTATCATTTACACTAGCCAAATATACCTCATCGAAAATTTTATTTCTCAACAAGAATCGCAACTTCATCAATAAACCAAAACTGAATCTTTTATTTATTTCAATGCCATCTCTGCACATTTCCCTCAGCTTGGCGCAATAGAAATCAGTCTTCACAGTTTTATTATAATTATAATATATGAAAAAAGTATTTACTCCTTTTATTTTTGAGGATTCGATGAGCTTAGTTGCAATTAATATTTGGAGTGGGGTATAACAAATCAGCAAATTCATATAGTCGCCATTTTAATCATGTGTCGCCTAACAAAAAAAGATAGAATGAGAAGGCAGATCAAATTAGAAATTAGCATTGAAAGAGGAATATATTTCATTCCATGGCCAGCCAATATAAATAATATCCCCAAGTACGCTAAACTTGAAACACCAGTGCTTATAGCAATGAGTGTTGTTTTATTGAAAAAAAACAAATAGTTTACTAAAACAAGATATGGGACTTGCAACCCGAAACCAAACACAAAAATAGATACAAAGTACGAAAGCCCAACATACTTCGCACCAAAAACACAAGTAAAAAATGAATCAGGTAATAATAACGAGATCCCCCCAGGAATAGCTCCAGCAATCAAAGATATTAACACCCATTTAAAGATTTTATTCTTGCCATTACTATTCTTTAAATATTCAAAATAAAATGGCATCGATGCTTTATTCAATGCAGTAATAGCTACTAAGTATGCACTTGATATTTGTATCGATGCAGTATATTTAGCCAAGTCGGGAAGTGAATATACGTCAGCGATTACAAGCCGATCTAATTGCCCTTTAGAGAATAAACTTAGCTGATGTAGAATTAACGGTAAGCCGAAGGCTGCTAAATATTTGATATTCCTCCACGCCAATCTATTATTAAAAATCCTAATGAGTTTTATTTTTTTATTAAAAATAATAGTGCATATGCACGCAGATGAACATATAAGCAAAGCAAGACACAATGCAAGAATTCTGATTTTAGCTGTATACTCGAAAATATTAAAAAATAATACAGTAAAGCCTACGCCCATGATTGAAAATAATATTTGCTGCAAGCCGTACTCTAGGACTTTCTTTTGACATTGTTTAACCGATAGACTTATATTGAATACAGCTTGCAAATAAGCATATAACGTAGCCAATAACAGTAAATTGTTGTCAATAATTAAACTAATAAATATCGCGAATAAATTCAGCGTGCTAATCAAAATAAAGCTAGCGTATAAAGTACTATTTATGCCATTTCTTCCATAGCGATAATAATATCTTATAACGCCACCTTCAAAACTCCAATTTATAGCAATGATAACTAAAGCTTGAAGTGCATTAATTAGTCCAATTCTACCAAACTCGTCCATACTTAAAACTCGAGTCAGATATGGTAACATCATGAAAGGAACTAACTTTGCAAGCAGTTCACAGCTAAGATATACAACTGAGTGTGACAAAAGTTTCGAACTTAACTGCATTTTATACGCTCAGAAGATGTATATTATTCCAATAGAATGTCATTTTTTATGCCATATGTACTTGCTAATTAAGTTTAAGATCGTAAAAATCCTTGACCTCTTCCCCAAAATTGGAGGCGAGGAAGATCTTTATAATATCTAAGGATTTTCTCATAGAATCTTTTTTATAATATGGATTATTATCATTTTTTAAAATAAATTCAAACTCTTTTTGCTGACTAAATTCAATAGCCTCTAATATTTTAGCGGTATCACAGGGCACATCTATTACACTTCTACCTCTAACTCTTCCAGCCTGTCTGTTTCCAATATTAATCGTTGGGATTTTAAATGATGGAATCTCAATCAAGCCAGATGATGAATTCCCAATCAGCCCCTTGGAATATTTATTTAAAGCTAAGTAATCTTCAACTGTTACAGAAACCAAATATTTGGATGAGTATTTTTTACAAAAATCTAGAGTTCTTTTTGTTATTTTATCCGAACCAGTATCTGAATTAGAACCTATAAAAATAAAATCATATTTATGAGTATAGTTTGCCAGTGCCGTAAGTAAATTATCGAATTGTAATTCGGGAGCTTGATCTGACAATGTTTCTGGATGATAAACTACCATGAAATATGGTTTTGCCATTTCTCCAAATCTTTTGATAAGCTCTGACTTACTGGGTAACGGCATAGACAGCGCATTCTCAGCTCCCATCGCACCAACGTAAAATACAGTACTTGGCTTTTCACCTAATTGTATGATTCGTTGCCTATAAATTTCAGTCGAAGCTAAGTGGAGCTTACTCATCTTTGTGATCGAGTGTCTGATGAATTCATCATAGTTACCCAGTGTTTTCTCTCCCCCATGTATATGAATTATTGGCAAATTATTCATAGCTGCCGCGATCGCAACGGAAAAAATTTCGTAGCGGTCTCCAAGTAGGATTACTGCATCAAATTTATTCTTTTCAAAAAACTTGCCAAACTCTAGCTGACATATTGACATAGACTTTAGGATAGCTGCGTTATTTTCTGTATTAATATCAATAGGTATTAGTCTGCTAATCGAAAGCCCATCTTTTTCAATTATTTTATAAGTTTCCCCATATTTTTTTTCACAGTGCATTCCTGTAGCAACTATTGTTAAATCAATTCCTGATTCTTTATCTAGAGCTAGTAACAAATTTTTCATTATGCCATACTCAGCCCTTGAACCGGTCACATAGACAACTTTTTTCATTTATAGTACCTTCGATAACATTTTTTCTAATTTTTCGTATGCAGATCTTGTAAAGTGTAGTCCATCGGTAGTATATTCTTTACTCAGATTACCAAACTCATCGGTTAATCCTGTTGTTATATCAATGAACTTAATATCTTCTCTAAGATTCTGTTTCAGATAAACGTTTAAATCCTCAATCAACGAATTGTTTCGATCCATCCGCCCCCTAACTTTAGGTACAGATAATAAAAATATTCTAGTTTTACTATTTATTTTATTTATTATATCTGCTGTTTTTTCAATCCAATCTAACGTATTTTCCCTGCTCCAACCTTCAATAACAATATCATTTGTCCCACAAAACAAAACTACATTTTCGCCAAGCTTTGATATATAATTCTTTTTTAGTATGTAATCTAAATACTCATATGTATTAATTCCTGCAATACCTAAGTTGTTTATGCTCTTATTATTTATTTTTTTTATATCCCAATAGTCAAAAATTGAGTGCCCCATAAATGTTATCGGGTAGCACTTATTCATCTCTCCCTTTTTCTCCTCAATTCTATTCATTATTTGCAAGTTAAGATTTTTTTTTGTGTTTTTCTTATTCGCAATTGTTATTGCTAGCAAAAAATCTGTTTCATCATCTATATCAACAGAATCTTGCTTAGTCATAAAATAAGCTTTGCTATTCGGCCCAAAAAAATGCTGTTGTTTTAAGTATGAGTCAGTATAGCCAATAAAAATGGCTCCATTTGGGTAAAACTCCTGATGTTTCTGTCGTCTATAGCTAGAGTAATCTAGGTCAAAATTTTTTAGAGTTTGGTCTTTATCAATTTCTTTGATCAAAGATGATGATTTAAGACTTTCCGCTACCGACACTAAATAATCGCAATTCTTGCTATTTTCGAAGAGCGATGCAGCTTCTTTAATATGCCTCGAATCGCGAAATGGAGATGTCGGCTGTAAAAGCATAAAATAATCTGGTTTTCTATCTAATCTCGATATTACATCTGCAATAACCATATACGACGTCGCAGTATCAGAAGAAAGCTCTGGGCTTCTTAGTAAAACCTCGGCACCGTATTCTTCTGATATTTTTTTATATTCAAGTGAATCAGTAGAAACAATAACCTTATCGAATAAATTAGACTCAATAGCAGCCAAAATTGTATATGCAATTAGAGGTCGATCGATTAAGGTCAAGATGTTTTTATTTGGAAGCCCTTTAGATCCTGAACGCGCTGGTATAATTGCTACTTTATTATTACAAACCATGCATCATACCTCCTGAGGGGGGAAATCTTTATGTTGTATTAATTCATCGACAGCGAAATTTTGTGGTGCCCTCTGACCGATTAATTCATACCAATGCATAGGACTTATACCATTTCCAGGCCTCTTCACAGCAAGGTTCTCAATAGAAAAAATATCTCCTTTCTTTATCTCTCTTTTAGCTACAATTGATTTTCTCGCAACAATTTTATTTTTGCGCTCAGATATAGTAACCTTTTTGCAACTATCTCCTAAGGATTTTTCTACAGCTCTAATGCCTTGACACAATAGGCGTAATTCATCTGGAGTTACCGAAGCTTTATGGTCTGGACCAGGTAGGCTCTTATCTAATGTAAAGTGTTTTTCTATAAAACTAATTCCATATGGAACAGATGCTATTCCTGCAAAATATCCTACTGAATGATCTGAGAATCCAATGTTGTAGCCTTCAAATATATTTTTAAATGAATTAATGACATTTAAATTCACATCCTCATAAGGTGTAGGGTATTCAGTATTGCAGTGTAATATTGTAATGTCATTTTTTTTCATTCCGTTTTTTTCTAGCACAGACAAAGACATCAATATTTCATCAATAGTAGACATTCCTGTGGATAATACTATTTTTTTATTTTTAATTGGCAAGCATGCTATTTTCTCAAGATATGGAAGATTAAGTATTTCTCCCGACGGTATTTTCCACATTGTTTGACCTCTACTCGCTAGAAAATCGACTGAATCTAGGTCAAATGGGGTTGAAAATACATCCAACCCTAAGTCGCGGGCATATTTTTCTAAATTAATATAGTCATCATATGGCAGCTCAAGCTTCTTCGTCATCTCTAATTGAGAATCATTATTCCCAGTTGTTTGAATCTGGTACTCAGCTTTGGGTGCAAATTTTGAAATAAGAAGTTCTGCTTTAAAGGTTTGAAACTTGACAGCATCCACTCCCGCGTTTTTTGCCTCCTCAACCATTTTTTTAGCAATATCAAAACTACCGTTGTGATTGCATCCAATCTCAGCAACTATATATATTTGTTTCATTGTTTATCTTACCTTAATCAATTTTGTAGGTGATCCTGCCACTACTATATTGTTTGAAATATTCCTGATAACGACAGACCCAGAGCCAATAATAGCTCCACTGCCTATTTCTAATTGGCCATTTACCACAGTACAGCTTCCTATAAACGTCTTATCTCCGACTCGGACATCACCGTTCAGGACCACGTTAGTTGATATATTTGTGCAGAAGCCTATTCTATTCCCGTGCTCAACCAGCGCTCTTGTATTAATAACAACACCATTTTCAATGATGCTATCACAATTAACAATGGCCATTTTTCCTATATAAATACAAATACCAAGCTTTGCTCGCTTAGATATGATAGCTGTTGCATCAAAAACATTAATCATATCTAAATGATACGAATCTAATAGTTCGAACCACATAGCTCTTATATCAGGATCACCAATCGCAATAAAATATGAATATTTATCAGCACACTCTATGTTTTCAATACTATTTGCTAAAATACTTAGGCCTTGATGCATCCCTGTTTTATATGAATCAATGAAACCGACCAATTCATAAAGACCATAGTCTAGGCTATCAATGACTGATTTTGCAAATCCGCCGGCCCCTATAATTATTAATTTTTTTTTCATCAAATCACCATCGATATAGTTTTAATACATGGAATTAAACTTATGACTTATGACTTATGACTTATGACTTATGACTTACATGGTAACCAGCTAGGAAATGTTGAGTTGCAACTATATTCAATATTGAATCCACCCACGCTACCGCCCTTGGCTCATCAGCTACCAATGCACTGTTCAAACTTGCGGCGATGTGGCCCCTGTCGAGGGGTGCAGGGAGGGTACACCTCTGTGGAGAGCGCCTACCTCGGATGATTCTTAATCTAACTCCGTTTTAAGAACTTTCCCTGCGATCACTATTTCTGACGTTTTCAACTGCGGGCTAATTCTCATACTTCTAGCGGCCTGATACAAGGATAAATACGCACAAAAAGCTTAGCTGTTTTAGAAACGTGCAAATTAACATACAAATTGAAGTTTTTGCTGTCTATCCATAGTTTTCACTTATCCATAGCATGCTTATACTTGAATTCATCGGCTTAACAACCGATCATTCCTCAGGAATAACCGTAACAACTTAAAAGGTATAGCAAAGCATATGGAATGGATCGCTGATCCGACTATTTGGGCAGGGCTGGCAACACTGGTCGTGCTTGAGATTGTTCTAGGTATTGATAACCTTGTTTTTATTGCCATTTTGGCTGAAAAACTCCCGCGTCATCAACGTGATAAAGCACGTGTTGTGGGGCTATTGCTGGCGTTAGTGATGCGCCTGATTCTGCTGGCATCTATTTCCTGGCTAGCCACCCTGACTAAACCCATTCTTACCCTTGTCGATCATTCCTTCAGTGCGCGTGATTTGATCATGCTCACCGGTGGGATATTCCTCCTATTTAAGGCTACCGTTGAGCTCAATGAACGGCTCGAGGGTAAAGATCATGAGAATCATAATCAGCGCAAAGGAGCCAAGTTTTGGCCGGTCGTCATTCAGATAGTGGTTCTGGATGCGGTATTCTCTCTCGACTCAGTGATTACGGCTGTTGGTATGGTGGATCATCTTGCGGTGATGATGGCAGCAGTCTGTATCGCCATTAGCCTGATGCTGCTGGCTAGCAAGCCATTGACCAATTTCGTTAATGCGCATCCCACCATTATCATTCTGTGCCTCAGTTTCCTGCTGATGATTGGCTTTAGTTTGGTCGCCGAAGGCTTCGGTTACCTCATTCCGAAAGGCTATTTATATGCCGCTATCGGTTTCTCGGTAATTATCGAAATATTGAATCAGCTTTCTCAATACAATCGGCGCCGCTTCCTCTCCTCTTCTCGCCCGCTTCGTGAGCGTACCGCTGAGGCCGTGCTGCGTTTGCTGAGTGGTAAGCATGAGGAAGCACAGCTTGATGCCAATACCTCGAGCTTAATTGCCGATAACCGTGGTGAAGCCGACCTGTTCATCCCACAAGAACGCATGATGATTGAACGCGTACTGGGCATGGCGCAACGCACCGTCAGCAGCATCATGACGTCTCGCCATGATGTTGAGCAGTTGGATCTTAACGACCCGAAAAGTAAGCTCGACGAACTGTTGCAGAAAAATCTACATACCCGCATCGTTGTGACCGACGACGATGCCGCCGATGAGCCGCTGGGCGTAATTCACGTTATTGATCTCTTGAAACAGCAGCTACAAGGCGAAGAGCTTGATCTGAGGTCGTTGGTTAAGCAACCGCTGATTTTCCCAGAAGGCGTATCGTTACTGATGGCGTTGGAACAATTCCGGCAAGCGCAGACTCACTTTGCCTTCGTTGTTGATGAGTTCGGGTCTGTTGAGGGCGTTGTGACACTGACGGACGTGATGGAAACCATCGCAGGTAACCTCCCTGTCGCTGGTGAAGACATTGACCCTCGCCATGATATTCAGCAAAACGAAGATGGCACATGGACGGCAAACGGCTATATGCCGTTGGAAGATTTGGTTCTCTATATACCGTTGCCAATCGATGAAAAGCGTGAATATCATACTTTGGCAGGCTTATTGATGGAGTATTTGCAGCGCATTCCAAACGTGGGCGAGCAGATTAGAATCGGTGATTACATGTTTGAACCACTCGAAATCATCAGCCACCGAATTCTGAAGATAAAAATAACGCCGCTGGCAGTGCCTGAAGATGATTATGAAGTCTGATTAAACGTCAATAATCAAAATGTTATTATGAAAAAAGCGGGCCGAGCCTAATGCTGGTCACTTAAGCGCGATTTTAGGGGAAGTACACCGATGGGGTCGTAGCAGCTTTAGCTGCCGGAGCGCCCCGCGGTGTGCTAGCCCCGTGTATCTCGATCTCTTAAACGATCAGCCTTAGGGCCAAGCCCGCTTTTTCTATACATACATTACGCTGTGATTGTTACAAATGAACCGGAACCAAAATTTCGGTAGCGACAATGACGACAATCAATCCGACCAACACCGGAACAGAAGTGCGTTTAACGACTTCAAATGGAGATATTTTTGCCATCCCCGCGACAGCCACAACCACACCAGACACCGGCGACAGTGTGCGACCAAGGTTGGAAGCTTGCAGCATAGGGATAGTTAGATAGGCTGGGTTAACGCCCATCTGGGCTGAAAGCTTAGGAATAAGCTCCACAAAAGCGTAAAAAGGCGCGTTACCCGACCCCGTCGTCATTGCAGCCAGCATGGTGATGACCACCAGCACCATCATCATCACGATACCACCGGTGCCAAACGACTGAGCCAGATCGATCAGGCTGCTAATAAAACCAACCGTGCTGAGTCCTTGTGCAAATACACCAGCGGCAACCAATAACATCACAACGCTAGCAAAAGCATCCGCCATGCCGCGGTAGGCGACTTCCAACCCAACAAATACTTTTTGCGCATCAAAGCCACGTAAGAATTCAATAATAGCCGCGCCTAGCATGCAAATGACCAGGACAGTAATAATATGCAGTTCAGGCCCCCACTTGCCGTCAAAGATCAGAACACCGACAATCGGCGTAAAAGGCAATAACGCATAAAAACTTGGTGCATTAGTTTTAATTTCGCTAACGTCCAACATCTCATGCGAGACGTTTTCTTTTTTATCTAAATAACGCTGCCAGAAAAAGTGCGCGATGGCCATACAGATAATGGCGGCAATAGAAATCGGCAGCGTGGTTTTAAAAGCAAAATCAATTAATGGCATTTCAGATGCTTTCGCAGCCAGCACTACGTCGCCAGAGGTCGGCGCAAGAATAATTGCCGCGGGAGATGCACAAATCGCAGCAGCAGCGCCACGGCTGATACCAACGTTAACCATCACAGGGAATAGCGTTGCCATCAGCAATACGCCCAGTCCAGTTGCAGAGGAAACAGCCAGCGACATCAGGCAAGCAACAAAATATGCCGCGATCATCAGCAAATAGGGAGAGTTAATATATTGCAGCGGACGCGATGCGAGTTTCACCACCATATCGTTTGCACCGATATGAGTCATATAAGCGGCAAAACCACACAACATCATAATCATCATGCCCAAATCGCCACCGCGGCTCATCAGCAACACTTTGATGTATTCCACAATATCGGTGGCACTCAGCCCCGTCGGTTTTGCGCTGGCCGGTAATACCTGATGTCCCATTAATGCACTAATAATAAGTAGCAAAATGCCGCCTACCATTAATACACCAGTCGCCGAATAGCCCTTGATGATGTACCGCCCAACCCCTGTCGCAACGAGTACACCAATTAACAACTCAATCATATAAAAGCCTCTATAGGTATTGCTTTAAATAAGTTCTCTGCGGAACTTGAATAGCTTTGCGATGAAAAAAAGAACGAATTAGCCATCGAAAGCCAATAAACCCAGCAAACAGTCGAACTTTGCCGAAAAAGGCAGACGATTTTACTGACTTCGGTCAACGATTACCCGTGTTTGTTTATGCCGTGATAAGTTTGTGATTTGCCGCTTAATTCAATCTTTCTCGATTGCAATTTAACGAAATTGAGAAAGCAATAAAAAAAGCCGTAGCACTCAGGCTACGGCTTCGAAGAAATACTTAGTAAAGAAATTGAATTAGAGTTTATTCAACAACCGCTCTACATCTTTCTTATCTTTTGTGTCTTTGTCTTGATGCTTACCCAGCCAATTATTGAGCGCGTCTTTGGCTTTTTGTTGCAGTTGGTCACGTAAGACTTTATCTGCATCAAGTGAGTAACTCAGTTGCTGCCAAGGGCCATAAATCCGCAGAGGAATAACCGCATTCTGTAACGCTTTAACCACGCTATCTTTGCCATTCCATCCTTCAAGCACCCGCACATTCAAATTCATATCGCAGTTTTGGTTTTCGAGATTGACCAATCCTGAGCCACCAATGGTCAAAATCTCTGAGCGGCCAAAGAACCGAGTGATTCGCAAATTGCCATTGCGTAATACCGTGTCTGCTTTGAGTTCCTGTACCTTAGTATAATCAGAATAACTGTCTTTACCCGAGACATCCGAATGGTTCCGAATCACCGCTTGCTGAATTAATTGCTGAATATTCATGCCCTGAAGTCGAGCATTAGCTAATGAAATATGCGCATGGCCATCCCAATTCTGCATCACATCAACCAGCGTCATGCCCTTTCCGTTAAATTCGCCGGTCAGCGTTAAATCGCCTACCAGCGCATCGGGTTGGCTGAAAGCATGAAGAACGGGTTCTAAGGTTATATTTTCTATCTGCGGCGTTAAACGGACCTGAGCAGGCTGGTTGTCCACAACTGCAAGCGTGCCTTTTGCCTGAAACGTTCCTTTACCCAATCGACCGCTGATATTCTGTAATGTGGCGTTGCCCTGCTGATTTTGTGCCGCCAAGGAGAAGTCAGCGAGTTTTAAGCCATGATAAATCACTTCGTTGGCCTGAATTTTTAACTCAGCAGTAAAGTCTCGTAAAAATGCCATCTCCCCTGTCTGGGCAATAGATTCTGGGTTGGATGTGACCGGAGAACGCAGCGTTGCCTGCTGAGAGGTATTGGCAGAGCCATCAGCGCCTTCACTTGGCGGTGTCCAGCCCAACAGGTTATCAAGATTAAGCGCAGCCGACTGCAAATCCACTTTGTAAGCCGATGTACCATTTTCCTGCATTGCGCCTTGAATACGCCCCTGCAACTGACTTTGGTTGGCTGTCACCAGCAAGTTTGAAATATCAATTTGCTGCGGCTGTTGTTGGTAGCTGACCGTTGCACTCCCCTTCCCAGCAATTCCACTGGTAGGTAATCCGACCCCGGTCAGTTGATAATCAAAGTTAGAAACCACGGCGCTATAGCGCTGAGGGTAGCTACTTAAATCAACGTTCGCGGCAAGTTTGAAGTTAAGATCGCGCTGGTTACGATTGATACGACTCGATAACTCAATGCTAGCCTGACGCGCACTATCCTGATCGATCGATAAATTAATATCGCGCATATTAATCTGGTCATCTTTATCCTGCTGCCAGATCAATAAGCTATCTCGTACCTGAACTTTTTTGATGTTCAACTTCCATGCGACATCGCTGGACAGTTCGCGAGATCCCGATGGCGCAATCGGGGAATTCTCAGGTTTCTGAGGATCGCTACCCGGCGTGAAACGAATAACGGCACCTTTTAGCATCACCTGCTTCACATCAAGCTGATGAGAAAGAAGAGGCCAAAGGCCGACGTCTAACCGCATATTCTCGGCGCTAATAACCGGCTGTGCCGCTCCGGGAGCAGTCAACGACATTCGTCCGGACAAAATGCTGAGACGAGGCCAGACATGCCAACGTAGCGAACCATCTACCTGCAATTCGTAGCCCGTGCGCTGCTGTACTTCTTTCGTCATATAACTACGGAAGTCGTTGGGATTAACCAGCAACACCAGCGCGGTCATTCCAACAGCCAGCACAACCAGCAGAATTACAATGGTCGTTAAAAATCGTCTCATGCCATCCTCTATCTAAAGACAAGCGGTATACGAGCTCAATGTCATAACCGTCAACGCTATCGCTAGGCAGCTAAACACCAAGGACATCAACAAGCATCAATCTTTATCAATACGACTCGCCACCGCGCCCTGCTGATCGCGATATTTTGCATCTTGGCGGCTATTATAAGGACGCGCTGCTGAACCAGATAGTGGCTCAAAGCTCAGTGCACCGATTGGCATGCCAGGACGAAGCGCCAGCGGCAGCTTACCTGAATTGTAAAACTCTAGCACAATGCACCCCTGCCAGCCGGGATCGATACGGTGTGCCGTGACATGCACCATCAGCCCTAAACGCGCCAGCGAAGAGCGTCCATCCAGCCAGCCAACTAAATTGTCCGGCAGGGTTACCGATTCTAAGGTCACCGCCAGCGCAAGTTCGCCGGGATGCAGGAAGAAAGCTTCTTCTTCACCAAGAATGATCTCATCGCTCATCACGCGTTCTAATGCCTCAGCCACTTCAGCCTTGGGCCCACTGAGGTCAATGTAGGGTGCGGTATGCCCACGGAAAACACGAAACTTATTCCCTAAACGCACATCAACGGTAGCACCGTTAATACGGTCTACTGGCGGACGAGGTGAAATAGTGAGTTTTCCCGCGTCTAGCCAAGCTTCAATATCGCGGTCACAAAGTCTCATGGTTTTCTCTCCGTTACGGGCAAAGCAGCAATGGCTGCAAACTATGGCACATACTACCTTATGACACTTAGTTTCTGAAATGCCTCACATGATTTGTCGATAAACTTTTCACTTATTGGTTTTATTTCACCCAGCTGTTGGCATTTCAGAGACTAACAATCGTCCTATACAGCCCTAAGATGGGCTTTTTCAGAATAATTAATTCGTAGGTTATACGACTCACACTTTGCGTCTATTGCCTCATCGTGGCTCTGAAACCTGCGTTGAAATAGAGGAAAGTAAATTATTATGACTGAAATGATATTTACGATGGGTAAACCCGAGGTATTGTTGCGCCAATCAACGTTGACTTTAACTTTTGTCGTGGAATCCGTCGCGTATTGGCATAAAAAAAGGCCGAATTATCGGCCTTAATATTTTCCGTTCAAAAATGCTTTATTTAAAGAACTGACTAATTTTCGCTTTCAGAATATCGATTGCAATGCGGTTTTTACCCCCACGCGGCACGATAATATCTGCGTACTGTTTAGAGGGTTCAATAAACTGTAGGAACATTGGACGCACAGTTTTCTGATATTGCGCCATCACCGAATCCATTGAACGACCACGTTCATTCACATCGCGTCGGATACGACGCATCAAGCAGATATCCAGCGGGGTATCAACGAAAATAGAAAAATTGAGCTCATTGCGTAAGCGAGCATCGGTCAACAGCAAAATCCCTTCTAGAATGATAACTTTCTTTGGTTCTAGGTGGATGGTCTCTTGTTTGCGGGTGTGCTCTACATAGCTATACTGCGGAAGTTCGACGGCTTTACCTGCTTTTAACATCTGCAAATGCTGAAATAGCAGGCTATGATCCATCGCGCTTGGATGGTCGTAGTTGGTTTTAACACGCTCTTCCATCGTCAGATCGGTCTGGTCTTTATAGTAACAATCTTCCGGGATCACACCGATGTGCTCCTCACCCACTTGTTCACGTAATTCACGATAAAGTGTGCTGGCGATCAAACTTTTGCCTGAGGCAGATGCGCCCGTGATGCCAATAATGACGCACTGATGGGAGTTGTCAGTCATATAATTTTTAAGACCTGGTGTTAAATGTTCGACGGGGGGCTAAGCAGAGACAGCTCACCGCTGCTTGCTTGGGACGCGGCAATTATAGGGAGTTACGTGGATTGATACCAGAATTTTGCAGGTTTTAATCGGTGAAATTGCGGGCATCCAGTTTAATGCCCGCATTATACCCGCCATTCAACGCTAAATAATACTGCGGAGAATTACAACGCGCGGAAGGCGATTTCAGTCGGGATAGACTCGCCCTGCCAGTACAGCTGAGCCGCAACGTTTGCCGCCAGCTGACGATAAATGTTCGAAAATTCGCTGTCTGGACGACATGCCATCGTCGGTTCACCGCGATCCAGATCTTCACGCAGTGAAATATGCAACGGCAACTGGCCCAACAGACGGATTTTGTATTTTTCCGCCAGCTTCTCAGCACCACCGGTGCCAAAGATCGGCTCATGGAAACCACAGTTACTGCATACGTGAATGCTCATGTTTTCCACCACACCCAGCACTGGCACATGGACTTTCTCGAACATCACGATGCCTTTCATGGCATCCAGTAAGGCAATATCTTGCGGAGTCGTCACCACCACGGCGCCTGTTACAGGAATGTTCTGCGCTAGCGTCAGCTGAATGTCGCCGGTACCCGGAGGCATATCCAAGACCAAATAATCCAAATCAGGCCACAGTGTATCCTGTAGCAACTGCAGCAACGCTTTGCTGGCCATAGGACCGCGCCAAACCATCGCATTATCGTCAGTGACCAAGTAGCCAATCGAGTTGGTCGCCAAGCCATGTGCCATAATAGGCGCCATGTGCTGACCATCTGGCGACGTTGGGCGCTCATTTGGCGTTCCCAGCATCATCGGGATCGATGGGCCATAGATATCCGCATCGAGAATACCGACTTTAGCGCCTTCGGCGGCGAGCGCCAGCGCCAAATTCACCGCGGTACTTGATTTGCCTACGCCACCTTTGCCTGAGCTCACAGCAATAATGTTACGCACACCTTTCACGCCAGCCTGATCGTTGGCACGTTTTAAGGTGGCGATATTATGCGCCAGACGCCATTCAATCGCCTTCGCTCCGCTCACGCGCAGCAGTTCAGCGCTTGTGGCATCTTTCAGCGCCGCAAAACCGCTTTGCCAGGCAAACGGCATCAGCAGTTCGATATGTAAGGTATTGTCCAGCAGAGCACAATGGTGCAACGCCTTGAGCGCACTCAGCGGGTGATTAAGGGTTGGATGGGTAAAGGCCGCGAGAATTTCGCCGACCTGCGTCCGCAGTGCTTCGGGAGTGGACGTTTCATGGGATTTATTGCTCATCCCGGCTCCTTGTGTCATTCATTTTTTATCTTAAGATGGTGCTGCGAAGCGTCTTTATCTTTGTTCGCTTACATAATTCACTTACACAGCCATTCTACTTATTTACACAGCAGTCATAAGCATACCAGAACTCCACCAGCTCCGCGTTAGACAACTTAAGATCCGCGCATTAAGAAAGAAAATCGCTTAACAAACACAGCAACCTAGCGGCAACGGATTCAATCAGGTAACATCTTCTGCACCGTTCCATTCTTTAAAGAGACAGCAAATCCACTATGGCTTCAGTCACCTCCCAAGCAAGCGCAAGAAAAATTTTAGTGACGTGCGCGCTTCCGTACGCCAACGGCTCAATTCACCTCGGCCACATGCTCGAGCACATTCAGGCAGACGTATGGGTTCGTTTTCAGCGAATGCGCGGCAACGAAGTGCACTTTATCTGCGCGGACGATGCCCACGGGACCCCAATTATGCTGAAAGCTCAGCAGTTGGGTATTGAGCCTGAGCAGATGATTGCTGCCGTGAGTCAGGAACATCAGAAAGACTTCTCCGACTTTAATATCAGCTACGACAACTATCACTCCACGCATAGTGAAGAAAACCGTGAACTGTCGAGCCTGATCTATGGTCGGCTGAAAGAAAACGGTTTTATTAAAAACCGCACGATTTCTCAGCTCTACGACCCAGAAAAAGGGATGTTCCTGCCAGACCGTTTTGTCAAAGGAACTTGCCCGAAATGTAAGTCACCCGATCAATACGGTGATAACTGCGAAGTGTGCGGCGCTACCTATAGCCCAACTGAACTGATTGAGCCTAAATCCGTTGTTTCTGGCGCTACGCCGATCATGCGTGAATCAGAACACTTCTTCTTCGACTTACCTTCATTTAGCGAAATGTTGCAGGCATGGACTCGTTCCGGCGCGTTGCAAGAACAGGTCGCGAACAAAATGCAGGAATGGTTCGAATCCGGTTTACAGCAGTGGGATATCACCCGTGATGCCCCATATTTCGGTTTTGAGATCCCAGATGCTCCGGGTAAATACTTTTATGTATGGCTGGATGCGCCAATTGGCTACATGGGGTCATTCAAAAACCTGTGCGAAAAACGCAGCGATTTAAGCTTTGACGAATTCTGGCGCAAAGACTCCTCTACCGAGCTGTATCACTTTATCGGTAAAGATATCGTCTATTTCCATAGTCTGTTCTGGCCAGCAATGCTGGAAGGCAGTAACTTCCGCAAGCCAAGCAATGTATTTGTCCACGGCTACGTTACCGTTAACGGCGCCAAGATGTCTAAGTCTCGCGGAACCTTCGTGCAGGCGCGCACCTATCTGGATCACTTAGACCCAGACTGCCTGCGCTACTACTACGCCGCGAAGCTTTCTTCACGCATTGACGATATTGACCTGAATTTGGAAGATTTTGTGCAGCGTGTGAATGCTGACATCGTGAACAAAGTGGTGAACCTAGCCTCTCGTAATGCGGGCTTCATCAATAAGCGCTTCGGCGGCAAACTGTCTGAGCATTTGGCCGATCCTGCGCTGTATCAGACCTTTGTGAATGCTGCGGATGAAATCGCTCAGGCATACGAAAACCGTGAATCAGGGAAAGCCATTCGTGAAATCATGGCATTAGCCGATCTGGCAAACCGCTATGTTGATGAACAAGCGCCGTGGGTCGTAGCGAAAGAAGAAGGCCGTGACGCTGATTTACAGGCTATCTGTTCAATGGGTATCAACCTGTTCCGCGTACTCATGACCTATCTGAAACCGGTTCTGCCTTCGCTGAGCGAGCGCACTGAAACCTTCCTGAATACAAAGTTAACTTGGGATGGTATTGCCCAACCGCTGCTCGGTCATCAGGTTAACGCGTTCAAAGCGCTGTTCAACCGTATCGAAATGGCAAAAGTTGAAGCGATGATCGAAGATGGTAAAGCCGCTGCGGCTGCTGCAGTTGCGGCGTCCAAACCAGTCACCGGTCCACTTGCCGATGAGCCCATTCAAGACACCATCACCTTTGACGATTTTGTCAAAGTTGACATGCGGATTGCTGAAATCAAAAGCGCTGAGTTTGTTGAAGGCTCCGATAAACTGCTGAAATTGATGCTGGATTTAGGCGGTGAAACCCGTCAGGTATTCTCCGGCATCCGCTCAGCGTATCCAGACCCTAGCGTACTGGTTGGCCGTTTAACCGTAATGGTAGCAAACTTGGCCCCACGCAAAATGCGCTTCGGCATGTCTGAAGGTATGGTGATGGCCGCAGGTCCTGGTGGTAAGGATATCTTCCTGCTCAGCCCTGACAGCGGTGCCCAGCCAGGCCATCAGGTGAAATAACGTCCTGATACGAAAAACCCGCCGATTGGCGGGTTTTTTTATACTCAACAAACGTGGAGTGCAACGTTAGAAAGTGTAATCCGCAGCAATAAAGTAGCGACGCCCTTCTTCGTTGTAGCTGTAATCATCGCGGTTCAGATCTTTATCCAGCACGTTCAAAACGCCGGCTCGCAGTTTCAGATCTTTCGTCATCTGATATGAACCACCGGTATTCCACAGCGTATACCCCCCCGAGGCTTTATCCGAGCTAGAAACCACGCGACGTTTGCCGGAGTAGTTGGCAGAAACGTAGAATGCCCAGTCTTCAATCGGTTTCCAGTCCAGCGTGCTGTTTGCAGTGTGGAACGGCTGCGTACTCAACGGGCGATCGTTGGTCAAGTCACGAGCATCGTTGTAGGTATAGTTCATGCTAATGCTGAGTTCATCGGTAAACGGTACCTTCAACTCGGTTTCAACACCTTTAATACGCGCTTTATCAACGTTGTAGTAGCTAAAGATCGGCTTACCATTCTTATCGAAGCCTACAAAGTTTGGATACGTCGGCGCGACAGCAACGTCTGAAGTACGATTAACGTTAATCATATCTTTAACGTTATTCTGGAACACGGTTACGCTGGCGTTCACACCGTCCAGCATCCCCTCATCACCGGCATAGTACAGACCCAGTTCAAAACTTTCTGACGTTTCAGGATCGAGATCTTTACTACCGACGATAGTACATGCGCCACGACATGAAGCAGACTGCCAGTCTGGGCTCAGCTCCAACAGCGAAGGTGCTTTAAACGCCGTTGCCCAGCCCCCTTTGACCGTGACCGTATCCGTTGCGCTGTAGACTAAATAGGCACGCGGGCTCCAGTGAACGCCATAATCTTCATGGTTATCCATACGAACACCGCCGGTAAAGGCCAGTGGTTCGAAGATACGCCACTCATCTTCAACAAACAGTGCATACTGATTGGCTGACGTTGAGCCACCGTTTTTTAGGTTGCCTGCATCGCTTAGCTTATCGTTACGATACTCTCCCCCTAAGGTGAAGAGCTGGTTAAAGTCACCCAGCGGCACGACAACTTTACCGTCGATGGCATTGTTTTTAGCCGTGATTCGATTTTCGTTGTAGTTATCAATTTTCTCGCCATAAGCGCGAATTTCAGTATTGGCCAGATCCCAGCGACCGTTGTGGCCAATGGAGTAGTTCTGCCGTTCTAAACGATTTTTATCCAGTGAGTCAGAATCACGATCCTGACGGTCAAAGCCATAACCAAAGGTCATGTCCTGATTGGCTTCTGGCGTCCAAGCAAACTCAACGTTAGCATCGCGCGTGGTGTAGCCTTCGATACGGCCTGATTCGCCGGTTTTACTCGTTGTGGACTTCTGCGCATCATCTTTTTCACGCTTGCCCAAATTACCAAAGACTTTAACGCCCAGCACATCTTCAATCAGCGGACCACTGGTGTAGAAACTGCCGTTATAGCTATCACCACGATCGCGATGTTCCTGAATGGTACTGTCAGCGCTTAGAGAGCCATGCCATTCTTTACCCACTTTACGGGTAATAATGTTGACTACGCCGCCCAAGGCATCAGAGCCATAAAGCGAAGACATCGGGCCACGAACAACTTCAATACGCTCAATAGCCTCGGCAGGAACCCAGCTTAGGTCGTAGTCGTTATGACGGAACACCGCTGTACGCGAGCTTACGCGTTTCCCATCAACTAAAATTAGGGTATAGCTGCTATCCAGACCACGAATACTCACGCCCTTACGGTTGTCGCCTTCGTTGGTCAATTGAACGCCAGGTACTTCCTGCAAAATATCCTTCAGATTTTGAATTGGCTTTTTCGCCAAATCTTCACGCGTGATCACGCTGATACTGGCTGGCGCATCCTTCAAGTTTTGTTCTGTTGCTGAAGCGGTTACAACCATGACGTCGTCCCCTTCGGCCGCCATCACTGGTGCTGCGATGAATAACGGTACGCAAAGCCCCCCGCGCAATAAGTTCGCTAACGGGTTAAGTTTTGCCTTAGCCATTTGGTCAATCTCCATGAGGTTTAATTTAAATAGTTATTAGAATGATTATTATTTAATGGATGTAGCGCTCTTATGGCGCCGTTCAGCCCACTTTTGGTACTTCAGTAAATTGATGAAATCTGTCGTTTAGCCGTGAACATAATGGCTAGCAGAGCTGATAATTGACTCAGCTAGCCTGTTCATGACCAAAGCTGTTTGCAGGGAAAGATCAGATGGTGGGTTCCGCGACCAATCCGTCGATCACAACCTGAGGCATTCCCTGCGAACAATGTTCGATGCGTCCACGGACGCCATAAACGCGTGCCAGACTTTCTGGCGTAATGACTTCAACGGGTTTACCGTCAGCAATCAGCTTTCCATTTTCAAGCATCAACACATGGTCACCATGGCGCAGCGCAATGTTGATATCGTGCACCACAACGACGGTAACAATATTGCGTCGCTGAGTTTCACGGCGCACCAAATCCATGACGTGGAATTGGTAGTTCAGATCGAGTGCGCTCAGCGGCTCATCAAGCAGCAACAGCGATGGCTGACGGATCAGCGATTGTGCCAGCCCCACTAACTGCTTCTGCCCACCCGATAGCTGATCTAAGTAACTCAGCGCCAAATGCGAAATACCGAGCTGCTCCAACAAACGCATGACTTCGCCTTCGTTGCCTTTATGACCCGTACCGCCCGAGGCGCGTTGAGCCACAATAATCGACTCCAGCACATGCAGGTGAACACCGGCCGGCAAAGACTGCGGCAGATAAACCACCTGCTTAGCTCGCTCGCTGAACGGCTGAGCCATCAAATCGTTGCCGTCGAGCAACAGCTTGCCTGTGGCTCGATTAAGTCCTGCCAGAGAACGCAGCAGCGTGGATTTCCCACAGCCATTGGGCCCCAACAGCACGGTAATCTTGCCGCGCGGCAGCGTGGAAACCGATAAGTCCTCGATCACTGCCCTACGTGGATAACCCGCATTGAAATGCGAAATCTCTAATCCCGAAATCATACATTCCCCCTATGACGCAAAATAATGCTCAGGAAGAACGGAACACCGACCAGTGATGTCACTATTCCCACAGGAATAATCACGCCCGGGATCAGGTTCTTAGAGGCAACCGATGCCATCGACAGCACCAGCGCACCAATCAGCGCACTTGCGGGCAAATAGAAACGATGGTCTTCACCAAAAATCAGGCGCGCAATATGCGGAGCCACTAAGCCGATAAAACCGATAGGTCCAACAAACGCCACTGCGAGAGCGGATAAAATACTGATACGCAGCAGCGTTCCTAGACGTAGGCGCTTCACATCAATACCAAAACTCACCGCACGGTCTTCACCTAATCGTAAAGCCGTTAGCTTCCATGAGCTCATCATCGAAATCGGCATCAAAATGGCAAAAGCCAGTAGCAAAATGCCCAGTTTTTCCCACGAAGCTCGAGCCAGACTGCCCATCGTCCAGAACACTAACCCTTGCAGCGTGTCTTCCGTTGCGATGAACTGCATCATTGAGACCAACGCATTAAAGGTAAACACCAACGCAATACCAAACAGCACAACGCCTGAGGTCGCTACTCTTGTCCAGCGCGTGATGCCATCTAGCATCAGTGCCGCAAACAGCGCGAAAATAAAGGCATTAGCAGAAATAAACCACTGGTCAGGAATGCCGGGAAAACCAATACCCAACACGATAGCCAGCGCGGCACCAAAGGCCGCAGCCGATGAAACACCCAGCGTAAACGGACTCGCCAGCGGGTTATTCAGGATGGTCTGCATTTCTGCACCGGCTAGCCCTAAAGCCAATCCCACGACGATTGCCATCAACGCATAGGGCAAACGAATATCCCAAACGATAACGCGGGTGCCCGCATCGGCCATTTCTGGCTGCCACAGCGTTTGCCATAGCGTACTGAGGGATAAGCCTGATGGCCCCATGGTGAAATCAAGGATCAGCGATGCCAAAATCGCTAACACAATCACGCCCATAATCACTAGGCGATGGCGCACAATGCGCTGGTAATGGCCTTTAACTGCGCTAGCGTCGTGACGTTTCACGGCGGTCATTGGCTCGGTGCTTGCACTCATGTTGTTACCTGTGAATGGTCATCCCTGCTGGCGGCGGCTGGCAGGGACAATTATCGATTACTGATTCGACGCTTTAGCATCAACCCAATAGGTGCCGCTTGGGTCAACAGCAAGGAACTGCTGGTACATGGAGTCCATGGTTTTCTTAGGATCTAATGAGGCAAACTTCTCAGGATAAATCCACTTAGCGAATGCCTGCACGGCCAGTACGTTATAAGGCGAGTTGTAGTAGCTGTGCCAAATAGCATGCGACTTGCCATCTTTAACCGCTTTCAGCGTACTGATGCCGGTTCGCTGCATCGCTAAATTCAAACTATCGCGCGCCTGTTGTTCGCTGACCTGCGCCCCGAGCTTAATACCCGGATCTTTGGCATTTGGCGCCTTAGCACCACTTGCGATGTAAACATCAGGATCGGCCGACAAAACTTTCTCCAGATTTATCTGGCCAAGCGCTCCCGGCAGCAAACCTTTCGCAATATTGTTACCACCGGCGAGATCGATAAAGTCACCCATATTGCCGTTACCCGCTGTACCGCAGCAGTCATCGCTGGTTGCGGCTTTCAGTTCGATAAAGACTTTAGGTTTTTGGCTATCAGGGATTTTGCTAGTGATATCAGTCACCAAGCGCACGTTGTCCTGGTAGAAGTTGATATAATTTTCAGCCTGCTGTTCGCGGTGTAGTACTTGACCTAACAAACGCATGCTTGGTAGCGTATTTTTCAGCGGAGAGGTACGGAAATCGACAAATACAACCGGTACACCCGCTTTTTCCAACTGCTTAACCAGTTGGCTATCGCGCCCCGGCCCATGACCCGAAAGGCCAAAGATGGCAACGTCAGGGTTAAGCGTCAGTACTTTTTCTGGGCTAACGCTGTCGGCAGTGGTATTGCCAATCAGCGGAATTTTGTCAATTTCAGGGAATTTTGCCTGATATACGGCGTAGGTTTGAGGGTCGAGTTTGCGGAAATCCCCCTGCCACCCGACAATACGGTCAAAAGGCTTTTGCCCTTCCAGCAATGAGACGGCATAGAATAAACGCCCTTCGCCGAGAAGAATTCGATCAACTTTAGCGGGAACTTCAACACTGCGTCCGGCAATATCCGTGACCGTTGCAGCCCATGAACTCATGCTGCCTAGCAGCGTCGCCGCAGCGAGTAATTGAATACCCCAGCGCGATTTTCTTCCTTTAACGGTGTCTTTCACCTTCACCACTCCTGCTCTTCAATTCCATAAGTGCACAAAATGGTAAAGCAAATGATAATACTTATCAATGTGATTTGTTTATTTTATTAATCAACTTCACATCATAACTCTCTAATAAATGATGGAATTTTAATTCACAAAAAAATTATTGCTGATTCATCAATCATATCCTATGAGGTTAGACGGCATTAAGATCAAAAAAGGCGGCCTTAAAGGCCGCCTTTTTCTGTCAATAAATGACTAACTAGTCATCAATCTTAGTGACAGGGAACTCCATCTCGCTATAGGAAACAAAGTGAGTCCCCTTCGCCAATTTGTAGCCAAACCAGATGATCAAGAACAACGGCAGTCCAATATAGGTTGCCGTTACACCGTACCAGTCGATACGGTCATCCAGAAACGCTTCATAGTTCTGACCTAAAGTAATAATCAGGCACAAAATGAAAGCAAAAATCGGTCCGACAGGGAAGAAACCTGACAGGTATGGTAACGCATTCAGATCTAAACCTTTCTTCACATAGCCACGACGGAAGCGATAATGACTAATCGCAATCCCCAACCATGCAATGAAACCTGTCATCCCCGACGTATTCAGCAGCCACAGATAAACTTCTTGGTTACCGAACATCGACGTTAAGAAGCACAGCCCCGCCACCACCGTCGTTGCATACAGCGCGTTACGCGGTACACCACCAGCAGAAAGTTTAGCAAAAATGCGTGGCGCTTTGCCCTCAGAAGCCAAGGTAAACAACATACGCGTAGAAGCATACATACCTGAGTTACCCGCAGACAGCACCGCCGTCAAGATAACCGCGTTCATCACCGCTGCCGCTGACAGTAAGCCCGCATTCTGGAATACCAACGTGAACGGACTCACGGAGATATCTTTAACGTCGTTACGCAGCAGGTTTGGATCGGTATAAGGAATGATCAGGCTAATGATCAGAATCGCCAATACATAGAACAGCAGGATACGCCAGAACACCTGACGAATCGCCATTGGAATGTTTTTGCCCGGATCTTTAGATTCGCCTGCCGCGATACCAATCAGCTCAGTACCTTGGAAAGAGAAACCGACAATCATCGCCACGCCAATCATCGACGCGAAACCACCGGCAAACGGTGCATCACCGATAGTCCAGTTATGGAATCCTGCGTGTTCGCCACCTTTCAGAATCCCCACAATCATCGCAACACCGACGATGATGAAAATGATGACCGTGGTCACTTTGATCAAGGAGAACCAATATTCTGCTTCGCCAAAGCCTTTAACAGAAATATAGTTTAGCAAGAACATCAGGCCGAGGAACAGCGCACTCCAAATCCAGCCCGGCGTGTCGGGAAACCAATACCCCATCACAAGCTGCGCGGCAACCAAGTCCACTGCGATAGTCACAGCCCAGTTGTACCAATAGTTCCAGCCCAGAGCAAAGCCGAAGCCCTCTTCTACGTAGCGAGAACCATAGGTAGAGAATGAACCGGATACCGGCATAAACGCCGCTAGCTCACCCAAACTGGTCATTAAGAAATACACCATCAAACCGATGATGATATAGGAAAGCAGTGCGCCGCCTGGGCCTGCTTGAGAAACGGTAGCACCTGATGCAACAAATAGCCCAGTACCGATAGAACCGCCGATAGCAATCATCGACAGATGCCGCGCTTTTAACTCCCGGCGCAGCGCCGGTGCTCGCCCCGTGGAGGAGGTCTTAGTGTTTGTCTGAGCCATTAGAACCCTATATCTGCTCTATAATTATTAAAGAGGACGAATTGTAACAAATCCGGCCCCTGCATAAAGTAACAATCTGATCTTATTAGAGAGCTTCATGATTGCCTGTGGATTATTAGCGTCAGCTGTTAATCCACTGTTAAGTGTAGCGACTATTTGTTTATCTGCTATCACCCACACCAAAAGATGAATTGTGCCGTTTGGCCCATTCCTAGCGTTAATCGCAATAGTTAAGAAAACGCTCAAGAGCCTTGGAAATATGCTTTTGACGATGATGGATGAGATAAAGCGCGCGATTTAAACGCGGCAATGGCACAGGAACTTCCACTAATACGCCCGTCTGCAGCTGCTCTTCGATGACTCGGCGCGATAAACAACTAATACCAATGCCATAGCGAACCGCGTGCTTGATAGCTTCAGAATTCCCCAACTCCATCACCAAATCGAAGTGCGGCAAATGTGACAACAAAATATGTTCGACCACTTCACGGGTACCTGAACCGCTTTCACGCAGGATCCACGGTGCCTGTGCCAGCGACTCCAACGTAATCGGCATCTGCAATAGCGGATGATCGGGAGCCGCAAAAACCACCAACTCGTCCTGTTGCCAAGTATGCGTCAGCAAATCAGGCATATGACAAGGGCCTTCAATCAATCCCAAATCGACGCGAAAATCAGCAACCGCATTAATCACATCTCTGCTGTTACCCACGTTCAACTCTAAAGGCGCGACAGGAAAATCACGGCGATAGTTCGCAATCATTTTTGGCAGAATATAATTGCCGATAGTGCTACTCGCGGCGATACGTAAAGCGCCCGCTTCGCTTTGAAACAGATGTTCAATCTCTCCGGCCTGCTCTAACAACGCCATCGCTTTAGGATAAAGAAGACGTCCGTGCTCATTAACGACCAAGCGCTTCCCTACGCGATCGAATAAGCGCACTGAAAGCTGGGTTTCTAAATCAGATAATGCTGCACTCACCGCCGATTGGGATAAGGACAACACATGTGAAGCCTGAGTGGTGGAACCGCTCTTCAACACTTCAGTAAACACTTCCAGCTGGCGCAGAGTAATATGCATAAAAGAGATCCGAAAAAGTCACAGTATATTTATAAGAGATATGCTCTAAATCAGCCCAAATCTCATGAGATAAGCTCAGTAGCAGGTTTAGGAGGATGAGAGATGCTGGGAAGTATAACGCGAATATCCCTATTTATAGCAGGCTTAACGTAAATATAGATAAAACGCCGATAACCACAAAACTAAAGTATTGAGTGAATCATTATCATGTTCTTTCGGAAGATAAGAAGAACTCACACGGCTATTCATTTTACCCGCGTGACTCCCCGTGATTATTTGTGCAGAAAACAACCACGGAGAGCATTCTTTTAACCGCGTTTAACGGACGACCAATACCGATGTTTTGGCATGGCGAACCACGCGCGCCGCGTTAGAGCCAATCAGATAGGTAGACATGGTTGGGCGACGCGATCCCACCACGATTAAATCCGCTCCACACACTTCTGCCTCTTTCAAAATTTCATCGTAAATCGAGCCCCAGGTCACCACGACAGAAACCTGATCGGCAGACAAATCCAGCGCTGAAGCTAACGCCTCTAACTCTTTCTGAACCTTATTAGTTGCATCATCTTGAATTTTAATCAGTTGCTGTGGATGCTCCCCCATATAATAGGTAGGAATCGAAGGACGCACGTTCATAAGCCGAATTTTCGCCTGCGACATTTTGGCTAAATAGGCAGCATGGTTAAGCGCGCCTTCGGTTAGCTTTGGTTCTTCAATATCGATAGGAACAAGAATCATTTTGTACGCATAATCCATTTATCTTCTCCTTCAGCAATGGCTTTATTTTATTTCTCATCTCTGTAATAGCATATTTAACCGATTGATTGATTTTCCAGCGCTAAAAGTGTGATGCCCAACAAACCATAAAATAAACCCGATAATTTTTAGGCCAGTCATCAGACAATCTCCATAATAAATACTTTATTTCTTCATTTTTCCATCACATTTAATGCGATCAACTATATTCAATAAAATCAACTTGTTATAAATATATCCATTTAAGATAAAACCTATACCTAGGCATTCTTTGCCGACTTAATCTGCAACGGTAATAATCACTCTGGTAGGCGTTAAAAAATGAAAATCATGCTAAAAATAGCAGCATTATTATTAATTTCATCATCATTAAGCGGATGTATTGTTGCAGACCATCGCGGCCATCATGCTCCTCCTCCACATTACGATTGGCACCAAGGCAGCAATGCACCTCATTATGGTGGACACTCTCACGGACACGCTGGCAATGGCGGGAACCACCACCGCTAGTGCTCATGGCTGACGGCGAAATTCTTCTCTGTCAGTCAGGGTAAACACCGCCACTTACCACTTATACCGTTAGGTTATAAATATATAATCAATTTCATTTTTAAGCCCTGCACCACTACTCTTACCACATCAGAAATAGGGTTATAGGTAAGAGGTCTATGCACGCAAACAGTGCTTTCGAACATAAAAACTCTCCCCGCTATCTCCATGCTCTGGGCAATTTGCTTCCAGGGCTACTGCTTGCTGGTGCTATCACTGCGGTTGCTATGTGGGCTGGCAATATTCCGTGGGTTGAAAACCTCGGTTTCGGCGCACTCACGCTGGCAATTATTTTCGGTATTATTTTAGGTAATACCCTCTATCCAAGCATTGAAGGAGCCTGCGCCGTTGGCGTACACCTCTCCAAGCAAAAACTCCTGCGTCTGGGGATAATCCTGTACGGATTCCGACTGACCTTCCAGCAAATCGCTGACGTGGGTATGACGGGGATCGTTACCGATGCCATTACGCTGACATCCACTTTCCTGCTCGCCATGTGGGTGGGGCGAAAAGTATTTGGTATGGACAGCCAAACCGTAATGTTGATTGGCGCAGGTAGCAGCATTTGTGGCGCTGCTGCCGTGATGGCCACTGAACCGGTGGTCAAAGCCGATGCCAGTAAAGTCGCCGTAGCGGTTTCTACCGTCGTCATTTTCGGCACCATCGCCATCTTTTTCTACCCATGGTTATACCAACTTAACGAGCATTACCAGTGGCTGCAAACCACTCAGGAAGGCTTTGGTATCTACATTGGTTCAACGATCCATGAGGTGGCACAGGTCGTCGCCGCTGGCCGTGCGATCAGCGATGAAGCGGGTAACGCTGCCGTTATCACCAAAATGATCCGCGTGATGATGCTGGCACCGTTCTTGGTCATTTTGTCGAGCTTTATTGCCCGCAGCATGCCAAGTAACAAACAAAATGCAACTAAGCAAAAATCTGCCATCACGATTCCATGGTTTGCGGTGCTGTTTATCGTCGTCGCTGGATTTAACTCTTTCGACTTACTTCCTGCTGCGCTGGTACACCAGTTGATCACACTGGACACCATCCTACTCGCCATGGCGATGGCTGCTTTAGGATTAACGACACACATCAGCGCCATCCGTCAGGCGGGAATTAAACCTATATTGCTGGCCAGTATTTTATTCGTGTGGCTGGTTGTCGGTGGTGCGCTGATTAATCATTTTGTGGGGATGTGGATGTGACTACTTTGTAATATTCCGCCCTTCTGCCGTTTATGAAACAGCTGTGTAATATTTCGTTCGCCGGCCAGCAAATGCGTTTCCATGAACCCGCTGGCGAAGGCGACCGATGAGAGCCCCGTTG
>NZ_KV824221.1:0-1493 GCF_001816025.1 Hafnia sp. HMSC23F03
CTTACCGTGGTTGGTTGGGAAATAGGCATGGGTGAGGCATTTATCAATGAACAAGATATCGATTATCTTAATCAGCTGAGTCCTCTGGGCCGCTTCACTGTGCGCTGCAATAAAACTCTGATGGAATTTAATACGGGAAGAACAGAGCGCAAAGGCTTCGATTTGCCCGATCCCACCACGATGGCCGTAGCGCTGTATCCCGACATTATTCAGGAGGCCTTCGTTGGTTATTCCTGGGTGGAGTATAAAAGCCAGTCTTCATATGGACATTACGTTATTGACTCGACGAACCTTACCGGCAATGCCCCTAATGCCAAGATCGTGTTCAAAGTAAAAAGCGGATTATTTAAGGAGAAATTATTCGGATTGCTGGCTGAACCAGTCAATATGTGCGGAGAAAACAACTAATGAATTTTGACGCACGGCACATTCCAAAAATTGAACTACACGTTCATCTGGACACCTGTATCAGCTATCACTGCGCGCGGATGCTCATGCCATCCCTCAATCTCAGAATGTTCAGAACGCAGTTTATCGCCCCCGAAAAATGTAATGATTTAGGCGATTTCTTAAGCAGAATTACACCACAGTTAGATTTATTACAGACCACTTGCGCATTGCGTCAGGCGGTTGATGACATCTTCGATCAGTTACATGCGGATGGTGTTATTTATGCTGAATTACGCTTTGCCCCCTTATTACATTTGAACCAGAACCTGACGGCCGAGCAGGTGGTTGAAACAGTTCTGGGAGCCATGCAGGCCAGAAGTCAGATATATGGTATAGAAACTAATCTGATCCTGTGTACCTTGCGTCATTTTTCGGCACAGCAAAGTCTGGAAACCGCGAGGCTTGTAGCCCGCTATCTGGGAAAAGGTGTTGTTGCATTAGATCTGGCGGCGGATGAAGCGCGTTACTCTCTGGAGAACCACATAAAGGCATTTGAGTATGTCCGGAGTCATGGTGGGGACTGTATTGCTCATGCTGGAGAAGCACGCGGATTTGCAAGTGTGAATGAAACGCTGGATAGCTTGAACGTATCGCGTATCGGACATGGTGTCAGGAGCGTTGAAGACAGAGCAACGCTGGACCGGCTCCTCCGAGATAACATACATCTTGAGGTGTGCCCGGGTTGTAATATTGTCTGCAATATCTGTCCGTCCATCGCAGAGCATCCTGTTAATATACTTTTTCATGAAGGGATCTCCCTAAGTATAAACACGGATGCAAGAACGGTAGCCAATACAACTCTGAATGAAGAATACCAGCGTTTACATCATATTTTTGGATGGAAGGACGAGGAGTTTCTGACCTGTAATCTGAACGCTGTACGGGCGTCCTTTGCCCTGCCGCGGGTCAAACAACGCCTTGAAGAGCTCCTGCGGTGCCAGACGCTCTTGGACAAGCATGGCGCAGTTTAAAAACTGATATTTATGGTTTTTTCTCATATGGGATTTTAAAAACGGCAGGTGTCCGCGATAAGGTATGGGGAG
>NZ_KV824222.1:0-106880 GCF_001816025.1 Hafnia sp. HMSC23F03
GCGGGTTCGAGCCCCGTCCGTTCCGCCACTTATTTAAATTATCATCGCATCGCGGGATAATAGTTAGCGTTCTTTAGGGGCGTAGCTCAGTTGGTAGAGCACCGGTCTCCAAAACCGGGTGTCGCGAGTTCGAGTCTCTCCGCCCCTGCCATATAATTAGCCTTCCGCTTGCGGAAGGCTTTTTTGCTTTTGGAACCTGATAACTTACATCACCCTGCCTTTTAGACTTTTTCTTCGATTTTCGTGGAAAAGATTCTTTGTTCTTGAACTGTTGGGACGCTTCGTATACATCTCTGCACATTTACGCCCAACGATAAACCTAATAACATTCGAATATAAGCGTTAAGACTTTTGGTAGAATGCTACCAATGATTGTGTCAGGAATTTTATCTCTTCCTTTCTATCGCTGTTATGCAGCCAAACGGCATAAATTGGACGAATAAGAGCCTCCTGTGACTCATCAATGTAAAAGCCACTTTGCCCCCAGTTGGCTGGGAAAAATGCTCTCCCTCCGGTCTGACTCATTATTTGGCTAGCAATTGAGATTGAGCTAGTTGTCAAAATAGGCGGTTTATTGCTGCTAACAAGTTGCTCATCAAAACGTGAGAAGTCAGCCCCCCATTCCAAGCGAATATAAGGCAGATTTTTCGCTTCGTTGCCTTCAGCAGTGGCAAGTAGTTGTAGTGAAAACTCACCGACTTTTTCTGTCGACAGCTCCTCCATTTTGGGGATCTCTGTCGTGATCAATAGATCTAGATGACGTTCATGCAATTGCCGGACATGCGTGTGTCGTTGCCCTATGCGAGTCTCAAGTAACATATCTGGTTTCTGGCAATAAACCCCAGTTAGCCATGAGATCAATAATGCCTCCCACATCATGGCTGGTGCACCGATAGAAAGCTCTTTATGTTGGCGACTCTTGAGAACGTCTTTTTTTGCCAGTAGCCATGTTTCCATCAGCTTTTCTGCGTAGGGTACGAGTCGTTCACCAGCCTCAGTCAGTTGGATATTGTTGCGATGACGAGTAAACAGATCGGCACCAACCTGTGTTTCTAATTGCCGTATACGAAAGCTAACCGCTGATTGTGTTAGATAAAGCGATTCTGCGGCTTTGCCAAAGTGCCTCGTTCTGCTGACTTCCAAGAAGGTTTTCAATAATTCGCTATCCACTGTCTCTCCCACAAAAATATTAATCATGATGATTTAAATGTTTTGTTTTACACGTTGTCAAGCCTAACTAATACTCCGCGCCATAAGTAGCACAGCAATAAGAAAATTTAGGAGCGTGTCAGATGGCGGAAAGCTTCAGCACAAATCATCGTTTTTTTGACAATAAACATTATCCACGTGGTTTTTCACGCCACGGCGATTTCACAATTAAAGAAGCTCAGGTTCTTGAGCGTTTCGGTTATGCATTTAACGAGTTGGATTTAGGGACTCGCGAACCGCAAACTGAAGAAGAAGAACTGTTCGTTGCGGTATGCCGTGGTGAGCGCCAGCCTGCAACGGAAGCTGAGAAGATCTGGTCTAAGTACATAGCACGAATCCGTCGTCCTAAGCGTTTCCATACTCTATCTGGTGGCAAACCACAGATGGATACGGTTGAAGAATATACCGATAGTGATGACTAAAAACTCGGGGCTTAAGGCCCCGTTTTTTATTGTAGTGCTTGATGTAAATGTTGAATTAGTCGATCCATAGAGCGATAGCTCAGTGCTTCTGCAATATGAGAGCGGTTTATGTTTTCACATTGTGCGAGATCGGCAATAGAGCGAGCAACTTTAAGTATGCGATGCCAAGCTCTTACTGATAGCCCCATCTTCTCTAGCGCCTGTTCTAAAAATGCGGCGTCTGGTTGGGATAGGCCACAAACCCTGTCCATTTCCTTTCCTGCTAAGTGAGCATTAAGTTTCCCAGAACGTTTATACTGCACTTCACGTGCTAGACATACCCGCTGTCTGACCATCTCGCTGCTTTCCCCCATAGTTTTTTGAATGCTTAGTACTCCTGCCGGTAGCAATGGAACCTCAATAGAAAGGTCAAACCGATCTAAAAATGGCCCAGATAGACGAGATAAATATTTCAATATTTGTTGTGGCGGTGTTCGAGCATGAATACCTTTGTAGTGTCCGGTGGGGCTAGGGTTCATTGCTGCAACTAATTGTACCCTTGCTGGGAACGTAACTTTAGCCAGAGCCCTTGAAATGCAAGCCTCCCCTGATTCTAGTGGTTCACGCAGCGCATCAAGGACACGACGTTCAAACTCAGGCAGTTCATCTAAGAATAAAACACCATTATGTGCGAGTGATATCTCTCCTGGCCTAGGTAAAGAGCCACCGCCGATGAGCGCAGCCATTGAGGCGCTGTGATGCGGGGTTCTGAATGGCCGCTGATAGCAAGATTGTCCAGTAGTTGATTGATGCACCAAGCTAGCCACTGCAGCGCTCTCAAGTGCCTCTTCTTTCGTTAGTGGAGGTAATATGCTATTCAGCCGACTGGCTAGCATGGTTTTCCCCGTCCCCGGAGGCCCTAACAACAGCAGGTTATGTCCTCCGGTTGCGGCAATTTCTAACGCTCTACGGGCTTGTTCCTGCCCAATAATATCTCGCATGTCTTTGTTGTTTGAGGACATCGTGGATAGCTGCGTTCCTCTTGGCGAGAGGAGTTTTAAATCGCCGCTAAGGAAATCACATACTTGGAGAAGATTATCGGCAATGAGGTGTGGTTGTTGTTCCCCAAGAAGACCCAACTCTTCCTCATTCTCCGCTGGGCCGATCAACTTCCGTTGATCGCGTTGAGCAGCCATAGCTGCAGGAATTGCGCCCTGAATGCGTCGTAGGGCGCCTGAGAGGCCTAATTCACCCAACAGCTCCAATCCTTCCACTGACGTCGCGCTAAGCTGCTCAGAGGCAATTAAAATCGCAATAGCGATGGGCAGATCGTAGCGTCCTCCTTCTTTGGGCAAGTCAGCTGGAGCCAGATTGACCGTTATTCGTTTGGCCGGAAAAGTAAAACCGCAGTTGATGATTGCGCTTCTAACACGGTCTTTGGCCTCTTTCACAGTGGCTTCGGGTAGGCCTACCAGCGTAAAACCAGGCAATCCTGTGCTGATATGTGCTTCAACGCTGACGGCTGGAGCTTGGACACCGATTGCCGCACGGGTATTAATCATCGCTACTGACATAGTCACCTTCGAGCATAGCCACCTCCTTGTTTAGCGACATCATGCGGCTAAAGATTTAAAGCGCCAGTCTGAGCGATGTGTTTTGAGTACTTGATTCCAGCCTTTTGATGCATATGCCCTGCTTTCCATTCAAACCTGCGGACCAGATTATGAGGTGGCAACAAAACTTAACATTTAACATACAATATTTAACAAAGATAGCGTGCTAATTGTTTTGGCCCTGTAGCTAAGAGGGTTATATTTAACATTAGTAATACAAAAAGACATTCTGCATAACAAACCACAATTAACAGGCTGTGCAGTTGTCTCCTATAAAAACGCTAAAAAAGCGCCTCATACTCTACGGTAGGGAATTCACTATGTTTGGTTGGTCAAGCCAGCAACGTAACGTTGCTATTGCGAGCTTTCTAAGCTGGACGCTCGACGCATTTGATTTTTTTATCCTCGTATTCTTACTTAGCGATATTGCTGCGGCTTTTCACGTCGGTATGGAACAGGTCACGCTAGCGATTTTATTGACGCTTGCGGTACGTCCTATTGGTGCCTTGCTGTTTGGGCGCGCGGCGGAGAAGTATGGTCGTCGGCCAATATTGATGGTGAATATCCTGTTTTTTTCAATCTTTGAGCTGCTTTCCGCAGCCGCTCCATCCCTCACTACTTTCCTCGTCCTCAGAGTGCTCTATGGCGTTGCGATGGGCGGTATCTGGGGTGTTGCGTCATCTCTGGCTATGGAAACTATTCCAGACCGTTCACGCGGTCTAATGTCAGGCATATTTCAGGCAGGTTATCCGTTTGGCTATTTGCTGGCAGCGGTGGTGTATGGCTCGTTGTTTGAGCTTGTCGGTTGGAGAGGCATGTTTGTCATTGGCGCGATACCGATAGTGTTATTGCCGTTTATATATTTCAAAGTCCCCGAGTCTCCCGTTTGGTTGGCAGCGCGTGAGCGGAAAGAAAGCACTGCGTTATTACCTGTTTTGAAGAGTCATTGGAAGCTTTGTATTTATCTTGTTTTGCTGATGGCGGCGTTCAATTTCTTCAGTCATGGCACGCAAGATATGTATCCTGCTTTTTTGAAAATTCAGCATGGTTTCGATCCTAAAACCGTCAGTATCATTGCCATTAGCTACAATATCGCGTCAATTATCGGCGGTGTATTCTTTGGCGTTCTATCAGAAAAAATTGGGCGTAAAAAGGCCATTATTATTGCAGCTGCGCTGGCTTTACCTGTGATTCCTCTGTGGGCATTCTCCGGTGGGTCGCTCATGCTTGGTATTGGCGCATTCCTAATGCAGTTCATGGTTCAAGGGGCTTGGGGCGTTATCCCAACCTATCTGAATGAGCTGGTTCCCGCGAATACTCGTGCTGTATTGCCTGGTTTCGTGTATCAGTTGGGGAATCTGATTGCTTCGGTAAACGCAACGCTTCAAGCCACCATTGCTGAAAGCCACGGGCAGAACTACGGCTTGGCGATGGCCATTATTGCCGGTAGCGTTGCGGTGGCCATTATTGTGCTGATTTCCTTCAGTCGAGATACACAAGGTGCCTCATTGGGAAGAAAAATTTCTCCAGAGGAAACCACAATAAAATGATGTTAAATCATATTATTGGGTGTGATTTGAGCCGTTTTTGTTTAATGGTTACGCAAAAAAATTATTGTCAGACAGCAAAGAACTGTGATAACTCTTTAAGCATTAGCTCAGAAGGCAACAGAAAAAACTATTTATGAAAACTCTCGTCCAAGTACTCAGCCTCGTCGTGATTAGTGTGGTGGTGATTATTATCCCACCGTGCGGGGCAGCACTTGGACGAAGAAAGGCTTAAAAATCAAGCCTGAATCAAACGAGAACCCCCGCACCGAAAGGTCCGGGGGTTTTTTTTCGCAATGAGAAAGTGGCGGGGAACAGAAAATGACTGACAGAATAAAATCCTGTTGTCCCAGTAAAAGGGCGGGGAATTAAACTATGAATGGAGCACAGTGGGTAGTACAAGCATTGCGAGCACAGGGTGTTGATAAAGTTTTCGGCTATCCAGGTGGCGCAATTATGCCGGTATACGATGCATTGTATGACGGTGGTGTGGAACACCTACTGTGTCGGCACGAGCAAGGCGCTGTCATTGCAGCGATTGGCTATGCTCGTTCAACGGGAAAACCTGGCGTATGTATTGCGACTTCCGGCCCTGGCGCAACGAATTTGATCACTGGGCTGGCTGATGCCATGTTGGATTCAGTTCCCATCGTTGCGATCACTGGGCAGGTAGGTTCAGCCCTGATTGGCACCGATGCATTTCAAGAGATCGATGTTCTGGGGCTATCTCTGGCCTGTACCAAACACAGTTTTCTGGTGGAATCGCTGGAAGCTCTGCCAAGTATCATGGCTGAGGCCTTTGCAGTAGCAACTAGTGGTCGTCCTGGACCGGTGTTAATCGATATTCCAAAAGATATTCAGTTGGCTGAAGGTGAATTGGCTGCGCATTTGTCTGCGGTGTCAGAAGTGATGGCTCCTTGCCAAGAGGAATTACAACAGGCTCGTGAGCTGTTGGCTAAGGCGAGAAAGCCAATGCTGTACGTTGGCGGTGGTGTGGGGATGGCGCAGGCCGTTCCCGCTTTACGAGATTTTGTTAATGCGACCGGCGTACCGGCAGTAGTGACGCTGAAAGGTTTAGGGGCTCCAGACGCTAACCATCCCTGTTATTTGGGCATGTTAGGGATGCACGGCACTAAGGCAGCTAATCTTGCAGTACAGCAATGTGATTTACTGATTGCCGTTGGCGCACGTTTTGACGATCGCGTTACTGGGAAGCTGAATGCGTTTGCTCCCCACGCTAAAGTGATTCATATGGATATCGACCCTGCCGAAATGAGTAAGTTACGTCAGGCTCATGTGGAATTGTGCGGTGATTTAAACCGCATGTTGCCAGCGCTGAGTCAGCCATTAAGCATCGGTGAGTGGCAATATGACGTTATCAGCCTGAAAGCTGAGCATCCGTGGCGTTACGATCATCCGGGGCAGGCGATTTATGCACCGTTGTTTTTGAAACAGTTGTCTGACCGCAAGCCCGCTGAAGCGGTGGTGACAACCGACGTTGGTCAGCATCAAATGTGGACTGCGCAACATATGCAGTTTGCTCGCCCAGAAAATTTTATTACCTCAAGCGGCTTAGGCACGATGGGCTTTGGTATTCCTGCTGCGGTTGGCGCACAGATGGCTCGTCCTGATGATATGGTGATCTGTGTATCTGGCGACGGCTCATTCATGATGAATGTGCAGGAACTGGGTACCATCAAACGTAAAAATTTGCCGGTGAAAATCATTTTGTTGGATAACCAACGCTTGGGCATGGTTCGCCAATGGCAACAACTCTTTTTTGATGGTCGCTACAGCGAAACCAATCTGTCAGATAACCCTGATTTCATCATGTTGGCCAGCGCGTTTGGAATTTCTGGTCAGACTATCACCCGTAAAGATCAAGTCGACGCGGCACTGGATACGCTGTTAAACAGCGAGGGGCCTTACCTGCTCCATGTCTCCATCGACGAATTAGAGAATGTCTGGCCTTTAGTTCCGCCGGGCGCAGGCAATGAATCTATGATGGAGAAAATATCATGATGCAGTTAACATCTTCGCAACATCAATTGGCTATTCAGGCACGATTCCGCCCAGAAGTTTTAGAGCGTGTGCTGCGCGTTATTCGTCACCGTGGCTTTCAGGTTTGTGCTATGAATATGGCTCAGACGCTGGATTCAGATAGTGTGAGCATCGAACTGACGGTGTCGAGCCAACGGCCAATCAACCTGCTGTCATCGCAGCTGAATAAATTGATGGATGTTGCCAGTGTTGAGATCCAGCCTCAGACCGCACGTCAACAGGCTGTTTGTTAACCGATTACGTTTGTTACAAGATTAATAACATTAATTACGCGCATGAGACGCGACAAGGAAAAGAAGAATGACCACTAAGAAAGCTGATTATATTTGGTTCAATGGCGAGATGGTTCCATGGGCAGAAGCTAAAGTACACGTAATGTCTCATGCGCTGCATTATGGCACTTCCGTATTTGAAGGGGTGCGCTGCTACGATACCAACAATGGCCCTGCAGTTTTCCGTCACCGTGAGCATATGCAGCGCCTGCGTGACTCCGCCAAGATCTATCGCATGCCAGTTTCCTACAGCGTTGATGAACTGATGGAAGCCTGCCGTGAAACTCTGCGCAAAAATAATCTGACCAGTGCTTACATCCGTCCATTGGTATTTGTCGGCGATGTTGGCATGGGCGTTAACCCGCCAGAAGGCTACAAAACTGATGTCATCATTGCCGCATTCCCTTGGGGGGCATATCTGGGCGCAGACGCACTGGATCAGGGTATTGATGCTCAGGTTTCTTCTTGGAATCGTGCAGCACCAAACACCATTCCAACCACGGCAAAAGCCGGTGGTAACTACCTTTCCTCTTTGCTGGTTGGTTCTGAAGCTCGACGTCATGGCTATCAGGAAGGTATCGCTCTGGATGTGCATGGCTATGTATCAGAAGGCGCGGGCGAAAACCTGTTTATGGTGAAAGATGGCATTATTTTCACCCCGCCGTTCACCTCTGCGGCGCTGCCGGGGATCACGCGTGATGCCATTATCAAACTGGCAAAAAATGCTGGTTTTGAAATTCGTGAGCAGGTTATGTCGCGTGAATCACTGTATCTGGCAGACGAAGTCTTTATGTCAGGCACCGCGGCAGAAATTACCCCAGTACGCAGCGTAGACGGCATTCAGGTGGGTATTGGTCGCTGCGGCCCAGTGACGAAACAGATTCAGGAAGCCTTCTTTGGCCTGTTTACTGGTAAGACCGAAGATCAGTGGGGCTGGTTGGATTTAGTTAACGCTAAGTAATTGAAGTGACAGACAGGTTATTCATCAAAATATAACCCCGAAATACATCGGGTTGCAGGCAACCAATGCACACGCAGCTGGAAGTATGAAAGGGATAAGACGGGCGGTTCGTTCCCGCCCGCATAAATAGATAAAAGCCTGAGCACAGGCTTACGCTGGAGTGAATTAAGCATGCCAAAGTATCGTTCTGCAACAACCACACATGGCCGTAATATGGCGGGCGCTCGTGCATTATGGCGAGCAACAGGAATGACCGACGCAGATTTTGGTAAGCCGATTATTGCCGTGGTTAACTCATTTACCCAGTTCGTGCCTGGTCATGTCCACCTGCGCGATCTGGGTAAACTGGTTGCAGAGCAGATCGAGGCCTCAGGCGGCGTAGCTAAAGAGTTCAATACGATTGCGGTTGATGACGGTATCGCTATGGGACATGGCGGTATGCTGTATTCCCTCCCTTCCCGCGAGCTGATTGCCGACTCCGTGGAATACATGGTTAACGCACATTGTGCTGATGCCATGGTATGCATTTCCAACTGCGACAAAATCACCCCAGGGATGCTGATGGCGTCACTGCGCTTGAACATTCCAGTGATCTTTGTTTCGGGCGGGCCGATGGAAGCGGGTAAAACCAAGCTATCCGATCAAATCATCAAGCTGGATCTGGTTGATGCGATGATTCAGGGCGCCAATCCAAACGTCTCGGATGCGGATAGTGAACAAATCGAGCGCTCAGCGTGTCCTACTTGCGGCTCATGTTCCGGTATGTTCACCGCTAACTCCATGAACTGTTTAACTGAAGCGCTGGGTTTATCTCAACCAGGAAATGGTTCATTGCTGGCCACCCACGCTGACCGCAAAGATCTGTTCCTGAATGCGGGCAAGCGCATTGTCGAATTGACGAAACGCTATTACGAGCAGGACGATGAACGCGTGTTGCCGCGCAATATCGCTAACAAAGCGGCGTTTGAAAACGCGATGACGTTGGATATCGCCATGGGCGGCTCAACTAATACCGTTCTGCATCTGTTGGCTTCGGCACAGGAAGGCGAAGTTGATTTCACCATGACGGACATCGATCGTCTGTCACGTAAGGTTCCTCATCTGTGTAAAGTCGCGCCAAGCACCCAGAAATACCATATGGAAGACGTGCATCGCGCTGGCGGCGTGATGGGGATTTTAGGGGAACTGGATCGTGCTGGGCTGCTAAATCGCGAAGTGAATAACGTTCTGGGCATGACCTTGCCTGAAACGTTAGCGACCTACGACGTGATGGTCACAGAAGATGACAGTGTCAAAAAGATGTATACCGCTGGCCCTGCGGGTATCCGTACCACAAAAGCATTCTCGCAAGAGTGCCGCTGGGACTCTCTGGATACTGATCGCCAAGAAGGCTGTATCCGAACCCGTGAGTTTGCCTATAGTCAAGACGGTGGTTTGGCCGTGCTGTACGGCAATATCGCTGAAGATGGCTGTATTGTGAAAACCGCCGGTGTGGAAAAAGAGAGCCTGATTTTCCGTGGCCCAGCGAAAGTGTATGAAAGCCAAGATGCGGCAGTAGACGCCATTCTGGGGGGAAAAGTTGTCGCGGGTGACGTTGTTGTTATCCGGTACGAGGGGCCAAAAGGTGGCCCTGGCATGCAAGAAATGCTGTATCCGACGACCTATCTGAAATCGATGGGGCTAGGTAAAAGCTGTGCGTTGATTACCGATGGCCGTTTCTCCGGAGGTACGTCCGGCCTGTCAATTGGGCATGTTTCTCCTGAAGCGGCGAGCGGCGGCATCATTGCCCTAGTACAAGACGGCGACATGATTGATATCAATATTCCACAGCGTGGCATCAAGTTAGACATTTCGGAAAGTGAACTGGCCAATCGCCGAGAAGAAGAGCTGGCGCGAGGTGATGCGGCATGGACACCTAAAGCGCGCGAGCGTCAGGTATCCTTTGCTTTGCGTGCTTATGCGATGCTGGCAACTAGCGCAGACCGCGGCGCGGTACGCGATAAATCTAAGCTGGGAGGTTAATCATGACTTCCCCTGCTAAGGCGCAAAAAGAAGTGCTTCCAGAGCAGCCCTGTGGAGCTGAATATCTGCGTGCGGTGTTACGAGCTCCAGTGTATGAGGTTGCTCAGGTAACTCCGCTACAGACCATGACTAAGCTATCCGAACGAATTGGCAATACGGTTTTAGTCAAACGCGAAGATCGCCAGCCAGTGCACAGTTTTAAATTGCGCGGTGCCTACGCGATGATCGCCGGTCTTAACGAAGAGCAGAAAGCCAATGGCGTGGTAACGGCCTCCGCAGGCAACCATGCACAGGGAGTCGCGCTTTCCGCCTCACGTTTAGGCATTCAATCCACCATTGTGATGCCGGTATCTACCGCTGATATTAAAGTAGATGCGGTGCGTGGCTTTGGCGGTGAAGCCGTGCTGTACGGTGCAAATTTTGATGAAGCCAAAGCCTATGCGATTGAATTAGCCAAGAGCAAAAATCTGACGTTTGTTCCTCCTTTCGATCACCCGGCGGTTATCGCGGGCCAAGGCACTTTGGCTATGGAGTTGTTACAACAGGATGCTCATCTGGATCGCGTATTTGTTCCCGTTGGTGGCGGTGGCTTAGCCGCTGGTGTCGCGGTGTTGATCAAACAGCTGATGCCGCAGATTAAGGTGATCGGCGTTGAAGCCGAGGACTCGGCCTGTTTACGCGCGGCGTTGGATGCGGGGCATCCGGTAGATTTAGCTCGTGTTGGCTTATTTGCTGAAGGTGTGGCGGTGAAACGCATCGGTGATGAAACCTTCCGCCTTTGCCGCGAATACCTAGACGATGTGATCACCGTCGATAGCGACGCGATCTGTGCGGCAGTGAAAGATCTGTTCGAAGATGTGCGAGCTGTAGCGGAACCTTCAGGTGCATTGGCGCTAGCGGGTTTGAAGAAATACGTTCAGCAGCATCAGATACAGGGCGAGCGATTGGCGCATGTACTTTCGGGAGCCAACCTTAATTTCCATGGCTTGCGCTATGTCTCAGAGCGCTGTGAGCTTGGCGAGCAACGCGAAGCGCTATTAGCCGTGACGATCCCAGAGCAGCAGGGCAGCTTCCTCAAATTTTGCCAATTGCTAGGTGGCCGTTCGGTCACTGAGTTTAACTATCGCTATGCCGATGCTGATAGTGCCTGCATTTTCGTTGGTGTACGTCTAACGCGCGGAGTGGCGGAGCGACAAGAGATTTTGGCTATGTTGCAGAATGGCGGTTATCAGGTAGTCGATCTTTCTGACGATGAAATGGCGAAGCTGCATGTGCGTTATATGGTCGGAGGACGTCCATCTAAGCCACTGCAGGAGCGACTTTACAGCTTTGAGTTCCCTGAATCGCCAGGTGCGTTGCTGAAGTTTTTGAGTACGCTGGGCACCCATTGGAATATATCGTTATTCCACTATCGCAGTCATGGCACCGATTTTGGCCGCGTTTTAGCTGCGTTTGAACGTGCAGATAGCGATCCAAACTTTGAATCGCGACTGCATGAACTTGGCTATGAGTGTCATGATGAAACGGATAATCCGGCTTTCCGTTTCTTCTTGAAGGGCTGATTTGAAGAAGGTTCTGGTGGCTATAACAGCTGCCAGAATGCATGAATCAACGGCTCTTCTAACCGTTTTTTCTGCACGCAAACGCCCAATTCGAAAGGAGCAACCATCGAGACATGTTCAAGTTCGGTGATACGAGCACGAATTGACTCAGGGCTGTTATTCAGCACCACGTCGGGTAACAGGGCGATGCCGCAGCCGAGCGCGACCATCGACACAATCGCTTCATGGCCGGAAACAGTGGCGTAGATTTGCGGGTTACTGATTTTTTGCCGACGGAACCACAGATCGATTCGCTGACGTGAAGGCCCATGCTGCGGCAGGATAAATGGGATCTGTGACCAATCTGGTTGCTCTGCAAGTGCTAAAGAGCGAACGTGGCACGGTAGTGCAGGGGCAATCAAACGCAGCGGGATCTCACCAATCTTGGTGAACTCAATGCTGGTGGGCAGTGTTTCTGGGCGACCAGCGATGCCGAGGTCGGCTTCGTCTGACTGAATCTTGCTGACAGCATCGGCGGCGTCACCGGTGGTGAGCTTGATCTCGACCAACGGATGCAGAGCGCGAAAGCGATCAAGCACTGACGGCAGGTGGCTGTAGGCGGCAGTCACCGAGCAGAACAGACGTAGTTCTCCGGTAAGTGCTGGCCCTGTCTGTCCGAGAGCATTGCGCAGCTGTTGGTATTGCAGCAGCGTTTGTTGAGCAAAGACTTTGAGTTGTTCACCGGCGCTGGTTAGCCGAACATCTCGGTTATCACGTAAGAATAGCGGCTGGCCGAGTTCCTCTTCAAGCCGCTGGATCTGGCGTGAGAGCGTTGATGGGCTAACGTGCACGGCATGCGCGGTGCGGCCAAAGTGACGCGATTCGGCTAGGTGGATAAATAATTTTAAGTCTCGAAGATCCATGGGTGATTTCCGCTCATTACATTGCAAAAACTGCAATGACATCTTCGTAATATATCAATTTAAGCAATACAAATCCTGTCATATGATGGGTTCATTCTCCTTGACGAGAACCTCCCCGACAGACAGGCGGGGAAGTGAAAAATAATTAACTTGCAGACGTCGCCTTTAGAGCGAAAACACAACGTCCAACAACAAAACAATGGAGCACACGATGGCTAACTATTTCAACACATTGAACCTGCGTCAGCAGTTGGCGCAACTGGGTAAGTGTCGCTTTATGGGGCGCGAAGAATTTGCAGATGAAGCGGGTTACCTGAAAGGTAAAAAAGTGGTGATCGTTGGCTGTGGTGCGCAAGGGCTGAACCAAGGCCTGAATATGCGCGACTCCGGTTTGGATGTGGCCTACGCGTTGCGTGCAGAGGCGATTGCCGAGAAGCGCGCCTCATGGCGTAAAGCGACCGAAAACGGTTTTAAAGTCGGTACCTACGAAGATCTGATCCCGCAGGCAGATCTGGTGGTTAACTTGACTCCAGACAAACAGCATTCGGCGGTGGTAAAAGCCGTACAGCCGCTGATGAAAGATGGCGCAGCGCTGGGGTACTCGCACGGTTTCAACATTGTTGAAGTGGGTGAACAAATTCGTAAGGACATTACCGTAGTAATGGTTGCGCCTAAGTGCCCGGGTACTGAAGTACGTGAAGAGTATAAGCGTGGCTTTGGTGTACCGACGCTGATTGCGGTTCACCCAGAAAACGATCCTAAGGGTGAAGGTATGGCGATTGCTAAAGCCTGGGCCGCAGCCACTGGGGGCCATCGTGCGGGGGTTCTGGAGTCTTCTTTCGTTGCAGAAGTTAAATCTGACCTGATGGGCGAACAAACTATTCTGTGTGGCATGCTGCAGGCTGGTTCTTTGCTGTGCTTTGACAAGCTGGTGGCGGACGGTACCGATCCTGCTTATGCAGAAAAATTGGTGCAGTTTGGTTGGGAAACCATCACTGAAGCGCTGAAGCAGGGGGGAATTACCCTGATGATGGATCGCTTGTCGAACCCAGCCAAACTGCGCGCTTATGCATTATCTGAGCAGTTGAAAGGCATTATGGCTCCGTTGTTCCAAAAGCATATGGACGACATCATTTCTGGTGCGTTCTCAAGCGGAATGATGGCTGACTGGGCAGAGGATGACATCAAATTGCTGACTTGGCGTGAAGAGACCGGCAAAACAGCATTTGAAACTGCGCCACAGTTCGAAGGCAAAATTGCGGAACAGGATTACTTCGACCAAGGTGTTCTGATGATTGCTATGGTTAAAGCGGGCGTCGAACTGGCATTCGAAACGATGGTGGCTTCTGGCATCATTGAAGAGTCAGCATATTACGAATCTCTGCATGAGTTGCCGCTGATTGCGAACACCATTGCCCGTAAACGTCTGTATGAAATGAACGTGGTTATCTCTGATACCGCAGAATACGGTAACTATCTGTTTGCGAATGCGGCAGTGCCATTGCTGAAAGAGAAATTTATGGCTTCACTGCAAACTGGCGATTTAGGCAAAGCCGCTAGCACAGCGACTGCGGTTGATAACGCTCAGTTACGTGACGTGAACGAAGCAATTCGCAATCATCCAATTGAAGCCGTTGGTCATAAGCTGCGTGGCTATATGAAAGATATGAAACGTATCGCTGTGGCGGGTTAATCGCGAAAATCTAAAAAAAGGCGCCGAGGCGCCTTTTTTATTGCTTCAATTTTTACTAGTTGCGATAAAGCACTTTGATAATGTGATAACCGAACTGTGTATGCAGCGGACCATAAGGTTCCAGCAGTGGGCAAGAGAACACGACTTTATCGAAAGCAGGTACCATTGCGCCTTGCTTGAATTCACCTAAGTGACCACCTTTACGACCAGATGGGCAGATAGAGTGTTTCTTGGCCAGCTTCTCAAAATCACCGCCATTCTTTAGCTGTTCGAGAAGATCCAGCGCCTGTTTTTCTTCCTTTACAAGGATATGCAATGCTGCCGCGTTTTTTGCCATCGAGGATACTCCAGATGAAGGCATTAGAGAGATTTTCTCTAGTGTACTCAGCTAAGGGTTATTTCTGCAATGGCACTGACTTCGAGCAGTGCTCCATAATGTAGGGCTGAGCAAGGTACCACGGTACGGGCAGGTCGATGATCTCCCATCCACTCGGCATACAGCCGATTGAGTTCTGGCCACAGGGCGACATCACAAAGATAGATCTGCACATTGACCAAATGGCACTTATCAATATTTTCGGCAGCCAGCAAAGCGTCAATATTGCTAAAAACGACATGCGCCTGCTCGGCTAAATCACCTTGCGGTCGCGGGCTGTCGAGCGAAATTGGTAACTGACCAGAAATATAGAGATTATTGCCCGAGAGCACTGCAGGGGAATAGTGTCCCCCAGGGGCTGGTAACTTATCTGAATGGATTATTTTCATGACAGATTCTGCCCGCGTTTAATAAAGTCACCGTAGGACTCTGCGTCTACGTTGCCGCCGCTAACGATGATCCCCACGCGTGCTCCGCGGATATCAATGTTTCCACTCATCGCTGCTGCAGCGGCTAAGCACCCAGTGGGTTCAACCACCATTTTCATTCGTTCCATAAAGAAACGCATCTGATTGCAGAGTTGCTGATCGCTGACGGTAAGAATATCTTCGACAAAGTTACGAATAATTGGGAAGGTTAGTTCACCAACGCATTGGGTTTGTGCGCCATCGGCGATAGTATCGGGAACAGGGATGCTAACGCGCTCTCCGCTGCGTAAAGATTGCTGAACGTCGTTACCAGCTTCTGGCTCAACGCCAAATACACGACAGTCTGGAGCTAAGTGGTTAGCCGCTATGGCGCAACCAGAAAGCAATCCACCGCCGCCGGTACAGACAAATAAGAAATCAAGCTCACCAACCTCTTCGAATAACTCGAGAGCTGAGGTGCCTTGGCCTGCAATCACATGCGGATGGTTGTACGGAGGTATGATGCTTAAGCCGCGTTTAGCCGCCAGATCGGCAGCGATCGCTTCTCGATCTTCTTTTTGGCGATTGTAAATAATGACTTCGGCCCCATAACCGCGTGTTGCTGCAAGTTTGGCCGCTGGAGCATCGTGCGGCATCACTATGGTCACCGGTACTTCTAATTCTCGTGCCGCCAGCGCCATCGCCTGCGCATGGTTGCCGGAGGAGAAAGCGACGACCCCACGTTTCTTTTGTTCCTGTGTTAAATGGCTTATCGCGTTATAAGCCCCGCGAAACTTAAATGCTCCAACTCGCTGGTAGTTTTCACATTTGAAAAACAGGCTTGCGCCAGTGATGGCATTCGCTTGGGTGGAGGTGAGAACTGGCGTGCGGTGTGCCGCACCTTGAAGGGTTTTTGCAGCTTCGCGCACATCATCAGCACTAACTGCCATCGTTAACAGGGGCATGATTTTCTCCTCGGGGTGCAATTTTCTTTGTCATTTTGTATAATTTTATACGATCAGTAAAACAAAAAGGAAAGCGCTATATGAAAAATAATGAAAGCTCCACTGCAGAAGTGTTGAGCGAGAACCAGCTATTGCTGCGTGAAGGCGCTAAAATTGCTAAAGCGTTGGGGGAAATGTTTGCGCCTACCTGTGAAGTGGTACTGCACGATCTGACCAACCCGATGCATTCTATTGTGGCGATTGAGCAGCCACTGTCTGGCCGAAAGATTGGCGATCCCTCAACCGAGATGGGATTGGCTCGTATTCGAGATCCACACTATCCTGATGTGGTGCAAAATTACGCCAATCGATTTCCTGATGGGCGCCCAGCAAAAAGTACCTCGATCGGCTTGCGTAACAGTCAGGGCGAGTTTGTTGCCGCGTTATGCCTGAATATGGATGTTTCTTTGCTGGATTCCGTTCAGCGTGTGCTTTCTCAGCTTACCTCTGTGGATAGCGAGCATGCTCCTACTCAGGAAAGTTTACGCAGTAGTTTCGGGTCTAAGGATGTGAAACGCGCGATTGAAGATTATGCTGCGGCAATGTCGAGTCAGCCGCGTGCGCTATCGGCTCCACAACGAAAAGTATTGATCCGTCATCTGGCGACCTCCGGTTTGTTGCAACTGCGTGGGGCAGCAAAAATTGTCGCGGATGAACTGGGGATTTCGCGTGCTTCGGTATATAACGCATTGAAGGTAGAACCCACGCGGTGAGTTTATTTTCGCAGCTTGGTTTCTGCTACAATTCGCCTCCGTCTTGTTCTTTTGTCGCAATCATATTCAGGTTAAGTCATCCATGCGTTTAAATCCCGGTCAGCAGCAGGCTGTTGAATTTGTTACTGGTCCTTGTTTAGTTCTGGCTGGGGCCGGCTCAGGCAAAACCCGTGTTATTACAAACAAAATTGCGCATCTGATCCGTGAATGTGGCTATCAGGCTCGCCATATTGCCGCTGTGACTTTTACTAATAAAGCTGCCCGCGAGATGAAAGAGCGCGTTGCGCAGACTCTGGGCCGAAAAGAAGCGCGTGGTCTGATGATTTCCACCTTCCATACCTTGGGATTAGAGATCATCAAACGGGAATATAAAGCGTTGGGAATGAAGGCGAATTTCTCATTGTTTGACGATCAGGATCAGTTGGCATTGCTAACGGATCTAACCGAACAATGGCTAGAGAAAGATAAAGATCTGCTAAAGCAACTGATTTCGACGATCTCAAACTGGAAGAACGATCTTATCGATCCCCAGCAGGCGGCGACGCATGCATTTTCTGAGCGCGACAAGATATTTGTGCATTGCTATCAGCTGTATGACGCTCAGCTAAAAGCCTGCAACGTGCTTGATTTCGATGATCTAATCCTGTTGCCAACGTTGTTGTTGCGTCGCAATGAAGAGGTGCGTGAACGTTGGCAGCAGCGCATTCGCTATTTGCTGGTGGATGAATATCAAGATACCAACACGAGCCAGTATGAATTGGTAAAATTGTTGGTAGGCAATCGAGCACGATTTACCGTCGTGGGCGATGACGATCAGTCGATTTATTCGTGGCGTGGAGCGCGTCCGCAGAATCTGGTATTGCTGAAAGAGGACTTCCCTGCTTTGCAGGTGATTAAACTGGAGCAGAATTATCGCTCTTCGCAGCGCATTCTGAAGTCAGCTAACATTCTCATTGCCAACAACCCACACGTATTTGAAAAACGACTGTTCTCTGAATTAGGGTATGGTGAAGAGCTAAAAATCATTACGGCAAATAATGAAGATCACGAAGCGGAACGCGTCGTGGGAGAGCTCATCGCCCATCACTTTATCAATAAAACCTCCTATAGTGACTATGCGATTTTGTATCGCGGGAACCATCAGTCTCGCGTATTTGAAAAAATGCTGATGCAAAACCGCATTCCGTATCGTATATCCGGTGGTACTTCATTCTTCTCGCGCCCAGAAATTAAAGATTTATTGGCCTATCTGCGCGTTCTGACCAATCCAGACGACGACAGCGCTTTTCTGCGCATTGTTAATACGCCGCGGCGTGAGATCGGCCCTGCGACGCTGCAAAAATTGGGAGAATGGGCTAATCACCGGGGCATTAGCTTGTTCCGTGCCAGCTTTGATTTTGGTCTTAGCCAAACGCTGACCGGACGGGGGTTAGAGTCTCTGCAGCGTTTTACCCACTGGATGCAGGAAGTTTCTGCGCTGTCAGAGCGTGAGCCAATAGCGGCGGTGCGAGATCTCATTCATGGCATTGACTACGAGAGTTGGTTGTTTGAAACCTCTCCTAGCCCAAAAGCAGCCGAGATGCGCATGAAAAACGTCAACCAGCTGTTTAGTTGGATGACAGAAATGCTAGAAGGCAGTGATATTGATGAGCCAATGACGCTGACTCAGGTCGTCACACGTTTTACTCTGCGCGATATGATGGAGAGAGGCGAAAGTGAAGATGAGGCCGATCAGGTACAGTTAATGACGCTACATGCTTCTAAAGGGCTAGAGTTTCCGTATGTTTATCTTGTCGGCATGGAAGAAGGTTTACTGCCACATCAGAGCAGTATTGATGAAGATAACGTCGACGAAGAGCGACGATTGGCCTATGTGGGAATAACCCGAGCACAAAAAGAGCTTGTGTTTACCCTGTGCCGAGAGCGCCGCCAATACGGAGAATTAGTGCGTCCTGAGCCAAGTCGGTTTCTATTAGAGCTACCACAAGACGATCTGAATTGGGAGACGGAGCGTAAAGTAGTCAGCCCACAAGAGAGAATGCAAAAGGGGCAAGCAAACGTCGCGAATATTCGTGCGATGTTGGCGAAGGCGAAGGGCGGAAGCTAATTGTTATTGCGCGTATTTCCATCGTTCATAATGAGAAAAGGCATCTGTTAGGATGCCTTTTTCATATCATAAGATCGGGTTTATTCGATCTCTTCTACCAACAGGGTCCAGTGTACATAGCTTTCCCACAGACTTTCCTGATGTAGGTTTTCCGCGCGTAGCGGGTGTGCCTGTAGCCAACCCGCGGGTAGGACAACATGTAATTTGTCGCCCTCAGCTTTTAGATTCAGGAGTGGCATAGTGTCATCACGGCGGCGGCTAGCAAAGATAATCGCCAACCGTAGAATGCGGCACAGGCGATGTGCTATTTCTTGTGGAACCGCATTTTGTTGACTTAAAGCAGTCATATCTAGCATGCCGTTTTGATTTTGCAGCAAAGCAGCCAGTAGCTTCTTTTGTGCTGGGGTAAACCCAGGCAGATCTATGTTTCTAATCAGATAGGCGGCATGCTGCGTTGACTGTTTGAAGTCTACGCTTAGGCCAACTTCATGCAGCAAACAGGCCCAGTGCAGTAGTTCAGCACTACGGCTATCGATTTGCCAACTTTTGGATAATTGCAGAACAAAACTTTCAGCCAGCAGGCTGACACGCTCAGCTTGCTCAATATCGAGCTGATAGCGGCGCTGAATATTACGAATTGTCCGCGAGCGAATATCTTGCTCTACGGGAAGATCCAGCATGCCATACACCAGTCCTTCGCGCAGAGCGCCGCCGGATAATGTCATGCTTTCGATCTCTAAGGTTTCGAAAATCGCAATCAGGATCGATAAGCCGCTTGGAAACACCAGCGCTCGTTCAAGAGTGAGCCCTTCAATTTCCAGTTCTTCGAGTTTGCCACACTGAATCGCTCGTTGGCGCATTTGCAGTAGTTTGTTCAGCGTGATGCGTTCATCCATCCCCTGAGCAACCATTATTTCCTGCAAAGCTTGAACCGTGCCTGACGCCCCGACGCAGATCTGCCAGCCATGCTGTTTTAAGCTGTCAACCACGGGCAACAGCATCTCGCGCGCAGCGTGACCCGCACGGTCGAAGTTTTCTTGGGTGAGATTACGATCGTTAAAATAGCGCTCAAGCCATGTCACACACCCCATTTGGAGGCTGTGTAGGACATCTGCCGTCGCGCCTGTCCCAGCTGCTAATTCGGTGCTACCGCCACCGATATCCACCACTAAGCGTTGCGCCGAGCCCCCTGTGGTATGCGCCACGCCTTGATAAATCAGGCGAGCTTCCTCTTCACCACTGATAACTTGAACTGGGCGGCCGAGGATTTCTTCAGCTTGAGTAATAAACTGCTGCGCATTTTTAGCAATGCGCAACGTCGCGGTTGCCACTACGCGGATTTGTTCGCGCGGAATATCCTGTAAGCGCTCAGAGAATAAGCGCAGGCATTGCCAACCGCGTTGCATGGCTTCGTCAGATAGTTGATTCTCGCTATCTAAACCCGCAGCTAAACGTACTTTGCGCTTAATACGGGCGAGTACCTGAATACTTCCCGCCACCTCACGCACAACCAGCATATGAAAGCTGTTAGAACCAAGATCAATAGCGGCATACAATGAGGCGGAGCTGCGCATAAATAATTAACTCGTACGTTTACGACTTTGACGCATCGAACCGTTATTACGGCGCGGACCTGAACTACGGCGTTGGCCGTTGTTACTCCGAGGGCGAGTTAATCGCTTCGGTGCAGGTAAATCAGTCAGCAGCGCTTCGCTGTTGTACTTGCTTACTGGGATTGAGTGCTCAATATAGGCCTCAATTGCTGGCAAATTGAGGACATATTCTTCACAAGCCAGTGTGATGGAATAGCCACTTTCGCCTGCACGTCCAGTTCGGCCGATACGGTGAACGTAGTCTTCACAATCGTCAGGTAAGTCGTAGTTGAATACGTGAGTCACCAGTGGGATATGTAATCCACGGGCAGCGACGTCGGTTGCAACTAAGATATCCAGATTGCCTTTGGTGAAGTCATCCAGAATACGCAGACGTTTTTTCTGAGCGACATCGCCGGTCAGCAGGCCTACACGATGTCCATCTGCGGCTAAATGACCCCAGATATCTTCGCAACGGTGCTTGGTATTGGCAAAAATAATGCAGCGATCTGGCCACTCTTCTTCGATCAGCGTCTGTAATAAACGCATTTTTTCTTCGTTAGAGGGGTAGAACAGCTCTTCTTTAATGCGATGACCCGTTTTTTGTTCTGGTTCCACTTCAATATATTCAGCGTTGTTCATATGTTCGAAGGCAAGTTCGCGTACACGATAAGATAATGTAGCGGAGAACATCATATTTAAGCGCTGATTGGTCGCAGGCATCCGACGGAATAGCCAGCGGATATCTTTAATAAAGCCTAAGTCGAACATGCGGTCGGCTTCATCAAGAACCACAACCTGAATACAGCCGAGGTCGATATGGCCTTGCTTAGCATAGTCGATCAAGCGGCCCGTAGTGCCAATCAGAATATCAACACCACTTTCGAGCACTTTCAGCTGCTTATCGTAGCCATCGCCACCGTATGCCAAACCAAGTTTCAGACCAGTTTCGTGCGCGAGTGCCTCGGCATCAGAGTGAATTTGGACGGCTAATTCACGTGTCGGAGCCATAATCAGCGCTCTTGGCTGATTGGTTTTACGGTTCTCTGCGACAGGGTGAGTGAGTAAATAATGGAAAGTTGACGCTAAAAAAGCCAGCGTCTTGCCGGTGCCTGTTTGTGCCTGACCTGCTACATCACGCCCATTCACTGTCAGGGGTAATGCGAGTGCCTGAATAGGCGTGCAGTTATGAAAGCCTTTAGATTCAAGGGCTTTGACCACCGTTGGGTGCAGGGCGAAGTCGGCGAACTTCTGTTCAGTTAAGTGTGTTTTGCTCATAGTGTCGTAGAATAACAGTTAACGCTATGTTCACGAAAGACGTTCACGAAAGTATTGCTTTACGAACGCGTATCCGTTGAAATAAAGTCAACCCTTTATTGGAAGATGATCGGTCTAGTAGGTTAAGATTATACCAATAAAGGCAGACTTAATCCTGTGGAGTAGAACATGAGCGATAAAATTGTTCACCTGAGTGACAACAGCTTCGATACCGATGTATTAAAAGCTGAAGGCCCGATTCTGGTTGATTTCTGGGCAGAATGGTGTGGTCCATGCAAGATGATTGCTCCGATTTTGGATGAAATCGCGACTGAATACGAAGGCAAGTTGACCATTGCTAAACTGAATATCGATGAAAACCCGGCAACTGCGCCGAAGTTTGGCATTCGCGGTATTCCAACCCTGCTGCTGTTTAAAAACGGCGCTGTGGCTGCGACTAAGGTCGGCGCTTTGTCCAAAACTCAATTGAAAGAGTTCCTGGACGCGAATCTGTAATCATCATATTTATGATGTTGTCTGGTGGTTAGTCGTTTTCTTGCGACTGACCGCTAGACGTCCGCGAATAAGCGTGTTAAGTTTAACCTCACTGCAATACAGTACTTACCTGTAGTTTGAATCATAAAGTTAGAATCTAAGTTTTATTCTGTTTTGAGACCTCTGTGTTTTAAACCCTAGTGTGACCTTCGAGAACTACTGCGGTCATCACGGTTGGGGCCAGCAAGCTAAAACATAGGTTTTAAACCGTAAGGCACCTTCATATCATCAATGAGTACACGCGAATTGGATCTGCAATCTTTTGGCATGTGTGCGATTTATCCGCGCTGTAATCCATACCGGGTGCTATGAAAGTCCACAAACAGGCATGGATGACCCCTGTCATACCATTCACAATACGTTCGAGATATACCCCGAGTTTAAAGAACCCACCATTATGAATCTTACCGAATTAAAGAATACGCCGGTCTCTGAGCTAATTACTCTCGGCGAAAACATGGGCCTAGAGAATCTGGCCCGTATGCGCAAACAGGACATTATTTTTGCAATCCTGAAACAACATGCAAAAAGCGGCGAAGATATCTTCGGTGATGGGGTGCTAGAGATATTGCAGGACGGATTTGGTTTCCTCCGTTCAGGCGATAGTTCCTACCTAGCAGGCCCTGATGATATCTATGTTTCTCCAAGCCAAATCCGCCGTTTCAACCTTCGCACTGGCGATACTATTTCCGGTAAAATCCGTCCTCCTAAAGAAGGTGAACGCTATTTTGCCCTGTTGAAAGTTAACGAAGTTAACTACGACAAACCAGAAAACGCCCGCAGTAAAATTCTGTTCGAAAACCTTACTCCTTTACATGCAAACTCTCGTCTTCGTATGGAACGCGGCAATGGTTCCACTGAAGATTTGACGGCTCGTGTATTGGATTTGGCTTCTCCGATCGGTCGTGGTCAGCGTGGTCTGATCGTTGCGCCACCGAAAGCGGGTAAAACAATGCTGCTGCAAAACATTGCGCAGAGCATCGCTTATAACCATCCTGACTGTACTTTGATGGTTCTTCTTATCGACGAACGTCCAGAAGAAGTTACCGAGATGCAGCGCTTGGTTAAAGGTGAAGTTATTGCTTCTACCTTTGACGAACCAGCGTCTCGCCACGTTCAGGTTGCTGAAATGGTTATCGAAAAAGCCAAACGTCTGGTTGAACATAAGAAAGACGTTATTATTCTTCTGGACTCCATCACCCGTTTGGCTCGTGCCTACAACACCGTTGTTCCAGCGTCAGGTAAAGTTCTGACCGGTGGTGTAGATGCTAACGCCCTGCATCGTCCAAAGCGTTTCTTCGGTGCTGCACGTAACGTGGAAGAGGGGGGTAGCCTGACAATCATTGCCACCGCGTTAGTTGATACCGGTTCTAAAATGGATGAAGTTATCTATGAAGAATTTAAAGGTACCGGCAACATGGAACTGCATCTTTCCCGTAAAATTGCGGAAAAACGCGTGTTCCCTGCAATTGATTACAACCGTTCTGGTACTCGTAAAGAAGAGCTTTTGACAACGTCTGAAGAGCTACAGAAAATGTGGATTCTGCGTAAGATTATTCATCCTATGGGTGAGATTGATGCCATGGAATTCCTCATCAATAAGCTTGCGATGACAAAAACGAACGATGATTTCTTCGATATGATGAAACGTTCGTAATAGCCAGAAAACTCGGGGAAACGCCATGTTAGAGATAACATGGCGTTTTTCTCATTTAACGGATACGATTGTTGATTAAAATATAGGAGCGCGCATCGCATACTTTTCTAAATGAGGACTATTGTTTTAGCACAGACATTTTTAGTGCGAGGTTAACAATTGAGTCTATTTGGGATGTATTTAGCTTTTAGTGCGGTGTACTATCCATGGGATATAGGTTGTTATAGCGTTGTTTAGCAAACTAATTCTTTTGTTGGCAATAAGAACAGAGAGCAGTTAACCGTGAATTTACTCGATATGAGTATGAGTCTTCTCCTTATCTTCCTATTCTCATTTGCGTTCTTGTTTTTTGCTCGGAAAGTTGCAAAAAAAATAGGGCTAGTAGATAAGCCGAACTATCGTAAACGCCATCAAGGGTTGATACCTTTGGTCGGCGGTATTTCTGTTTACGCGGGTATTTGTTTTACTTTCCTCTTCTTCCAGCCGTATATACCCCATGCGAAGCTTTACCTGATTTGTGCAGGCATCTTAGTACTGGTCGGTGCTTTGGATGACCGATTTGATATCAGCGTGAAGTTCCGAGCCACTGTACAGGCATTGATTGCCATTGCCATGATGGTATACGGCGGCTTATATCTCATGACCTTGGGTCACGTGCTAGGCCCGTGGGAGCTAAATCTTGGGCCATTTGGCTATGTCGTCACTCTGTTTGCCGTTTGGGCCGCCATCAATGCGTTCAATATGGTGGATGGGATCGATGGCCTGCTGGGCGGGTTATCTTGTGTGACCTTTGCCGCCATGGGGATTCTGCTTTTTCAGGATCACCAAGGAGATTTAGCGCTGTGGTGTTTCGCCATTATTGCGGCCATCTTACCTTACATCGTGCTAAACCTTGGGATTTTGGGGCGCCGTTATAAAGTCTTTATGGGCGATGCGGGTAGTACCCTGATCGGTTTCACGGTGATTTGGATCCTGTTGCAGAGCACTCAGGGAAAATCACATCCGATGAATCCGGTGACGGCGCTTTGGATGATTGCGATCCCACTGATGGATATGATTGCCATCATGTATCGCAGATTGCGCAAAGGAATGAGCCCCTTCTCACCAGACCGCCAGCATATTCATCATTTGATTATGCGTGCCGGTTTTACCTCTCGTCAGGCTTTCGTTCTTATCACTGTCGCCGCGGCACTGTTGGCTGCGATTGGCGTATTAGGCGAAAGGTTACAATTTATGCCTGAATGGGGAATGTTGGCATTATTCTTGCTTGCATTTTTCATGTACGGATATTGTATAAAACGCGCGTGGCGTGTAGCCCGTTATATTAAGCGTATGAAGCGGCGACTCCGTAACGCGGCGCAGCGCAAAAAAGCTTAACCTGATGTAGTGATGGAAATTGAGACAATGTCGAACCAGAACGAAATGCCCGTTGAAAACGAGTTGGATATTCGCGGTTTGTGCCGCACCCTTTGGCAGGGCAAGGCTTGGATAATTGGTATAGCCGCCGCTTTTGCTATCGTTGCGATACTTGTTTCTTTTCTGATGAAGCAGGAGTGGAGTGCTACCGCTATCACTGATAAGCCGACGGTGAATCTGTTGGGCGGTTATTATTCTCAGCAGCAGTTTTTACGCAATCTTGATCAACGGATTGGCGGTAATCAGGCACTAGAGCCCAGTATTGCTGATGAAGCCTATAATGAGTTCATTATGCAATTAGCGGCGTATGATACTCGTCGCGATTTCTGGCTAAAGAGCAAATATTACCAAGAGCGCAAAGAGGGCGATGTTAAAGCTGATGCAGCCTTGCTGGATGAGATGGTGAATAACATTGTGTTCATTCCCCGCGACGATGCGAAAAAAACCAATGATAGCGTCAAATTAATCGCGGAAACGGCAGCAGATGCGAATACGTTGCTACGACAATATGTTGATTTTGCCAGTCAGCAAGCAGCTAGCCATTTGAATGAAGAGATTCAGGGCGCGTGGGCTGCTCGTACTATTTCTCTCAAAGCGCAGGTGAAACGCCAAGAAGAAGTGGCTTCCGCTATTTATCAGCGGGAGGTCAAGGGGCTTGAGCAAGGATTAAAGATCGCACAGCAGCAGGGTATCAGCAGTTCTCGTACTGATACTCCCGCAGAGCAACTTCCTGCAGCGGATTTGTTTATGTTAGGTCGTCCAATGCTGCAGGCTCGTTTAGAAGCACTTCAGGCATCAGGACCAAGCTACGATCTGGATTATGATCAAAACCGCGCGATGCTAAATACGCTCAATGTTGGACCAACATTGGATAGCAAATTCCAGACCTATCGTTATCTTCGCACACCGGAAGAACCGGTTAAACGCGATAGCCCACGTCGAGGCTTTATGCTCGTGATGTGGGGAGCTATCGGCGCTTTGATCGGCGCAGGGGTGGCGTTAGTGAGACGAACTCGCCCGTAAGTTATCTGAATTCATCCTATTGGGCACCGGAAGGTGCCCAAACTACGGCTGATGGCCGTAATTTACTGATAAAAAGAGATCTACAGTGAAAGTATTGACTGTATTTGGAACCCGTCCTGAGGCCATTAAAATGGCTCCGCTGGTTCATGCTTTGGCAAAGGATAGTGCCTTTGAGGCGAAAGTCTGTGTAACAGCTCAGCATCGTGAGATGTTGGATCAGGTACTAAACTTATTTGAAATTACGCCTGATTATGACCTGAATATTATGAGACCTGGCCAGGGACTCAGTGAAATAACCTGCCGGATTCTGGAGGGTTTGAAGCCAGTATTGGAGGATTTCAAACCTGACGTAGTATTAGTTCACGGTGATACGACGACGACGATGGCCGCCAGTTTGGCTGCTTTTTATCAGCGTATTCCAGTCGGCCACGTTGAAGCAGGGCTGAGAACCGGAAATCTGTATTCTCCATGGCCGGAAGAAGCGAACCGCACATTGACCGGTCATATGGCTATGTTCCATTTTGCCCCGACGGAAACGTCAAAGCGGAACCTCATCAGAGAAGCCATCTCAGATACAAATATTTTTGTCACAGGTAATACCGTCATTGATGCGTTGATTTGGGTTCGCGATCGCGTGTTGGGCAATGAAGAACTAAGACAAAGCCTAGACCAGCGCTATCCGTTCCTAGATAAAACGAAGAAACTGATTTTGGTTACCGGCCATCGTCGAGAAAGCTTTGGTGGCGGTTTTGAGCGCATTTGCAGCGCCTTAGCTGAAATAGCCCGCTCTCATCCTGATGTGCAGGTTGTATATCCTGTGCACTTGAACCCGAACGTGAGCGAGCCCGTCAACCGTATTTTACGTGGCATCGATAACGTTATTCTTATTGAGCCGCAAGACTATCTGCCATTTGTCTATCTCATGAATCACGCCTATATGATCCTAACGGACTCGGGCGGTATTCAGGAAGAAGCGCCTTCTCTCGGCAAACCAGTATTGGTTATGCGAGACACTACCGAACGCCCTGAAGCCATTACGGCAGGAACGGTTCGTTTAGTCGGAACAGATACTAAAAAGATATTGGAACAGGTCAGTCGGTTGCTAACGGATGATGAGGAATATCATGCGATGAGCCGAGCACATAACCCGTATGGCGACGGACATGCCTGCCAACGAATCCTTGAAGCATTAAAAAATCATCAGGTGACGTTATGAGTTTTGAAACTATCTCTGTTATTGGTCTGGGTTACATCGGTCTGCCAACTGCGGCTGCTTTTTCCTCGCGCCAGAAAAAAGTGATTGGCGTGGATGTGAACCAACATGCTGTAGATACTATTAATCGCGGTGCAATCCATATTGTTGAGCCTGATCTAGATAAAGTGGTTAAACAGGCCGTTGACGGTGGTTTCCTGCGCGCAGTGACAACGCCTGAAGCCGCAGATGCATTTTTAATCGCGGTACCAACCCCGTTTAAAGGCGATCATGAGCCGGATATGGTTTATGTCGAGTCTGCAGCCAAGTCGATAGCCCCCGTACTGAAAAAAGGCGATCTGGTCATCCTTGAGTCTACATCCCCAGTGGGTGCTACAGAACAAATGGTGGCATGGCTGGCAGAGTCTCGTCCAGATTTGAGCTTTCCGCATCAGGCCGGTGAATCTGCCGATGTGAATATCGCTTATTGCCCAGAGCGAGTCTTGCCGGGCAAAGTGATGGTTGAACTGATTCAAAACGATCGTGTGATCGGCGGGATGACGCCAAAATGTTCAGCCCGAGCGAGTGAGCTTTACAAGATTTTCCTCGAAGGCGAATGTGTGGTGACCAATTCCCGCACTGCCGAGATGTGTAAATTGACGGAAAACAGCTTCCGTGATGTCAACATTGCATTTGCTAACGAGCTTTCGCTGATTTGCGATACTCAAGGCATTAATGTATGGGAGCTGATCGCGTTGGCGAATCGCCATCCTCGAGTCAATATTTTACAGCCCGGTCCAGGCGTCGGTGGCCACTGTATCGCCGTCGACCCATGGTTTATCGTATCTCAGAATCCACAGCAAGCACGTTTGATCCATACCGCACGTCTGGTGAATGATGGCAAACCTATTTGGGTGGTTGACCGCGTTAAAGCCGCGGTTGCCGATTGCTTGTCCCAGTCTGGTAAGCGAGCTGCCGAGATTAAAATTGCCTGTTTCGGTTTAGCCTTTAAGCCTGATATTGACGATTTACGCGAAAGCCCAGCGATGGAAATTGCTCATATGATTGCTGAATGGCATGCGGGACAAACGTTGGTTGTTGAGCCGAATATTGAGCAGTTGCCGAAAAAGTTAATTGGTCACGCTGATTTGGTCACTACCGCAGATGCACTGCGTCAGGCGGATGTGATTGTCATGCTGGTCGATCACAAGCAGTTTAAAGCGATTCCAGCCGCGCAAGTGACTCAGTCCTATATTGTCGATACTAAAGGGGTATGGCAGTGAAGCGTATTCTTGTAACCGGCGGTGCTGGTTTTATTGGTTCCGCCGTGGTGCGCCATATTATTGCTGATACCAACAACAGCGTTGTGGTCGTGGATAAGTTGACCTATGCGGGAAATCTAGAGTCGTTGACTCCGGTTTCTGATAGCGATCGCTATGCATTTGAGCAGGTAGATATTTGCAATCGTACCGAACTCGATCGGGTATTTGCCCAATATCAGCCAGACTACGTGATGCACTTGGCTGCGGAAAGTCACGTTGATCGCTCTATTGATGGTCCTGCGGCTTTTATTGAAACTAACATCGTAGGCACCTATACGATCTTGGAAGCCGCTCGCCAATACTGGAATGGACTGGACGAGCAGCGTAAAAGTGCTTTCCGTTTCCATCATATTTCCACCGATGAAGTATATGGCGATTTGCATGGCACTGATGATTTCTTCACAGAAACGACGCCATATGCCCCAAGCAGCCCATACTCTGCCTCTAAGGCATCCAGCGATCACTTGGTACGCGCTTGGCTGCGTACCTATGGTTTCCCAACCATTGTGACTAATTGCTCCAACAACTATGGCCCATACCATTTCCCAGAAAAGCTGATCCCGTTGATTATTCTCAACGCGTTAGCAGGGAAGCCGTTGCCGGTCTATGGCAATGGGGCGCAGATCCGTGATTGGCTATACGTTGAAGATCATGCTAGAGCACTGTATCTGGTGGTGACTGAAGGTGTTATCGGTGAAACCTATAACATCGGTGGTCATAACGAGCGTAAGAACATCGACGTGGTGAAAACCGTTTGCACGCTTCTTGAGGAGCTGGTTCCGAGTAAACCCGCTGGCGTTGAGCATTATGTCGATCTGATTACCTACGTAACGGACCGCCCAGGACATGACATGCGTTATGCGATTGATGCCGCCAAGATCGAACGCGAGCTGGGATGGCGACCACAGGAAACCTTTGAAAGCGGTATCCGCAAAACGGTTGAGTGGTACCTAGCCAATGAGTCTTGGTGGAAACGCGTGCAAGATGGCTCTTATGCTGGTGAGCGTTTAGGTCTGCAATAACTTTTCTCCACCGCTGGTGGCACACAGCTTTCTATCGGCTGTTTCACTAGGGAGATATCATGAAAGGCATGATTTTATGAAAGGAATAGTCCTTGCTGGTGGGTCAGGCACCCGTTTACACCCAATTACTCGTGGTGTATCTAAGCAGCTGTTGCCAATTTATGATAAGCCAATGATTTATTATCCATTGTCAGTACTGATGCTGGCAGGGATCCGAGATATTCTGATTATATCAACCCCAGAAGACTTGCCTTCATTTCGGCGTTTGCTGGGCAGCGGTGAAGAGTTTGGTATTAGCCTGAGCTACGCGGAACAACCAAACCCTGATGGATTAGCTCAGGCATTCTTGATCGGCGAAGAATTTATCGGTAGTGATGCCTCTTGTTTAGTGCTTGGAGACAATATCTACTTTGGTCAGGGCTTTAGTCCAAAATTACGCAATGTGGCTAAGCGCCAACATGGTGCAACGGTATTTGGTTATCAGGTCATGGATCCTGAACGTTTTGGTGTGGTTGAGTTCGATGATGAATTCCGCGCTTTGTCTATTGAAGAAAAACCGGAGAAACCCAAGTCTAATTGGGCTGTGACGGGGCTTTATTTCTACGATGACCAAGTTGTTGATATTGCTAAGCAAGTGAAGCCTTCACCACGCGGTGAGTTAGAGATTACCAGTATCAACCAAATGTATCTGGAACGTGGCGAACTGAATGTCGAGTTGCTGGGCCGAGGTTTTGCGTGGCTAGATACTGGTACACACGACAGCCTAATTGAAGCGAGTACTTTCGTTCAAACGGTCGAGAAGCGTCAAGGCTTCAAGATCGCGTGTTTAGAGGAAATTGCATGGCGGAATGGTTGGCTTGATGATGACGGTGTTAAACACGCAGCACAAAAGCTGGCTAAAACTGGCTATGGCAAATACCTAATGGATCTATTACATGTGCGTCCGCGCCAATATTGAGCCCTTAGCGTGGGAGAGTGAATATTTTCAGCTCCGTAGCGCGAAATTGGCTTTTTCATCGACGGCTCCACAACTGACAACGGCTGATCTTCAGCCGTTTGATATTGTGCAGGCTAAAATTCCTGCCGATCGCTTGGTATTGGCAGATGACTTAGCAAACCTCGGTTTCAGGTTGGTTGAGGGAGAAATAGATTTATCGCTTCCCATCGGACTTGAACAAATTGGCACAAGAACTGCAAACAACAATGCAGGGGCGACTGTTTTTGGCAGCCGTATTGCCGTGGCTGAGGATATCCCTTGGCTCAGAGCACAGGCTGCGCAGGCTTTTGCGCTTAGCCGTTTTCGAGCCCCTTGGTATCAAGCTGGCGACAGCGCTCGTTTTTATGCCGAGTGGGTTGAGAAAGCGGTCCTAGGAACCTTTGACCATCAATGCTTGCTGGTGCTAAATACGCAAAGGAAGCCTGCCGGATTCGTTACGTTACGCGCTCTTGCTAATGGAGAGGCCAGAATTGGTCTACTTGCCGTTGCTCCAGAAGCGGCAGGCTTAGGCATTGGAAAACAGCTTATGCAGCTGGCACAGAATTGGTGTCGGGATAACAACCTTTCGTGTCTGCATGTTGCAACACAAACGGGAAACATTCCGGCTTTACGGCTTTATATTCGCAGTGGTGCCGTGATTGAAAGCACGGCCTACTGGCTATACAGGTGAACACATGATTCCATTTAACGCTCCTCCAGTTGTAGGGACAGAACTTGAGTATATGCAGGCCGCTATGACCAGCGGCAAGCTGTGCGGGGACGGTGGTTTTACTCGCCGTTGCCAACAGTGGATGGAGCAACGTTTTGGCAGCGCCAAGGTGCTGTTAACGCCCTCTTGTACTGCTTCGTTAGAAATGGCTGCTTTGCTGCTGGATATTCAGCCTAACGATGAAGTGATTATGCCAAGCTTTACCTTTGTTTCTACAGCCAATGCCTTTGTGTTGCGCGGTGCGAAAGTGGTGTTTGTCGATTTGCGTCCAGATACGATGAATATTGATGAAACCAAAATTGAAGCCGCTATTACCGATAAAACTCGCGCTATCGTGCCGGTTCACTACGCGGGCGTAGCCTGCGAAATGGACACTATTATGGCGTTGGCGAAGAAATATAATTTGTTTGTGGTCGAAGATGCCGCTCAAGGCGTGATGTCGACTTACAAAGGCAAAGCGCTGGGCTCAATTGGCCACATCGGTTGTTTTAGCTTCCATGAAACCAAGAACTACACCGCTGGTGGAGAAGGTGGCGCGACGCTGATTAACGATCCTGCATTGATTGAGCGTGCGGAGATTATTCGCGAGAAAGGGACTAACCGTAGCCAGTTCTTCCGTGGTTTAGTGGACAAATACACCTGGCGTGATATTGGTTCCAGCTATTTGATGTCTGACCTACAGGCAGCTTACCTGTGGGCGCAGTTAGAAGCCGCAGAGAAGATCAACCAACGCCGTTTGCAGCTATGGCAGAATTATTATGATGCGTTCCTGCCATTAGCCCAAAAAGGCAAAGTTGAGCTGCCATCGGTACCGAATGATTGCCAGCAAAACGCGCATATGTTCTATCTGAAACTGCGTGATATCGATCAGCGTTCAGACTTCATTAACTATCTTAAAGAAGCTGAAATCATGTCGGTATTCCATTACATCCCTCTGCATGAATGCCCTGCAGGTGAGCGTTTTGGCCGTTTTGAAGGTAAAGACGTATATACCACCAAAGAAAGCGAGCGTTTAGCACGCTTACCGCTGTTCTATAATATGTCTGACGTTAACCAGCGTACGGTGATCAGCACTATTCAGAGTTTCTTTGGCTGATGTCATTAGCAAAAGCATCTTTATGGACGGCCGGCTCTACCCTAATAAAAATTGGGGTAGGGCTGCTGGTCGTCAAGCTGCTGGCGGTCTCTTTTGGCCCTAGCGGTGTTGGGCAGGCGGGAAATTTTCGTCAGATGGTTACCGTGCTCGGTGTTCTCTCCGGTGCGGGTATTTTTAACGGCATTACCAAGTATGTGGCTGAGTATCATCAACAACCTGAGCGCTTAAAGGCGGTGGTGGGGACTTCGTCCAGTATGATTCTGGGCTTTTCCACCTTGTTGGCGGTGGTATTCCTGATCGCGGCTGAGCCAATAAGCGTTGGCCTGTTTGGCCATGCGAACTATCAACCGATTGTGCGCGCAGTCGCTTTTATCCAGATGGGCATTGCCTACGCCAACTTCTTTATGGCGGTATTGAAAGGCTTTCGTGATGCGCGTGGTAATGCGCTCTCCATCATCGGCGGTAGTTTACTGGGTGTAGTCGCATATTATCTCTGCTATGCGTTTGGCGGTTATCCTGGTGCGTTGGCAGGCTTAGCGTTGGTTCCGGCTATTGTCGTGATCCCTGCGAGCTTCATGCTGCTTAAGCGTCGACATATACCGCTGAGCTATTTTCGCTTGGGTTGGGACAAGGCGATTGCCAGCAATCTCGGCAAGTTCACCATTATGGCGTTGATCACATCGGTAACGCTGCCGGTTGCTTACGTGATGATGCGGAATTTGCTGGCACGGTACTATAGCTGGGATGAAGTGGGAATTTGGCAAGGGGTCAGCAGCATTTCTGATGCCTATCTGCAGTTTATTACCGCTTCGTTTAGCGTATATCTGTTGCCAACATTGTCGCGGTTGGTGAGTAAACATGACATTAGCCGCGAAATCAGCCGCTCGCTCATGTTTGTTTTGCCTGCGGTTGCAGCGGCCAGTTTTACCGTTTGGTTGCTGCGAGACTTTGCTATTTGGCTGTTATTCTCCAATAAGTTTATTGCGATGCGCGATTTGTTCGCATGGCAGTTGGTTGGCGATGTATTGAAAGTGGGTTCCTATGTCTTTGGCTATCTCGTGATCGCCAAAGCATCGCTGCGCTTTTATGTCATGACTGAGGTGAGCCAGTTTATCTTGCTCACCGGTTTCTCTCATTGGCTCATCCCGCAGCATGGCGCTCTTGGAGCAGCGCAGGCATATATGGCGACTTACATCGTCTATTTCCTGCTCTGTACATCTGTATTCTTGATTTATCGTAGACGGGCATGACGACACTGATTCACGTTCTGGGATCGGATATCCCACACCATAACCTGACCGTACTGCGCTTCTTTAACGATGTGTTGAGTGAACGCGTGCCAAAAGAGCAAGCTCGGCACTTTATGGTTGCAGCGCGTGATGCTTCGGCGTTTAGCGCATTCGAGCAGCTTGATATTACCGTTTGGCCGGATAAGAAAACCTTGGCTGAGGCGGTTATCACTCGAGCCAAAGCCGATCGTTCAGTGCGTTTCTTTATGCACGGGCAATTTAATCCCACGCTCTGGATCGCTTTGCTTACTGGGAAGATTAAATCTTCACAGGTTGCATGGCATGCGTGGGGGGCGGATCTGTATGAAGACGCCACCAGTTGGAAATTTCGCTTATTCTACCAATTGCGCCGTGTGGCACAGGGACGAGTGGGGCACGTATTCGCTACTCGCGGCGATCTGATTCATTATCAGCAACGCCACCCTCGAGTACCGGCCTCATTACTCTATTTTCCGACGCGTATGGATCCTGCGCTTACGCTGGAGAACCCACAAAAATCGGTGAATGGCCCACTGACTATTCTGGTTGGGAATTCTGGTGATCGGACCAACCGCCACATAGAAGCGCTGGAAGCGATCAAAGAGCAGTTTGGCACAGACAACCGCATCATTATCCCAATGGGTTATCCCGCCAATAACGCTGAGTATATCGCTCAGGTTAAACAGGCGGCAGAGCAGTTATTCCCTGCAGAGAATGTGCAGCTTTTGACGAAGCAGGTGGCTTTTGGTGACTATCTGGATATTCTGCGTCGCTGTGATTTGGGTTATTTCATTTTCAATCGTCAGCAGGGGATTGGTACGTTATGTTTGCTGATCCAGTTTGGCGTGCCGTTTGTGTTGAGCCGCAAAAACCCATTCTGGCAGGATTTAGCTGAGCAGCATCTACCGGTACTGTTCTACGGCGACTCTCTCGACGCAAACGTTGCACGTGAAGCACAGCGCCAGATGAATGTCGTTGATAAAAGTCAGATCGCATTTTTTAATCCAAACTACATTGATGGCTGGCAGCAGGCCTTGGAAATTGCCGCAGGGGAGCATGTATGACTCTGGCGCAGTTAGGCGGCTTATCGCTAGTCTATTTCTTCTCGGTGATGTTTGTTTTATTCCTGACATACAAGGAATTTCGCCGCGTTCGCTTTAACTTCAACGTGTTCTTTTCACTGCTGTTTTTACTCACGTTCTATTTTGGCTTCCCGCTGACATGTATGCTGGTTTTCCGCTTTGATGTCACCGTCGTGCCCGTGGAGTATCTGCTTTATGCTCAGCTTTCGGCCACGGCGTTTTATGCCATCTATTATGTAACCTATAAAACACGTCTAAGGCCGGTTCAAAAGGTTCAGGTAGAGCGTTCGATGTTTAGCATTAACCGGGTTGAAGCGCACCTGACGTGGATCCTGTTAGCGTTGATTGCTATTGGCACCGTTGGCGTGTTCTTTATGAATAACGGCTTCTTGTTGTTTAAGCTGCATTCATACAGCCAAATTTTCTCCAGTGATGTCTCGGGCGTGGCGCTTAAGCGTTTCTTCTACTTCTTTATTCCGGCCATGCTAGTGGTCTATTTCCTTAAGCAGGATCAGCGAGCTTGGCTGTTTTTCCTCGTTAGCACCGTGGCGTTTGGTATTTTAACCTATGTGATTGTCGGTGGAACTCGTGCCAACATCATCATTGCCTTTGCTCTGTTCTTGTTCATTGGCATTGTACGTGGCTGGATAACGTTGTGGATGCTGGCTGCTGCTGGCGTACTGGGTATTGTTGGTATGTTTTGGCTGGCGCTAAAACGCTATGGCATGAACGTGAGCGGCGATGAAGCGTTTTATACCTTTCTATATCTGACGCGAGACACTTTCTCCCCGTGGGAGAATCTCGGGTTATTACTGCAAAACTACGACAAGATTGATTTCCAAGGCTTAGCGCCGATTATCCGTGACTTCTACGTCTTCATTCCAAGCTGGATGTGGCCGGGGCGTCCCGACCAAGTATTCAACACCGCCAATTATTTCACGTGGGAAGTACTTAACAACCATTCTGGTTTAGCCATTTCTCCAACGCTGATTGGTTCTCTGGTCGTGATGGGCGGAGTCGCTTTTATCCCGGTGGGAGCGATAGCTGTCGGCCTGATTATCAAATGGTTTGATTGGCTATATGAAAAAGGCAAGCGTGAGGCCAACCGTTATAAGGCCGCGATAATGCAGGCATTCTGTTTCGGAGCTGTGTTTAACATTATCGTACTAGCCCGAGAGGGGATGGACTCTTTCGTATCACGCGTGGTGTTTTTCTGCCTGATATTTGGATTGTGTCTGTTGATCGCAAAACTACTTTATTGGCTATTTGATAGCGCTGGTTTGATTCGGCAGCGAGTTCGCCGGAGCCGTATGCCTCGAGTGACGTCTCCCGCAAGAAAAGTTTTACAAGGATAATGAACATGCAGACGACGAACCCCATCCCTAAATATGACATTAGAGGCATCGAGCTTTGGGGCTTCCGTGATATGCCGCAGTTTCTTGAGCATCTGTTTGATGACGGTGAACTGAAAACCGGTACTTTGGTGGCAATTAACGCTGAGAAAGTGATGACCGCTGAGGTCGATAAGCCTCTGCGCGATTTGATCGATGCAGCTGAATACAAGTATTGCGATGGCATCAGCATGGTTCGTGCTATTCGCCGCAAATACCCTGGAGCTCAACTTAGTCGCGTTGCAGGAGCTGATCTCTGGGAAGCGCTAATGCAGCGTGCGGGAGAGAAGGGAACGCCTGTTTTCCTTATCGGCGGCAAGCCTGAAATTTTAGCTGAAACCGAAGCCAAGCTGCGTCAGCAGTGGAATGTTAATATTGTAGGTAGCCAAGATGGTTACTTTAAACCTGAAGAACGTACTGCCTTGTTTGAACGTATTCGCGCAAGTGGTGCAAAAATAGTGACGGTAGCCATGGGATCGCCAAAACAGGAAATCCTGATGCGTGACTGTCGCAACGTTTATCCTGATGCGCTGTATATGGGTGTTGGCGGTACTTATGATGTTTTCACCGGACATGTAAAGCGTGCGCCTAGGGTATGGCAGAATCTTGGGCTGGAGTGGCTATACCGTTTATTAGCTCAGCCAACGCGTTGGCGTCGTCAGTTCAAGTTGCTTAAGTTTTTAGGGTATTACTACGGCGGGCGTTTATAGCGTGTAGACCAAAGGGGCTTTCTCCCCTTAATGTCTTATCTTTATTCGCTGTATTCAGTATGTTTATTCGTTAACGCGGTTGGGAAATAAATCATCGATAGCTGATAAACAGTGATGATTTGATAGAAGTCGTAGGGTAAAGCGTCGACATTTGCGTCAGAATGCGCAAAGTCTAATCAAACGCGATATTTATGACAAAAAGCACTAGACAGCATGGCACCAAGTCCGTAATATCCGTTCCCGCAACGGCGCTAAGCGCCCGTAGCTCAGCTGGATAGAGCGCTGCCCTCCGGAGGCAGAGGTCTCAGGTTCGAATCCTGTCGGGCGCACCAGTTTTTTTAAAGAGCTTTACGAAGCTTTGTGTGCAAGAGCTGCGGTGGTATGCAGTACAAAATACGATACCGCGTTATAAGAATTGATGGTGGCTATAGCTCAGTTGGTAGAGCCCTGGATTGTGATTCCAGTTGTCGTGGGTTCGAGTCCCATTAGCCACCCCAGATTTAAGTGGCATTGCGAAGGTGGCGGAATTGGTAGACGCGCTAGCTTCAGGTGTTAGTGTTCTTACGGACGTGAGGGTTCAAGTCCCTCTCTTCGCACCACAACCAATCTAGAATTGGTAATCTGTGAGTAGTAAAATGACCGAGGTCATTCAGTAGTACGAACTCTTAGGCGTAAGTCAGAGTTATCGGCGAGTAGCGCAGCTTGGTAGCGCAACTGGTTTGGGACCAGTGGGTCGGAGGTTCGAATCCTCTCTCGCCGACCAATTAATTGAATGTGATTTGTAGAATAAAATCGTGTTCAAAGAGTTAGAAAGCCCTAATGCAACTGAGTATTATGGGTGAAAAGAATTGCATCGGCGAGTAGCGCAGCTTGGTAGCGCAACTGGTTTGGGACCAGTGGGTCGGAGGTTCGAATCCTCTCTCGCCGACCACTCTTGAGAAAGACCCCGCAATGCGGGGTTTTTTTTCATCTAAAATTCCTCAAACAATCCTCTGATATTTTCTTTTTGGTTTCGCCTTTTAGTTCTATTTGCCTCTAATCCCAGCCTTGTTACTCTTCTGATCAATCAAACAATTTTCACTATGTTGGTTTTTAACGACATAGCTTATTGGCTATGTCTCTGAATTGAGACTCATAATTCATTGATTTTAAATATGAATTTATCTAGCAAAGAAAGGTGTCGTTGGTGAGCGACACATTGATGGGTAAACGGGTTCTGTGACTCTACGAGACGATGAGTGAATTAGCCTGCTGCTTTTATAAATTGCCTCGCGCAAGCTTGCTGTCGCGCACTGAGTATAAAAATATCGCTGGATAGGACTTGGTTTTCAAAGTTGGCACGCCAAGTGCATTATTATCTACGTAGATGCTCATTCACCTTCTTATGTTTGCGAAAGCTTCATAAACCTCCGAATGATGCAGAGCCAATTTACGGTGTCTATTGTCCGATCCTGATGATAGTGGTCTTGACCCTTCATCAGCCCACGGGCGTAACGTTGAGTGAGACACCAATCAGTTGTCCTAAGATCTGATTGTCCTTTTAGACACTTGCCCTATGGCAGGTGTTTTTTTTGCCTAAAAATCACATAAAAAAGCCCGCATTATGCGGGCTTAAAAGAAGAGCGAGAAGTGCTTAGGCTGGATTAGCAGGCTGGTCTTGCTTTAGCGTCAGTAATAGGCCATCACGTCGCATCTGAGCCGCCTCTTCAGGACGATGGAGTTTATCTAACACATCGGCTAACCAAGCGTAGTCGTAAGCGTCTGGGCGCTGTTTAAGCGCCGCACGGAAGGCTTCGCTGGCCTGCTGCCACTCGCCGTGACGCATCAATAGTTGGCCTAAGGTGCTGTTGAGCAATGCGCTAGCGCCATGTTGCTTAATTTGCTGATTTAACAGCTTCTCTAACTGTTCAGGATTGCCTGATTTGAGTTTTGGCATCAAGAGCACTAAGCGCTCGTCGAATTTACGTTTCAGCCCATCAACCAAGATCTGTTGGGCTGTATCGTGATCGTTACATTCGATGAGATGCTCTATCATTGCGACTTGCAAAGCGGTCTCATGACGCGTTTTGCGGCTTTGGTCATTCCACCAACTTTTTAGACCAAGGCTGCCACCGTTAGCCATGCGTTCGTTCATCAGACCGATGTAGGCTTTTAGCTGTAGCTGCTGGATTTCGTCATCGTTATAAACATTAGCTTTGGCAAGGCTGGGTAAAATCTCAAGCAGTGACTGATACGCCTGCGTTCTGACATACGCCTGCTCTGCCAAACGAAGTACTTCAGGATGACGCGGTGCAACATTTAGCAGAGCGTCAACGCCGTGGCGTGCTGCATGATTTTCACCGCGAGCCAATTGAATGCGCACGCGAGTGATATCGACAGGAAGTTGGTTGCTGTCAGCAACTTCGGAAGCTCGCTCTAAATACTGATTAACGCGTAGTTCGTCACCGCGCTGCTGTGCCGCTTCAGCCGCCAGTAAATAGTTAACCACAGGTTGTTCTGCGTGATCGGCATTGCGGGAAAGCAGCTTTTCCACTTGGGTGTAGTCGCCTTCAGCAAGCTTCATTAAGCCTTCGCGAGTTTGCTTGCGCGCGCGCGTACGCTTGCGACCAACGAACCAGCCGCGTGTACGCGCTCCAGTGCGAAAGACGCGGCGGAGTATCCACTCAATCGCGAATAACACAACAATCAGCAGGATCAACATGATCACCAGCGCGGTAACGCTAGTTTCGATGTTGTAGGTATCCGTCTGAATCAAAACATAGCCCTGATGACCGGCAAACATGGGCCCCAATACAATCCCTGCGATTAGGATGATAAATAGCAATAAGACCTTAAGCATGCTTATTCTCCCTGTGCTGTGGGCGCGGAGGCTGGCACAGAAGGTGTCGCCATCAGATTACGCACGCGGGTTTGCATCAGTTTTTCCAACAGTGGTTGGCTTTTTAGCTCCGTTGGGACATCCATATTAATAGACTGCTGACTAAGCTCATCTAACTGGCTCAGGAAGGCTTTTGTCGTGGGGTCATTCACATCGAAGTAAGCACGTACCCACGTAGAGACGGTTTCAAGGGACTGCTGATAAACTTCATTTTGATGGCGTGGTACCGCTTGGGCGGCGACCAGCAAGCGCGAGCGAATGTTTTCACGCAGGTACACATCTTGGTTTGGTGCCAGCAGCGGCTCAGCGCTACTGTCGCGGCGACGCACAGTGATAAACTCAGACATAAAGTTATGCCAGCTTTTCACCAAATTTTGTCGCCATTCGGTCAATGAGCTAGATACTTCACCGTCATCTTCGTCCATCGGTGCCTCATCGCTGTTATTGTCAGCGAGACGCAAATCGTCGACCTGATTAGACAACTGATTCAGTTTGAGAATAATGCCATCAAAATCAATTTGGCTAACGCTCGCTAATGATGCGATATCTTCAGTCAGCGCACGGCGTACATCGATCAGGCTTGGATCGTTCATTTCAGCCAAACTTTCATCGGCGCTTTTCAACAGCGCACCGGCGGTTGTGACGTCCTGATCGCTCCATAGCTTGCGACCGGCTAGCTTAACCAGAAAATCAGCCTGAGCGAGCAACCAGTTTTTCGCATCGCTACCTGAAATCGCGGCAACTTTGGCTTCTAGCTCTTTCAACTGCTGTGACTGAGATGTTTGCAACTGATCGGCAACGCTAAGCGCTTTATTTTGTTGGTTGATCAGCGCATTGATACGCAGTTTTTCTTGTGCCTGCTCGTTATGCAGCGCAGTCAGTTGATCGCTGAGCTCATTATTCTCAGCCTGTTGCGCCAAGGCCTGTTGGTGGCCGTGATAATACAAACCAGCACCGAGCGCGATCACCAAAACAATGGCAATGGCGCCCAGCACTGGCCCTTTAGCGGATTCTTTTTTCACAGTTTTAGCGACCTGCTCACTGGAGATACTATTGTTGAGATTAGATGCTGGCTGGATCTCGTGTTCAGTCGCGGTGTTCTTTTCCTCAACCTTTTCGGATGGGGTTGTCGGTTCCGTCATCTTGGCACTTCCCATAGTCAGTTATTGTAGCGCGCGGATCAGCGCGTCATTATCAGCACTTTCAGCTACCTGAATGTCTTTCCAGCCCAATGCCTGAGCGAGGGTAGCTAACCGTTCGCTAACCACAATCAAACGGCAATGTAATAGCCACATTATCCGATCGTAATCAGGAACTAAATCATACAGTTGTTGTAGCATTTCGCCACTGGTCACGACGAGTGTCGAAATCCCTTGCCGTTGCCAGTGAGCGCTTTGTTCAGCACCATTATAGTGGATAGCACAACGTTGATAGCATTCACACAGTGTTACGTTCACGCCGCGTTGGGTCAATGTTTCGGCTAATAACTCTCGACCACCGTTGCCACGTAATATTAGTGCCCGCTTTCCTGCTATGTCTCTTAATTCAGGGAGAAGTAGTAAGGACTCAGAAGTTTCTGGCGGCTGCGGATAACCGACGGGCAGGCCACTGGCGGTGTGTAGGCGTAGCGCCGTTGGGCGTCCAATGGCAAAATAGCTGAGCTCACGGGGCCATGTCATTCCGTTTCTTTGCAGATAGGGATGGGCATAGCGTACCGCATGTTGTGATAAGGCGAAAACTAGATCGCCTGAAGCAAGCTGTTGAAGCTGAGCGGGTAACGTTGTTAACCCTGAACCAGGCGTAAAGTCGATAAGCGGAACATGATAGGCCGCTCGCCCCAGCGTTCGCAGTCTACTGACTAGGGCTTCACCAGCTGGTGATGGGCGAGTGACCAAAATACTCATCGTGGCGTTTGCCCTTGATAAACGTCTTCCAGAATTTCCCGTGCACCGCGTTCAAGTAATTCTTCAGCCAGAGAAACGCCCAGATCCGCGGCTTTAGCGCGTGGGCCACGGCGTTCACCGCGAATAATGAGGGTGCCGTCAGGTTTCCCCACTAAAGCACGCAGCCATATTTCATCGCCATTCAGCTCAGAATAGCTGCCGATCGGAACCTGACAACCCCCTTCCAAACGTGTATTCATCGCGCGTTCAGCGCTGACGCGAGTGGCGGTATCAATATCATTAAGCGGAGCGAGTAACGCTTGGGTCTGAACATCATTTAAACGGCACTCTATCCCCACCGCGCCTTGGCCGACGGCTGGCAGAGATTGTTCTGGCGGTAGTGCATAGCGGATACGTTCTTCAAGCTCTAAGCGTTTCAAACCCGCAGCGGCCAGAATAATAGCGTCATAGTCACCGTTATCCAGTTTTGCTAAACGAGTTCCCACGTTGCCACGCAGATCGCGCACGATGAGGTCTGGGCGAATCTCTCTTAGCTGACACTGACGACGCAGACTAGAGGTGCCAACGATGCTGCCTTCAGGCAGGTCTTCCAAACGTGCATATTTAGGCGAGACAAACGCATCGCGCGGATCTTCGCGTTCGCAGATGGTGACTAGCCCTAAACCTTCGGGGAAGGCGACCGGAACATCTTTCATTGAATGCACGGCAATATCGGCACGCCCATCCAGTAATGCGAGCTCCAGCTCTTTCACAAACAGGCCTTTGCCGCCCACTTTTGCCAACGGAGTATCCAGCAGAACGTCGCCGCGAGTCACCATAGGCACCAACTCCACGGTCAAATCTGGCCAATGTGCTTGCAGATGATCGCGGACATAATATGCCTGCCACAGTGCCAGTGGGCTCTGTCTGGTAGCAATGCGTAGGGTCTGGTTTGGCTGAGACGTATTTTCTTGCATATGAATATCCATTTTTATCCTATGCTTCATCCTATCATTTTGTTAGCAAACCTGCAGCGCTGGAACCTAATGGCTGTTTGATGGGAAAATAATTGGGAAGGGGAAAGGATGAAATAGTCGGTAAGATCAACGACAAGAAAGGCGCTACAATAAGTGTGTGGCTTTACATACTTTACGGTCAACCAGCAAGGTGTTAGATTGATCACGTTTCCAGCAATTTCTTATTAAAACATTTCTTACTAAAAAACGGTGAGATACGGAAACAGGGTTCTCTCAGACACTGGAATAATCAGGCGAAACGTCTTGTACCTCTACATCGAGACACTGAAACAGAGACTGGATGCGATAAATCAACTTCGGGTTGATCGCGCTTTAGCGGCTATGGGGCCGGCCTTTCAACAGGTTTACAGTCTGCTGCCAACCTTATTGCATTACCACCACCCACTGATGCCAGGTTACCTTGATGGTAACGTTCCCCACGGCATCTGCTTCTACACGCCTGATGAAAATCAGCAAACCTATTTACATGAAATCGATCTCCGTTCTCCCGGCTTTATTGCTGCGGACAATCCCGGCCAACTGCCGATCACTGGCGTTTACTCAATGGGAAGCACTTCATCCATCGGGCAAAGCTGTAGTTCGGATTTGGACATTTGGGTATGCCACCAATCTTGGTTGGATGGCGATGAGCGCAATCGGTTACAGCAAAAATGTACACGGTTGGAAAAATGGGCTGCGTCGCTTGGCGTGGAGGTTAGCTTCTTCCTCATCGATGAAAACCGTTTCCGCCATAATGAAAGCGGGAGTTTAGGCGGGGAAGATTGTGGCTCCACCCAGCATATTCTCTTGCTTGATGAGTTCTACCGCACTGCGGTACGTCTAGCGGGCAAGCGTATTCTGTGGAATATGGTGCCAAGCGAAGAAGAAGCACACTATGACGAATACGTCATGTCGCTGTACTCTCAGGGCGCGTTAACGCCAAACGAATGGCTAGACCTTGGCGGCCTTAGTTCACTTTCCGCGGAAGAGTACTTTGGTGCGAGTCTGTGGCAGCTATATAAAAGTATCGATTCTCCTTACAAGGCCGTGCTGAAAACCTTGTTGCTCGAAGCTTATTCGTGGGAATACCCGAATGCTGAGTTGCTCGCGATCACGATTAAGCAGCGTTTGCACAAGGGGGAGATTGTCTCTTTCGGGCTTGACCCTTACTGCATGATGCTAGAGCGTGTGACGCATTATCTGGAGCAGATTAACGATACTGCGCGTCTCGATTTAGCTCGCCGCTGCTTCTACCTGAAAGTGTGTGAAAAATTGTCACGTAGCCGCGCCTGCGTAGGCTGGCGACGTGAGATTCTGAGCCAGTTGGTTGAATCTTGGGGCTGGGGTCAAGAGCGCATTGAAGTGCTCGACGATCGCGCTAACTGGAAAATCGAACGGGTACGCGAAGCGCATAATGAGCTGTTAGATGCCATGATGCAGAGTTACCGCAATCTGATCCGCTTTGCGCGTCGAAATAATCTTAGCGTAAGCGCCAGCCCGCAGGATATCGGGGTGCTCACCCGTAAACTCTATGCGGCGTTTGAGGCATTGCCGGGTAAAGTCACGCTGGTGAACCCGCAGATTTCTCCCGATTTATCAGAAAAAAACCTAACCTTTATTCACGTGCCGATTGGCCGAGCCAACCGTACTGGCTGGTATTTGTACAATCAAGCGCCGACTATCGACACGATCATCAGTCATCAACCGCTGGAATATAACCGCTATCTGAACAAACTTGTGGCGTGGGCGTATTTCAATGGACTGCTGACTGCGGATACCAAGCTACACATCAAGAGCAATAACAACCTGTGCGATATTAATAAACTACAGGAGCTGGTTCATGATGTGTCTCAGCATTTCCCTATACGTTTGCCAGCCCCATCGCCGAAAGCGTTGTATAGCCCATGTGAAATCCGTCATCTGGCAATTATCGTCAACTTGGAAAACGATCCAACGGCGGCGTTTCGCAATCAGGTGGTACATTTCGACTTCCGCAAGCTGGACGTATTCAGTTTTGGCCAACAACAGCAATGTTTAGTCGGCAGCATCGACCTGCTGTACCGTAACTCGTGGAATGAAGTGCGTACTTTGCACTTCAGCGGCGAGCAGGCGGTGTTGGAAGCGCTGAAAACGATTTTAGGCAAAATGCATCAGGACGCGGCGCCACCGGAGTCGGTTGAAGTTCTGTGTTATAGCCAGCATCTGCGTGGTTTGATCCGTACGCGGTTGCAGCAGTTGGTATCTGAATGTATTGATTTGCGCTTATCGAGTACTCGCCTCGAGCCAGGGCGTTTCAAAGCCGTACGCGTGGCGGGACAAACCTGGGGACTGTTCTTTGAGCGCTTAAGCGTTTCGGTGCAGAAACTCGAGAACGCCGTTGAGTTCTACGGGGCGATTTCGAATAACAAACTGCATGGCTTATCTATTCAGGTCGAAACTGAGCAGGTACATTTGCCAGCGGTGGTTGATGGCTACGCAAGCGAAGGGATTATTCAATTCTTCTTTGAAGATGGTGATAACGAAGGATTTAACATCTATATTCTGGATGAAACTAATCGCGTAGAAGTGTATCACCATTGCGAAGGCAGTAAGGAAGAACTGGTGCGTGATGTTAGCCGTTTCTACTCTTCATCGCACGATCGCTTCACCTATGGTTCAAGTTTTATCAATTTCAACCTGCCGCAGTTCTATCAAATCGTGAACGTTGATGGTCGCTCACAGGTGATGCCGTTTCGTGCTAACACCTTGCCGCAGTGTAATGTGAACGACGATAACGACGGCGCGCCGCTGAAACAGCAGTTCCAACTGCATTAAAAATATAACGACATAGTGTTATTAAAACTAACCTATGTCGTTATTTCATTTAAATTCTATATGCCATCATTAATTCTATTTGCTTTGACGCGCTTGAGCCATTTTGAATGATACAGAATGCCTGAAATATAATATCCATAAATGCATCTGGCTATATCGAAGTGCCAGTAGACTCATTTGGCATCATAATACTTAACTTATAATTATGAATCTTTATCTGATAGTTAGTTTCATATTAGAGGTGGTGTTTTTTCTAAATGAGGTTTTACCTTTATTAAAGTTGTGATTTATATTCTTGTGAGCTTTGATTCTATGCCATAAAAAACTATTACTTGGCAGAAATACAAAGGTGAACTTAGAAGTGTAAATGTACAGTCTTCGTCAGAATACGTTCGTTCTGCTGATTTATATTGGCGAAATTATGTATATCTCTAAAGCAATCCGAATTGTAGCCAGAGACCATATGATTTTAATTATGGTAAGACTATTTTTTTGATCCTGAATCCGGGCTCCTCGTTTAATATGGAATGTTAATGATGAAGAAAATCGCGTTTCTATTATTACCTCTATTATCCAGCACAGCTAGCGCAGTTATGGTCGATTTGCGTCATGAGTATCTTGACGACTCAAAAGCAAACTACGATCGCGTTTACATTTCACATCGCTTTGACAATGGTTTTGGTTTCGCCGTAGAGGCCAAAACCCGTTCAGGCGGGGATGACCAAGAGCGACCATTCAGTGAGTTCGGTGATAACGGCGATGAGTATACGCTAAGCTATCAATTCTCAACCTCAGATTTTGTTATACAGCCTGGCTTTGTATTGGAAACGGCCTCATCAACGGCTATTTATAAGCCATACCTTCGAGTTCAATATAATATTAATGATCAGTGGTGGGTGGCTGGGCGTTACCGCTATGAATATAGTCGTAACACCGATAGTGGTTCAGAGGTGGATAAAGATGATGGCCATATGAATCGCGGCGATGTTTGGCTTGGATATAATGTAGGCAACCTTGGATTTGAGCTTAATGCATTATATAAAAAATCAGACCAGGTCATTTATAATAATGATAAAGATGATTATGAATATAATTTCCGCACTTCTTATAAAATAGATAACATTACTCCTTATGTTGAAGTCGGTAATGTTTCTGTTTCTTCTTCCTCAGAGGATCGTCAAACTCGTTTCCGTGTTGGGATGGCATATACATTCTAATACCTGATGTTAACATCTATGAGTTGTGCGCCTATTGATGGAATGTATCATTTCTTTATATTTTGAGTGTCATCCTTTATTTATTTTGATGATATATACCGTATAGAGTTTGCATTGCAAACAGTAAGGAATCTACCCTTTAGCGTTATGCAACGTAAAGTATCGGCGGTATAAATACTTCCTTGTCATGAATATCTCATGACAAGGCGTTTTTTTCTCACATCAATCGCTGATGCTGTTGGCTTCGCCCAACGTATTCCCTATCAAGAGATCTTAATCTCTTCACCAGACTGTGCGCTGCACGCCGTTGACAGCAGGGCGTAAAACTCTTCGCCGCTACGGTCGCAGATCCATCCGGTATCGCGGAAGTTGAAGTGATAGCCGCCCGCTTTGGTTGCTAGCCATATCTGATGCAATGGCTCCTGACGGTTGATCACGATTTTGCTGCCATTTTCAAAAGTCAGCGTCATCACTCCGCCATTGGTTTCGTAATCGATGTCGGCATCACCTTCATAAGCGTCAATGGCCTCTTCGATGTTTAACATCAGCTTATCTGCTAACTGGTGAAACTCGGTATCGTTCATATTCATTTCCTATTGCTTTTCAGGGTCCAACTGCGATTATAGAGAGCTTATAAGTTGGATCCACACGCATTAATACAATAAATGGTAATGACCATGAAAAAACAATTTCGTCTGGCCTTGGTGGCTTTTTCCCTATTCGGCCTTGCAGGTTGCGGTTTGAAAGGGCCTTTGTACTTCCCACCGGCTGATGCGCCAGCGGCAAAACAGAGCCAGCCAGATACACAAACTAATGCACCTGCTGCTAATCAGGGGGCGAATACACCCTCTAATATTGCCGGTGTAGAGCAAGGCCAATAATCCAAGATAGCGAGAACTGTCAGGATGTTATTTAGGTGACGACGGAAGTTAAGACGTAGGGTTGAGAGGTAGGTATGCAGTTCTCTAAAATGCACGGTTTAGGCAACGATTTCATGGTCGTTGATGCTGTAACACAAAACGTTTACTTCTCGCCGGAGCTTATCCGCCGTCTGTCCGATCGACACAATGGTGTGGGCTTCGACCAGATGCTGATTGTCGAACCGCCCTACGATCCTGATTTAGATTTTCACTACCGAATCTTTAACGCCGATGGCAGTGAGGTCGGACAGTGTGGCAATGGCGCGCGCTGTTTTGCCCGTTTTGTCCGGTTGAAAGGATTGACCAATAAACGTGAAATTCGCGTAAGCACGCAGAATGGCCGTATGGTGTTGAAGGTCAGCGACGACGAGCTGGTCACGGTGAATATGGGTGAACCGATTTTTGAGCCATCAAAGATCCCGTTCAAAGCGGTGAAAGCAGAAAAAACCTATATCATGCGCGCGGCTGAACACACCATTCTATGCGGCGCGGTATCCATGGGAAATCCGCACTGTGTGTTACAGGTCGATGACGTTGAAACTGCATTAGTTGAAACCATTGGTCCGGTTCTGGAAAGTCATGAGCGCTTCCCTGAACGGGTAAACGTTGGCTTTATGCAGGTAATTAACCGTAATCAGATCAAATTGAGAGTGTATGAACGCGGTGCAGGCGAAACACAAGCCTGCGGCAGTGGTGCTTGTGCTGCGGTTGCCGTGGGTATTCAGCAAGGCCTGTTAGATGAGAATGTACAGGTTGATTTGCCTGGCGGCCGCCTGCAAATTCGCTGGAATGGGCCGGATAATCCGCTGTTTATGACAGGGCCAGCTACGCATGTTTATGACGGCTTCATACACCTATAATTCATCCGTTTATGAGTGAGCGATAGACAACTATGAGCGACATCGAAGATCGGGTATTGGACAATCTGGCGCTAAATGATGCACAGGTGATGGAGTATCTGCTACAGAACCCTGACTTCTTCATTCGTAATGCGCGCAATGTGGAACAGATGCAGGTTCCCCACCCGGTGCGCGGTGCTGTTTCATTAGTTGAATGGCAGTTGAATCGACAACGTCAGCATATCTTCAATCTGGAAGAAGAGATCACGTTGCTGATGGAACAGGCCAGCGCCAATGAAGTTTTATTTAATCGTTTGTTAGAGTTACAAGGCCATTTGGCAGGGGCTGACAGCCTCTCTGATTTCCTCCAGCGCTTTAATCGCTGGGCACGTTCTCTTGGGCTGGCAGGCGCGAATATCCGTTTGTTTAGCGATAAATGGTATCTGAATGCGCCATCTGACTTTGCTCATTTAGCTCTTTCGCGCAATGACTTTGAGATGATGCGGATCCAACGGCTCGGCAATCAGAACCACTATCTCGGGACGTTGAACGGCCCTGAGTTGCTGCTAGTATTACCGCAGGCCAAAATGGTGGGCTCGGTGGCGCTATCTCTGATGGGCGAATTTGGTGATTTAGGGCTAATTATCTTTAGTAGCCGTGACAGCCATCATTATCAGCAAGGTCAGGGCACCGTGTTGCTCGATCAACTTGCCTTGCTGATGCCGGGGCTAATAAGCCGATGGATTGAACGCCAATGAGCGTAGAAACCCAGACGTTAGCGTTACCCGTGGAGGCGTTTCTGCGTTTTTTGCGCGTCGAGCGCCAGCTCAGCCCGCATACTATTGAAAGCTATCATCATCAACTGATGGCGATTATTGAGATTATTTCGGCCTCGGGTCTACGTGACTGGCGGCAGCTTGATTCCAATCAGGTACGCATGATTACTGCGCGCAGCAAACGCAAGGGGCTGGAGGCGGCCAGTATTGCGCTTCGCCTCTCTTCGTTGCGTAGCTTTCTCGATTGGCAAGTCAGCCAAGGCGTCATGTCTGTCAATCCTGCCAAGGGGATTAGTGCCCCCAAACAAGCGCGTCATTTACCTAAAAATCTCGACGTCGATGACGTCAACCGCCTGCTGGAGATTGATTCCAGCGATCCCCTCGCTGTTCGCGATCGCACTATGCTTGAGGTGATGTATGGCGCAGGCCTCCGTCTTTCCGAGCTGGTAGGGCTCGACTGTCGTCACATGAATATGGCTTCGGGCGAAGTCTGGGTGATGGGGAAAGGGAGTAAAGAGCGTAAACTACCCATTGGTCGCACCGCGATCCATTGGTTAGAGCAGTGGCTACCATTGCGTGAAATTTTCGATCCGGTTGATGATGCGGTTTTTGTATCCAAATTGGGAAAGCGAATTTCTGTGCGCAGCGTACAGAAGCGGTTTGCCGAATGGGGCGTTAAACAGGGCGTCACCAGCCATATCAACCCGCATAAACTACGCCACTCGTTTGCAACGCACATGCTGGAATCTAGCGGCGACCTGCGTGCGGTGCAAGAGCTTCTTGGCCACGCTAATCTGACGACGACCCAAATCTATACCCACCTTGATTTCCAACATTTGGCGAAGGTGTACGATGCGGCGCATCCACGCGCTAAACGAGGAAAATCCTGATGTATTCGAATCTCCATTTTTATCGCCCGCTCAAAGCGATTGCGGCTTTCACCTTTGATCTTGATGATACGCTGTATGATAACCATCCGGTCATCATGCGTACCGAGCGGGAATCATTGGCATTTTTACAGCAAAATTTTGAACCGTTACGCGAGTGGCAAAGTGCAGACTGGCAGCGTTTACGCGCAGAACTCCGCGCCAAAGACCCAGAAATTTGTCACGATGTGACCGCATGGCGCTGGCAAGCGGTGTATTTAGCGCTAACACGTGGCGGCTTTAGTGAAGCGCAGGCTAGCGCGGGTGCTGATTCTGCAATGGAAAATTTTGCTCACTGGCGCAGCCAGATTACGGTACCGGAATCTACGCATACCACGCTGCGAGCGTTGGCAGAAAAGGTTCCTTTGGCAGCCATTACTAACGGTAACGCCGATCCGACCTTGTTTGGCCTCGCTGATTACTTTGCGTTTATTCTGCGTTCAGGTCCAGACGGTCGCTCAAAGCCTCATGACGACATGTACCGTACGGCACAGCAACGTTTGAATGTTCCAATGACTCATATTCTACATGTCGGCGACGATCTCACTACAGACGTAGCTGGCGCGATACGCAGCGGCATGCAGGCTTGCTGGATCAACGACCGCGAACGTAGCCTAACAACGGCCTCAGATAGCCGTTTGTTACCTCACGTTGAGATTTCACGGTTGGATTCGCTCACGGCGCTGATATAATCTCCAATAATCTGTATAAATTCCCAGTGAAAAAGACGTATTTCGTTTAACGAAGCGCCTATTTCCCCATTTTAAAACGGTGCCTATGGACGTTTCCGATCTGCTCAACAGCCTTAATGATAAACAACGCGAAGCCGTTGCTGCGCCGCGCAGCAATCTTCTGGTGCTGGCTGGAGCCGGAAGCGGCAAAACTCGCGTGCTGGTACATCGCATCGCGTGGTTGTTGTCGGTAGAAAACTGTTCGCCATACTCAATTATGGCGGTAACGTTCACCAACAAAGCGGCTGCAGAAATGCGCCACCGTATCGAGCACCTGATTGGTACGAGCCAAGGCGGGATGTGGATTGGTACTTTCCACGGTTTGGCACACCGCTTACTGCGCGCGCATCATTTGGATGCTAATTTGCCGCAGGATTTCCAAATTCTCGACAGCGACGACCAACTGCGTTTGCTCAAGCGTATTGTTAAAGCGCTTAATCTTGACGAGAAACAGTGGCCGCCGCGTCAGGGCATGTGGTACATCAACAATAAAAAAGATGATGGCCTACGTCCGCAACACATCGAAAGCTATGGCAATCCGGTAGAACAAACCTGGCTGCGTGTCTATCAGGCATATCAAGAGGCTTGCGACCGCGCAGGTTTAGTCGATTTCGCCGAGCTGCTGCTTCGCGCTCATGAGCTGTGGCTCAATAAGCCGCAAATTCTCAATCATTACCGCGAACGCTTCACCAATATTTTGGTGGACGAATTTCAAGATACTAACCGCATTCAATACGCTTGGATCCAAATGCTGGCCGGTAACACGGGCAAAGTGATGATCGTGGGGGATGATGACCAGTCAATCTACGGCTGGCGCGGTGCGCAGGTAGAAAACATCCAACGTTTTCTGGATGATTTTCCCGGCGCGGAAACCATTCGTTTGGAACAGAACTACCGTTCAACCAGCAATATTTTGAAAGCAGCCAACGCCCTGATTGAAAACAACGACGGGCGTTTGGGGAAAAAACTGTGGACGGAAGACGGCGACGGCGAAAAGATTTCGCTCTACTGTGCGTTTAACGAATTAGACGAATCACGTTTTGTCGTTAACCGCATCAAAGCTTGGCAGGACAACGGCGGGTCCTTAAATGACTGCGCAATTCTGTATCGCAGCAACGCCCAATCACGTGTATTGGAAGAGGCATTGCTACAGGTTGCGATGCCATACCGTATTTATGGTGGGCAGCGGTTCTTCGAACGTCAGGAAATCAAGGATGCGTTGGCTTATTTACGCCTAATTTCCAACCGTAATGACGATGCAGCCTATGAGCGCGTGGTAAATACGCCAACGCGTGGGATTGGCGATCGTACTCTCGATGTGATTCGTCAGGCGGCGCGCGATCGCCAACTGACGCTATGGCAGGCGACCCATGAGCTCATCCAAGAGAAAGTATTTGCAGGCCGCGCATCGGGGGCGTTACAGCGTTTTATCGAGCTGATTGATGCTCTGGCAAGTGATACGGCGGATATGCCGCTGCATGTACAAACGGATCGGGTGGTACGTGATTCTGGTTTGCGTCAGATGTATGAGCAGGAAAAGGGCGAAAAAGGCCAGACGCGAATTGAGAACTTGGAAGAGCTGGTGACCGCAACGCGTCAGTACAGCTACGAGGATGAAGACGAAGACTTGCTGCCATTGCAGGCATTCCTATCACATGCAGCGCTTGAGGCCGGTGAAGGGCAGGCAGACGCCTATCAGGACGCCGTTCAACTGATGACGTTGCACTCGGCGAAAGGTTTAGAGTTTCCTCAGGTATTCATCGTGGGAATGGAAGAGGGAATGTTCCCAAGCCAAATGTCGCTGGACGAGGGTGGACGTTTGGAAGAGGAACGCCGTTTGGCCTACGTTGGCGTAACGCGAGCGATGCGCAAGCTAACGATAACCTACGCGGAAACTCGCCGACTGTATGGCAAAGAAGTTTACCATCGTCCTTCTCGCTTCATTGGCGAATTGCCGGAAGAGTGCGTGGAGGAGGTTCGTCTGCGAGCCAGCGTTACACGTCCGGTAAAACATGCCAGCATGGGAACGCCAATTAGCGCCAACGACAGCGGATTCAAGCTGGGGCAGCGCGTTAAACATGCCACCTTTGGTGAAGGTACGGTAATCAATCTGGAAGGCAGCGGAGAACATAGTCGTCTACAGATTGCGTTTCAGGGCGAAGGCATCAAGTGGCTGGTTGCCGCCTATGCCAAGCTAGAGGCGATGTAACCATTTTCTGTCATCCTAGCTCTTTTTACGGTGTATGGAGCTAGGATGAATCAGCTCATCAGCTGCAGTATTTATCCCCAATTTGCGCTTGTGCGTACCACGTCATGAGTACCTGAGTCCCTGTCTCTCCTTCGGCTGGAGCCCAAGGTGCAGAATCTTGCTCACTGACTGGCACATAGCCACCGTGTTTAACCTCAAAAATCACGCCGCCGTTATCCAGAGACAGCACTGAATGCCATGTGCCTGCATCCATTTCTAATGCGGCACACTCTTCGCCCAATACCACGCGACGAGTTACGCAGCCGCTCTCATCAAAGTTCAGCACGAGAAAGCGCCCACTCAGCGGTAGCAGGAGTTCAAAGGTGTGCGGATGTCGGTGTGGACGAATATAGGTGCCAGGCTCCATGGCAATCGCGAGTCGCTGCACGGGATCGCTCAGTTCGGGATGGAAATTGCGATGGGCACGTAATCGAGGGGCCGCTGCTGCCGTGGCGCTTTGCTGTTTCAGGTCATCAAAAGTGATTTGTTTCATTGGGTTTGCCTGATTTTAGGACTTGTAGAGTCCATATGATGGATGCTTTGGTATAAGGTAATAGAAGGGCGTATTTAACGATATGATTTTTATGTGGCAGCCTTTATGCAAATGCGGTGGTGAGGGCGGGACTCATAAATATTTTGGTATGAAACATCCTGAGCGAATAATGTTCTGTAATTACTCACAACGCCAGTTGACAGGCTTTTTCGTATCGGCGTAACATGCGCGCACTATTATCTGTGAGGACATACGCCTTGGACACACCCAGTAGATACTGGCTCAATGAACCCGTTTGCGGGTACAACTTCTAAGGCTATCCACTTATGCTGATAGCCTTCGTGGTTGTCAGCGACTTCTTTATGTCGCTATGAGTCAGATCTGATATGGTCTGAAACAGCTAGGTGACGCTACCCCTCGTTTGTTTCCTGTGCTCCATGCGTGATCCTTAATGTCACCGCAACGGAGTTTAAAAGCATGCTAAGTGCATTTAGATTAGACAACAGCCGCTTATCCCGTCTGGAGCTGGATGACACGGAAGATCTGACATCATCTTTGTGGGTCGATTTGGTCGAGCCGGAAGAAGATGAGCGTCAACGAGTTCAAGATGAGCTAGGGCAAAGTCTGGCAACTCGCCCAGAGTTGGATGATATCGAAGCATCTGCACGTTTCTTTGAAGATGAAGACGGCCTACATATTCACTCATTCTTCTATTATGAGGATGCGGAAGATCACGCGGGTAACTCCACCGTGGCATTTACCATCCGCGATGGTCGCTTGTATACGCTACGCGAGCGCGAGCTTCCTGCATTTCGCTTGTATCGCATGCGGGCGCGAAACCAGATGCTGGCCGATGGCAATGCCTATGAGCTGTTGCTCGATCTGTTCGAAACCAAAATTGAGCAGTTAGCGGATGAAATCGAAAACATCTACAGCGATTTGGAAAAGCTAAGCCGCGTCATCATGGAAGGTCATCAGGGTGATGAGTACGATGAGGCGCTTTCGACGCTGGCGGAACTGGAAGATATCGGCTGGAAAGTGCGTTTGTGTTTGATGGATACCCAGCGAGCACTTAACTTCTTGGTTCGTAAAGCACGTTTGCCTGCTAGCCAGTTAGAACAGGCGCGCGAAGTGCTGCGAGATATCGAATCCCTGTTGCCACACAACGAATCCCTGTTCCAGAAAGTTAACTTCTTGATGCAGGCGGCAATGGGCTTTATCAACATTGAGCAGAACCGCATCATCAAGATCTTCTCGGTGGTATCCGTGGTGTTCCTGCCACCGACGCTGGTGGCATCCAGCTATGGTATGAACTTTGAGTTCATGCCGGAGCTGAAATGGTCGTTCGGTTATCCGGGGGCGATTGGCTTGATGTTGTTGGCAGGACTTGCGCCGTATTTATATTTCAAACGTAAAAACTGGCTGTAACCCGCAGTATTTCCTCTCATCCCTCCCCTTGATGGGGAGGGATATCCGCGTTAGCTCCGCAACTTTCTCTGCGTATACAGTGCATCCAGAATAAACAGTAACAGTGCCGCCCAGATAAAGCCGAAGGCAACTAGTTTATCCTGCGTCATCTGCTCGTTGTAAAACGTGATGGCCAGAATAAACATCAGCGTTGGGCCAAGGTACTGGAAGAAACCTAGCGTGGACAACCGCAGGCGCGTCGCGGCAGCGGTGAAGAACAGCAGTGGAATCGTTGTGACAATACCTGCAGCGATCAGCAGTAGGTTAAGCGAGATTGGGTTTGCGCTCAGGTGGCTGGTCGCACTGTCAGCGATGCCAAATAGATAAATAGCGGCAACGGGCAGTAACCACAGAGTTTCAATCAGCATACCGGTTTGAGCATCGACCGCGATTTTCTTACGAATCAAACCATAAAATGCAAAGCTGAACGCCAGCCCGAGTGAAATAACTGGCACCGAGCCAAATTTCCACAGCTGAATGAGCACACCACAAACGGCGAGAGCTAACGCAATCCACTGCATCCTGCGGAAGCGCTCACCGAGGAAAACAACCCCGAGCAAAACGTTTACCAGCGGATTAATAAAGTATCCGAGGCTGGCCTCGAGCATATGGTTATTGTTTACCGCCCAGATAAACAGCAGCCAGTTGCCGCCGATTAAACAGGCGCTAAGTGCCAGCAAGCCGATCTTGGCAGGCGTTTTGGCCAGCGCGCGTACCTTAGACCAGTTTTTGCTCAGTGAAAGCAAGACCAGCATGAAGAAGAATGACCAGATTACGCGGTGGGTCAGGATTTCAGTGGGTGGAACCTGCTGAATCAGCTTGAAATAAGCAGGCGCTATGCCCCAGATAAAATAGGCAGCCAGAGCAAACAGAATGCCATGACGAGTTTGTTGCGAATCCATGAAACACTTCCGAAAAAATGAATAGGCGCTGAGTCTACTGTATTTTCCCGGAATGTTTCATAGTGGTAACGGAGATGATCCTATTAACCCTAACTTATCCCAAGATTTCGTGAGAAACCGGTAAAAAATGCTGCCTATCCGACCATATACGTGGCGGTCGCTGAAGCGATGTGGAGGTTTTGTTCGTTGTGGAGTTCTACACGCGCTACGGCAACTTTATTACCGGCACGTAATAGGCTGCCGCTAGCGGTGAAACGCTCACCGCGTCCAGGGCGCAGATAGTCTACCCGCATATCGATGGTGCCCATTTTCGATAGCCGAGCCAACAACTCCTCTTGTGTGATTTCATCGTGGCGCAGCAGCGCGGAGCCCACGCAAACCAGCCCCGCGCATACGTCTAGCACCGATGCGATAACGCCGCCGTGTAAAATCTTCTGATGTGCGTTACCCACTAACATCTCTTTGGAATCGAAAACCAGCTCGGCATAGTCCGCCTCGAAGCGCTGAAGCTCTAAACCCAGAGAACGGTTAAACGGCATGTGGTAAACGAAGATTTCACTAATCAGTGCGCTAGCTTTTTCACGGGTTAAAAAAGTGGGGGACATGGAACGTTCCTTTCTTTCGCAGATGACATACAAACGTTATTGTTAATTTTATGTTGATATTATGCTTAATGATTGTTTGTTTCCAGCGCCAATAAGAATGATGAACGTTCACGCAGCGCCCCTTCCGTGTAGAATGTCGCCTTTAAATCATTTATGGCGTAACTATTTCCTCGAAGGGGTATCAATAATGCGGATGGGATGGATGATGTTAGCGGGACTGCTAGCAGTTTCTGCGGCGGTTCAGGCGGAAGAGGCTACGGTAAAGCAGGTTCACGATAAGCCATTGGTGAAAGGTAGCATTATCGCGAACATGCTACTCGAGCACGATAACCCATTCACGCTTTACCCTTATGATACGAACTACCTGCTCTACACTGAAACGAGCGACGTAAATAAAGAAGCTATTCGGTCGTATGATTGGGCAGATGACGCACGTAAAGATGAAGTTAAATTTCAGTTGAGTTTGGCCTTCCCTCTCATCCGTGGTATCGCGGGCGATAATTCGGTGTTAGGGATGTCCTATACTCAGCGCTCGTGGTGGCAGGCCTTCAACCGCAGCGCTTCTTCTCCCTTCCGTGAGACAAACTACGAGCCACAGCTATTTGTTGGCTGGTCAACGGACTATCAGCTTGGTGACTGGACCCTGCGCGATATTGAAACGGGTTTTAATCATCAGTCTAACGGGCGTTCCGACCCTACCTCGCGCAGTTGGAACCGCGTTTATGCGCGCCTGATGGCGCAAAATGGTAACTTCCAGGCGCAGATTAAACCCTGGTATCGCATCCCTGAAAGCAGCAGCAAAGATGATAATCCAGATATCACCAAATATATGGGCTATTACGAAGCCCAGATCGGTTATCAATGGGGGGAAAGCGTTTTGACGGCGAAGGGGCACTATAACTGGAATACCGGTTATGGCGGTGGTGAGTTGGGCTGGAGCTATCCGTTGACCAAGAGTGTCCGTTTTTATACTCAGCTATTTAGCGGCTATGGTGAGTCAATGATTGACTATGACTTCAATCAAACCCGCTTCGGCGTCGGTATTATGCTCAACGATTTTATGTAATTTGTAATCAGCACACATCCGCTAACGACAAAACCGGTGCATACGCCTAAAATAGCGCCGGTATTTACTATCACCCCCTTTGGTTGAGGAGCAGCGTGGCAACGGCAGCAGTTATCAACGCAGAAATGCTGGCAGAACAGGTTTTGCGCGATACGTTCGGGTATCAGCAATTCCGTCCTGGACAGCAAACGATTATCAATGCTGCGATCGCTGGCCGGGATTGTCTGGTTGTGATGCCAACCGGAGGCGGCAAGTCTCTGTGTTATCAGATTCCTGCGTTAGTCATGGAAGGTTTAACGCTGGTGGTTTCGCCGTTGATTTCTCTGATGAAAGATCAGGTCGATCAGCTACAGGCCAACGGTGTGAGCGCTGCGTGTCTTAACTCCACGCAAAACCGTGAACAGCAACAGGAAGTTTACGCTGGGTGTCGTAGCGGAGCGATAAAGCTGTTGTATATCGCGCCAGAGCGGTTGATGATGGATAACTTCCTCGATCAGCTCCCCCACTGGAACCCCGCGCTGCTTGCGGTCGATGAAGCGCATTGTATTTCGCAATGGGGACATGATTTCCGCCCTGAATATAGTGCGTTAGGCCTGATAAAACAGCGTTTCCCTGATATTCCGGTTATCGCGTTAACCGCGACCGCCGACGATGCAACGCGGAATGATATTGAGCGTTTGCTGTCGCTCAACGATCCTCTGGTGCAGGTCAGCAGCTTTGATCGCCCAAATATTCGTTACACCCTGATTGAAAAATTCAAACCGCTCGATCAACTGATCCGCTTTGTTCAAGAGCAGCGTGGTAAATCCGGCATTATCTACTGTAACAGCCGTGCGAAAGTGGAAGACACCACCGCCCGTCTGCAAAGCCGTGGTTTCAGCGTCGGAGCCTACCATGCAGGGCTCGATCACGAGCACCGCTCTTCCGTGCAAGACGCTTTTCAGCGTGATGACTTGCAGATTGTGGTGGCGACGGTGGCGTTTGGCATGGGGATCAACAAGCCTAACGTGCGCTTTGTGGTTCATTTTGATATTCCACGTAATATTGAAGCTTACTATCAGGAAACCGGTCGTGCTGGGCGCGATGGTTTACCTGCTGAAGCCGTGTTGCTTTACGATCCTGCCGATATGGCGTGGTTACGTCGCTGTTTAGAAGAGAAACCTGAAGGGCAGCAAAAAGAGATTGAGCGTCATAAACTCAATGCGATGAATGCGTTTGCCGAAGCACAGACCTGCCGTCGCTTAGTTCTGCTGAATTACTTTGGGGAAGGGCGACAGGAATCGTGCGGAAACTGTGATATTTGTCTCGATCCACCCAAGCGTTACGATGGTTTGGAAGATGCGCAAAAAGCGCTGTCGGCCATTGCCCGCGTTGGACAGCGATTTGGTATTGGTTACGTGGTGGAAATTTTGCGCGGTGCAAACAATACCCGTATACGCGAGTTTGGGCATGACAAACTCAAGGTTTATGGGCTAGGGCGCGATCACACCACCGAGCACTGGGTTAGCGTATTGCGTCAGCTCATTCATTTAGGATTAGTGACACAAAATATTGCTATGCATTCCGCGCTACAGCTGACGGAGTCTGCTCGTCCGGTGCTACGTGGTGAAGTGCCTTTACAGCTTGCTGTTCCGCGTGTGATAAATCTCAAATCACGCAGCAGCAGTAGCCATGCCAGTAAAAATTACGGCGGAAACTATGACCGCAAGCTGTTTGCCAAACTGCGTAAGCTACGTAAAGCCATTGCCGATGAGGAAAATATTCCACCATACGTGGTTTTCAACGATGCAACATTGTTAGAAATGGCAGAACAGATGCCGATTCGCGCCAGCGAATTGCTGAGTATTAACGGTGTGGGACAGCGTAAACTGGATCGTTTCGGTGCACCGTTTATGACGCTGATTCGAGAGCACGTCGACGGTGATGATGAGTAGTTTTGAGGGGTAATTTTGTCTCCCCCAGTTCTTCCGAGGGAGACTTCCGTTATTTCTTACGTCTTTCTTTTCTTACTCAGGCACAATCCATTCCACTTTCGCGTGGCCAGTACCTTCAGGCACCAATACCTTGTGTAGCCAAGGCAGCACGTCGCGCATTTGCTGTTCCAGCTTCCACGGTGGGTTAATGACAATCATGCCGGAAGCGGTCATGCCGCGCTGATCGCTGTCTGGGCGTACCGCGAGCTCAATTTGCAGAATGCGACGGATACCGGTGTCTTGTAAATCGCGCGTCATTCGTTTGATCTGCTGACGCAGGACAACGGGGTACCACAACGCATATACGCCAGTAGCGAAGCGCTTATAGCCTTCCTGAATGCCTTTCACCACGTCCTGATAATCGGTTTTCATCTCGTACGGCGGATCGATTAGCACGAAACCACGGCGCGACAGGGGTGGCAGCTGTGATTTCAACTGTTGGTAACCGTCAGCTTTCATCACTTTTGCGCGCTCGTCTTTAGCGAATTCATTACGCAGGAGAGGGAAATCGGTCGGATGCAGTTCGGTCAGATGAATTTTGTCAAAATCGCGCAATAACTGGCGAGCAATCAACGGCGAACCAGGGTAGTAACGCAGTTGCTCTCCGCGGTTAAAATGTTTTACCGCGCTAAGATAGGCTTCCAGCTCGGCGGGAATATCGTCGCGCTGCCAGATACGAGCAATACCTTCTAGGTATTCGCCCGTTTTTTCAGCATGCTCACCACTGAGCTGATAACGCCCTGCGCCGGAATGCGTGTCCAGATAAAGGAAAGGCTTATCCTTTTCTTTCAGCGATTCAATGATCAAACTCTGAACGGTATGCTTGAGGACATCGGCATGATTGCCGGCGTGAAAACTGTGGCGATAACTTAACATGTGAGGCTTCTCCTGCTCTGGGGTGGCATTATCTATCAAAGCGATTGAACCTGCCAGCCATTGATTTTCGCTACACTTAACCTCATCTTAGATCTAACGCGTATTTTATACCGGTTGCCCGTAGAATTGGGGGGCTGGTTGAATCTATTCATATGCCGCGTTGCTGCGGCTAAGACCGTTAACCTTTGTTGTTAATGGCAAAACTATACAGGACGCTTCCTTATGACCAATCCGTTACTGACGCCGTTCGAACTGCCACCCTTTTCTAAAATCAAACCTGAAGACATCGTTCCTGCGGTGAAAGCTGCACTGGCAGATTGTCGTGCTGAGGTGGAGCGCGTGGTTGCACAAGATGCGCCATTTACGTGGGATAACCTGTGCCAGCCACTGGCTGAAGTTGATGACCGTTTGAGCCGTATCTTTTCTCCGGTCAGTCATTTGAACTCCGTACAAAATAGCCCAGAGCTGCGCGAAGCCTACGAACAGTGTTTACCTTTGCTGTCTGAGTATGGCACGTGGGTTGGCCAACATGAGGGGCTATACCAAGCCTACCGTAGTCTGAAAGAGGGTGCTGGCTTTGCGGTACTCACCAAGCCGCAGAAGAAAGCGGTAGAAAATTCACTGCGCGATTTTGAACTGTCCGGCATCGGTTTGCCGAAAGAGAAACAGCAGCGTTATGGTGAAATCATGGCGCGTTTGTCCGAGCTGGGTTCAGCATTTAGCAATAATGTGTTAGATGCCACTATGGGTTGGAGCAAGCTGATTACTGACGAAAAAGAGCTGTCAGGCCTGCCTGAAAGTGCGATGGCTGCGGCGAAAGCGTTAGCAGAATCCAAAGAAAAGGAAGGGTGGCTACTTACTCTGGATATTCCAAGTTATCTGCCGGTCATGACCTATGCCGATAACCGTGAACTACGTCATGAGATGTATCAGGCGTTTACCACGCGGGCATCCGATCAAGGACCAAATGCAGGTCAGTGGGACAACAGCGAAATCATGGCTGAAACGCTGCAGTTGCGTCATGAACTTGCACAGCTGTTGGGCTTTAAATCCTATGCCGATAAATCATTGGCGACCAAAATGGCAGAGAGCCCACAGCAGGTTCTGGCATTCCTCAATGATTTAGCTGAACGTGCTCGCCCACAGGGTGCTCAGGAATTAGCTGAGCTGCGTGAGTTTACCCGCAAGCACTATGATGTGACTGAGTTGGAAGCGTGGGACATCACTTACTACAGCGAAAAACAGAAACAGCATCTGTATTCCATCAGCGATGAGCAACTGCGTCCTTACTTCCCTGAGCAGCGCGTATTAAGTGGTTTGTTTGAAGTAGTAAAACGCATTTACGGTATTACCGCTAAAGAACGCCATGATGTCGATGTGTGGAATCCTGAGGTTCGTTTCTTCGAGCTGTATGATGCGACGGGCGAACTGCGCGGTAGCTTCTATCTTGACCTCTACGCGCGCGAACACAAGCGCGGCGGGGCATGGATGGATGACTGCGTTGGGCGTCTGCGTCGTGCCGACGGCAGCTTACAAAAGCCGGTTGCTTATCTAACCTGTAACTTTAATCGCCCAATCGGTGATAAACCTGCGCTGTTCACTCACAATGAAGTGACAACGCTGTTCCATGAGTTTGGCCACGGTTTGCACCACATGCTAACCACCATTGAAACCGCTGGTGTTTCTGGCATCAACGGGGTGCCGTGGGATGCCGTCGAGCTGCCAAGCCAGTTCATGGAAAACTGGTGCTGGGAGCCAGAGGCGCTGGCGTTCATCTCAGGTCACTATCAGACCAATGAACCGTTGCCTCAGGAAATGTTAGATAAAATGCTGGCAGCGAAGAACTATCAGGCGGCGTTGTTTATTCTGCGTCAGCTAGAGTTCGGGATGTTCGACTTCCGTCTGCATACCGAGTTTGATCCTGCGCAGGGCGCTCGTATTCTTGAGACGTTGAAAGAGGTAAAAGCGTTGGTTGCAGTGATGCCATCGCCGAGCTGGGGACGTTTCCCACATGCCTTTAGCCACATTTTCGCCGGTGGTTATGCTGCGGGGTATTACAGCTATCTGTGGGCAGAATTGTTATCGGCTGATGCTTTCTCTCGTTTTGAAGAAGAAGGGATTTTCAACGTCGATACCGGTCGTGCATTCCTCGACAATATCCTGTCGCAAGGCGGCTCAGATGAGCCAATGAATCTCTTCAAAAACTTCCGTGGCCGTGAGCCTAAAATTGATGCGATGCTGCGTCATTATGGCATCAAGGGCTAATTCGTTGAGTATTCAGTTATTGTTGGAAGAGGGCGCCGATAGCGGCGCCTTATCGCATTTAGCCGAACGCTGGGGACTGGTTCACGATCCTGAAGCGGTGATGGCGTTGGTATTAACGCCGGAACATTTAGAACTGCGTAAGCTGGATGAACCTAAGCTAGGCGCGATTTTTGTCGATTTTGTCGCGGGAGCCATGGCTCATCGCCGCAAATTTGGCGGTGGTCGTGGTGAAGCCGTCGCCAAAGCGGTAGGCATCAAAGGTAGCTATGTGCCGAGCGTTGTGGATGCCACAGCAGGCTTAGGCCGTGATGCCTACGTGTTAGCTTCCGTGGGTTGCCACGTACGCATGCTAGAGCGCCATCCCGTGGTGGCGGCTTTGCTCGACGACGGCTTGCAGCGTGGCTATGCCGATCCAGAAATTGGGGGGTGGCTACAAGAGCGTTTAACGCTGCTGCATGCGTCCAGTATTGATGCGTTGAAAGATCTCACGCCCGCGCCGGAAGTGGTTTATCTCGATCCGATGTATCCGCACAAACAGAAAAGTGCGCTAGTGAAGAAAGAGATGCGGGTGTTTCAGTCATTGGTCGGGGCGGATTTGGATGCTGACGCATTGTTGGCGCCGGCGCGTGCTCTGGCCACGAAACGCATTGTGGTGAAGCGACCAGATTATGCGCCTCCGCTGGCAGATGTTCCTGCGCATGCGGCGACCACAACCAAGAACCATCGCTTTGATATCTATACGCCGCTAAAGTGAATCTGGCGATCATCTTTCTGCCTAGCCCCTTAATCGGGGCTAGGCCATTTCAGTTTTAGTATCCTGAACTCGTTTTTTTCATTGTATCTCCCGATTTCATCGGTTGCTTATCCATCTGTTCTTTACTCATTTCATCATGCTTTGGCGCTTCGCCTTTTTGCATGGCGTCCAGATGTTGCTTTTTCATTTCCTGCGGCTTTTTGCTGGTGTGATCCATTTTATGCGGATCGCTATGCGTGCTTTTGTCTGACGTGCTGGTTGAATCAGCGGCGAAAGCAAATCCAGTACCCATCAGCAAAGCGCTACACATCACGGTGGTAATGATTTTTTTCATGGTCAGATCCTTATCCAATTAGGGGCGAAGCCAGTATTGCCTTCACGTGTTCATTAAATCCTCACCGAGTTATAAATTATTTGTGATAACTCAGGACACAAACCCTGTGTAGACTGAATATATTCCCGTAGTCCTTCAAGATGCAGGTACTTGGGTATAAACCATCCAGCTTGGAGTGAGAACGCGATGGAAGGAATGAAGCGAATTCTAATTGTAGAAGATGACTCACATATTGCCGATCTACTGGCTTTGCATCTGCGCGATGAAGGCTATCAGATCGAACACGCCGCCGATGGTATTGCCGGGATGTCCATGTTAGAGCAAGGCGGCTGGGATGCGCTGATTCTGGATTTGATGTTGCCGGGAATTGATGGGCTCGATATTTGTCGCCGAGCCCGCAGTATGACGCGCTATACGCCGATCATTATGATCAGCGCACGTTCTAGCGAAGTTCATCGCGTTTTGGGGTTAGAACTGGGTGCTGATGACTATGTGGCTAAGCCTTTCTCCATGATTGAACTGGCTGCGCGAGTAAAAGCGCTATTTCGCCGTCAGGAGGCGATGAGCCGTAATCTCCAGATAGATGTAGGGCGTTTGGATATTGCCGGTCTAACAATCGACCCTATTGCGCGCGCGGTATGGATGAATCAGCAGCCTATCGATCTTACTCCGCGTGAGTTTGATCTCTTGTATTTTTTCGCCAAAAATCCAGACAAGGTGTTTTCGCGTTTGCAATTGCTTGATCAGGTCTGGGGTTATCAACATGATGGCTACGAACATACGGTGAACACCCACATCAACCGCCTACGAATCAAGATCGAAGCGGATCCCTCAGAGCCGCAATATATTCTGACTGTTTGGGGTTCTGGCTATAAATTTACGGCGTCGGGTGCGGGTAACTAAATGAATCGATTGAGTCTCTCTCAGCGTTTAACGCTCGTTTTTGCGCTGTTGCTGGTGGCTTGCTGTGCGGTATCTGGCTGGCTTCAGGTTCGCAGCAATACCCAATACAGTCAGCAGGTGATCCAGCGCTTATCGGTCAATCTTGCTCAGCACATCACTGAAAACAATACGCTTTTGGGACCACAAGGGCTGAACCCTACCTCGGTGAAAAAGCTGTTTGATCAGCTTATGTCGGTAAATCCGAGCGTAGAGGTTTATTTGTTAGATAAACAAGGGCACATCATCGGAGATGCCGCGCCGGAAGGGCGGATTAAACGCCGAGATGTGAATCTAGAACCTATCAATGCGCTGATGCAGGGGCAGAGCATGCCCGTTTTGGGTGATGATCCGCGCAGCATTGATGGGCAAAAAGTCTTTAGCGTCGCGCCACTGCAAGTCGATGGCAAAACCGAAGGATACTTATATGTTGTGTTACTTGGGGAAGACTATGCTCGACTAGCCGATGATGCCCGAATGGGATCGGCGGCGCTTACTGCGTTTTGGTCGATGGGGTTGATTATGCTGTTTGGTTCTCTGGCGGGGTGGCTGGCTTTCCGCTGGGTGACGAAGCCGGTGCGTCAACTCACCCGTCAGGTGATCAAACTTGAACAGGAAGGGTTGGATTATGCGCGGGTCATGGCGCTAAGCGTGCCAGACGCTGACGTAAAAAGTAATGAAGTTACTCAGCTTAGACGTGCATTTGTTTTGATGGCCAAACGTATTGCCGAGCAGTGGAAAACCTTGGCGGAACAGGATCAACAACGCCGTGAATTTATTGCCAATATTTCACATGATTTGCGTACGCCGCTGACGTCTTTACATGGGTATTTAGAAACCCTGTCGGTCAAGTCATCCAGCTTGAGTGACGCTGAACGTAAACGCTATTTAGATATTGCACTCGCGCAGAGCCTGAAAGTAGGTCGCTTGGCGCAAGAGCTGTTTGAGCTGGCGCGCTTAGAATATGGCGTAGTGAAGCCACAAAAAGAGCGCATGTCGTTTAGTGAGCTGTTGCAGGATGTTTTCCAGAAATTTGAGCTTACCGCTGAAACTCGCCAGATTAGGCTTAGTGCGGATGTCCCCAAAGGTTTACCTCTGGTCAACGCCGATATCTACATGATGGAGCGCGTATTGACCAATCTTTTGGATAACGCAATCCGCCATACGCCTTCAGGCGGGTATATTGCGGTGAAACTTTGGCATCAAGACGGACAGATGTGGGTTCAACTGACCGACAGTGGCACCGGTATTCCTGAAGAGCTAAAAGCGGGATTATTTGAGCGTCCATCGTTGCTTTCAGGCGTGCGTCGCCAGTCGGCTGGCGGGCTTGGCCTAATGATCGTGAAACGCATGTTGCAACTGCATGATGGGGACATCATGTTGGTCAATGAGAATGAGCAGGGCGCTTGTTTTCGTTTAATGCTGCCAGTGTGAATTGCTCCCTTAATTATTAACACACTTGGTGGTAGCATGAATTTCCCTTCTAATTATAAGAGTTCACTCCGATGATGTTGTTTTTGACGGTGGCATTGGTTCATCTGGTGGCCTTGATGGCTCCAGGTCCCGACTTCTTTTTTGTTTCTCAAACGGCGGTTAGCCGCTCTCGCGCTGAAGCCATGCAGGGTGTTGTAGGGATTACACTGGGTATTGTTATTTGGGCTGCGGTGGCGCTGATGGGGCTGCATTTGCTGCTCATGAAAATGGCGTGGCTGCACAGCATTATTACCGTTGGCGGGGGCTTGTACCTTACATGGATGGGGTATCAGCTCTTAAAATCTGCGCGAGCCAAAGGACAGATGGATAACAGTGATGAGGTCAACGTGACTTTACCTGCGCGTGGAAAAACCTTTTTACGTGGCTTCCTAACCAACTTATCTAACCCAAAAGCGGTTATTTATTTTGGCTCGGTGTTTTCCCTGTTCGTTGGTGACAACGTCAGCACGCCTGAGCGCGTGGGGCTGTTTGTGATGATTGTGGCAGAAACCTTCGTATGGTTCAGCATTGTGGCCTCCGTGTTTGCCCTGCCGGTAATGCGTCGTGGCTATCAGCGTTTAGCTAAGTGGATCGACGGCGTTGCGGGCGTTCTGTTTATCGGTTTCGGTCTACATCTAATTTTCTCGCGTTCATAATTCCATTGATTAATACATATAAAAAGGCGGGCTGATTGATCGGCCCGCCTTTTGTAGTTTCTATTGAATAGAAAATTGATACTCAAGAAGTTAAGCCCACGTAGTGCGATTATCCCTGATGGGTAAAGTCAGGCTTCGGGCACTTGAAGCTAGATTGAGAATGCACCACTTGGCTGTAATAAGTCCCCGTTTTTGTATAGCGACGATAGAGTTTTGCCCCTCCTTCGCGGTCTCGGTTCTTAATCCAACTCCGTGCGTGACATAATACTGCCGTATAAGCTTGGCTTTTTGGCGATAAAAGATCTGCGGACTTTGACGCTAACTCAGCAGCCTTCCAGCGGTAATGCAAAAATTGATTATTGGTTTTAGGCAATGCCGCTTTAGCCCTCGCAGCTTCATTTGGGGTAATCCAGCTTTGGGGCTGAATTCCATCATTCGGAATATTTTCATCCTGTTGCCAGCTAAGATCGTAGGTATCACCGACATAGGAATAGATAGAACGATAAATTGCATAGTCGGGCGTCATGGCATAGCTGGTTAATTCCAATCCCTGGTCTCGCAATATTAGCGCAGACTGATAATAAGCTTGAGCACGGACACGTTTTTCTATCTTTGGATTCTGAGCAGTATTGAGATTATCGATAAACTGCTTTGCCCACTGGCGATGTTGGGCTGTTTGGAAATAAGGTAGGGCTTCATCATAGCGTTTAGCGCGCATCAAGCGACGGGCTAAGACTTCACGCAGTTCAGCATCTGGCGTCATTATCGGACCGATATAATAGATTTTCTCATCCTCATTTATAGGTCTGGGCAAGATGTCAGCAGTGGTATGTACGTTCTTATCAACAAATCCTTTTAGCTCATCAAGGGTTAATACCCGCTCAGCAATATCCAGAAGATCCGCACGGTAAATATATTTTCCGCGATAAAATAGCGCCATTGCCTGCAAATAGTCACCGCGATTAAGAGCGAGAACACCTTGCTCACCAGATACCAGACATACTCGCCTTTCTAGAAGCGAAGGTTCATCAGCAGTCCCGCGATCTGACGGCGGGAAACTTTCTACCGCTTTAGCGTAGGCCGCAGCTGCGGCTTTCATGTCGCCGTTGCGCAGCGCCATTTTTGCCCGAAGCCACCAGCTTAACGCGCTGTCACCGGAGTTTTTCAGCAGTGTAGCTGCCATATCATATTTGCCAGAACGATAGGCTATCGCTGCCAGACTGTCACTGCCTTTAAAACCCGTTCCAGCCGATGAGTTTATTAACGCGAGTATTTTGGTGGTAATTTGCGATTTCTCATTACTATGTTCATCGTCCAGCCAGCTCCCGCTATCACTAAATAACTGAATAGCCAGTAGCTGCTGCACCAATGGGTCTTTAATCGCTTTTTTCAGTAATTTTTCATTCTGCGGTTTCATCAATATATTGGCGATAATACGCAGCGATGCGCTACCACTGGGATCGCCTTGCACAGACTGTTGGGCATAAAGATGTATTGAAGTAGCAATATCTCCCAGCCAGAAATAAATCTCTGCCTGTTGACCAAGGCTGCTGAGTGACAAGAGCGCATCATCAGGCTCGCCGCTCTTAACGCGATCGATCACTTTTTGGAATGCGGCTAGCGCAAGTTTGAGCTGAACGTGATCGGCAGAATCAGCTCTAGACAAAAGGGAGCTTTCTTGGGTGTCGGTGATGTAGTCATCCATCAGAGCTCGACCTAAAGAATATTGCGCAGCCAGTCCGTAAACCCGTTGTTCATTTTCCGGTAGAGCCAGTACCTGGGTGAAATAATCAGCAGCACTTGAAGTATCCACCAGGCTGAAGGCTACGGCACCGAGGGTATATAGCCGCTCTTCGGGGGTTAATCCTTTGCTGAGAGCGTCAGCTTGCTCAAGGCTAATACTGGCTCGCATTTGGGCGATAATATTAGCCGTGCGCAGCTCCTTCTCGCTCATCTGGGCTTTGATTTCTTCCTCTGTGGCGATCTCTGCGGTTTTTTTCCAGATGGGGAGCGTTTTATCAAAATCGGCGAACAAACTAGTCTCAAAAGCAAAATTCCCTTCGGGCATATCAAGCAACGTTTTATTGCGTTCGACTAATAAGCGGTTATAAAAATGAGGGCCGCAGGCATTCGCAGGGGCGAAAGGCATCAGCGTGGTTGCGAGTGCCAGACTTAAGGAAAGCAGGGTTTTGCAACGCCTTTGCCGAGCAAATAGCCTAAGGTGCAACATGAATATCTCCTTGATCCAATAGAGTACAACGAGCCCATCCTATAGCCTGACTCCGGCTTGCTCGCAGTTGCTGAGAGTGAATACGAATAAAACGTAGCGGCTGATCGCCGCTGTCTAAACGATAATTTCCGATGGCGTCCGCTATCTGGCAACGATCGCTGGAAATGGTAATCTCTTTGGGCATAACGCTATCTATTTGCCCCTTGTTACGCAGTACCAAATTATATAAAGCGTCAGTCTGACCAGGCTCCGCAGGTTGGGGCTGCACATCAATAATCCATTGAACGGTCAACGGCTGTTGCAGGATCACCGCTTTCAGCGTTGGCATGGACCAAGCTCTACGGTCGCCCTCGAGAGGCAAGCGAAACCAGATTAGCCCTTTTAAATGGGGGGTATGCTGCAACTTAAGCTGAGATAAAAAATCAGCCATAGTCTGAGGCTGCACCGAGATCTCTTGCATTTGGCCTGCAATGTAGAGGGAACTTTCACTCTCTACCACGGGCTGTTGATCCTGAAAACCCGCCAGTCCTATGCCATAGGCCGGTAATGCGACATAAAATGGTTTTTGTGTCACTTTGCTATAACGTTTGATCCAGCTAGCCGCTAATTCAGCATCGAATAACCCTTTCTCTGGCGAAAGGACGGCATGCACCTGTAACACGGATAGGTCCGCCTGCTGAACTAACGCAGGTAAATAAGGGGAGTCTAGCCATGTAGGTAACAGCGTTAGGCTGAGTTGCAGATCCTGCGGTAGCCTAGTTCGCAGTAGCTTAAGAAATTGTTGATAAACCACCAGTTTTGAACTGGGGGAATCATAGTCAATTTCAACACCCGTGACGCTTAGACCACTCTGTTGCCACTGGTGTAGCTGGCTCAGTAGATTTTCAAACACCAACGACGAATCAATATGCTGTAGTTGCCCATCAAGGCGAACCACTAACCAGACGGGACGTCCATCTTGCCGCAGCATTTGGGTATCTACGGCGATTTTTCGTAAGCCTTCATCGCGATTGAGCTGTAGCCCCAACACCCGTAGGCCAGAAAATAGCTCATGGCTTTGCAAAAGTGCGTCTTGATGCTGCGGGGTCCAGACTCTTTGCCAAACATAGGCTTGCTGATCCCATGGCGTGAGATTTCCCCCCGCTGTTTCTGATGAGGGATTTCGATAAAGACTAAAAAGTATGCTGCAAAAAAGCGCCACCATACCTATTACAATCCATGTCCGTTTCATGTCCGTTAGCTTCATTCCCATCGCCTAAATAACTTGGTTCGGTCACATTATGTGAGATCGCGTCTATGAATACTGATCCAGTACAAGCTTGGCATCAAGGATGAATAAAGGGTATAGGGATTTTTAAAAAGGCGGGTTTTCGCTTCCCACAAAAAAACGCCTGATGAGAGCATCAGGCGTTTTCAGGCTGGAAAGGATTGATTATCGCAGGGACAAATTACATCGCAGCGAAGAAGATCATACCAACGACTGCGCCCGTGGTACCCAAAATGGTTTCCATGATTGACCAGGTTTTCAGCGTTTGTGCTTCGGTGGCACCGGTGAATTTACCAAACAGCCAGAAGCCGGAGTCGTTTACGTGGCTCAGTACGATGGAACCCCCCGCGATACAGATAGACAGTGCAGCCATCTGTGCGCCGTTGTAACCCAGCTCGCCGATTACCGGAAGAACCAAACCTACCGTCGTTAAACACGCAACGGTAGCGGAACCCTGAATCACACGAACCGCAGCGGCGAGTACGAAGCAAGCCACAGCAATTGGCAGACCCGCACCAATCAAAGAGTTACCCAGAGCTGGACCTACGCCGGAATCAACCAAGATTTGTTTGAAGACGCCGCCCGCACCGGTCACCAGAAGGATGATACCTGCAGGCTGGATCGCCGCGGAACACACTTCCATGACTTTCTCTTTGCTCATGCCCCGACGGATAGCCAGACCATAAATGGCAACCAGACAAGCCAGCAGAATTGCGGTGAATGGGTGGCCGATGAACTCCAACCATTTGTGCAGTTCGGAACCTTCTGCTACGAAGCGAGCACCGATGGTTTTCATACCAACCAGAACCAGCGGGAATAAAACCAGCGCTAAGCTGAAGCCGAATGAAGGCAGTTTACTCTTATCTAAGCTTGGCTCTTGGATATCAGCAGGCAGATCCAGAGTGACATACTTGCTGATGAAGTTACCAAACAGAGGACCCGCTAGAATCATGCCAGGAATAGCAGCACACAGGCCGATTAGAATCATCCAGCCATAGTCTGCACCCATCTGAGAGGCCAGCAGCATAGGCGTTGGACCTGGTAACAGGAACGCTGCGGCACCCGCAACACCCGCAAACAGAGGGATAGCCAGTTTAACCACGTTACCGTTGGTACGACGAGCAACGGCGAAGACTACACCAATCAGCAGAACGATGGCGACGTCGAAGAAAAGCGGCAGCGCGCATACTAGACCCGCGATACCCAGCGCATAGTGCGCACGTTTTTCACCGAAGCTATCAAGCAGTTTGGCCGCGATCTGATCCAACGCGCCGGTTTCATGCAGGATTTTACCGAACATGGCACCCAGAGCGACGACGATAGCGAGGAAGCCTAAAGTGCCCCCCATGCCTTTTTCCATGGTCTTGGCAATCATATCCAGCGGCATTCCAGAGAAGATGCCTGCGCCGATAGATACCAGCATCAGAGCAACAAAAGCGTGCATACGTGCTTTCATTACCAGGAACAACAACAGTAGGACGGAGCCGACTGCGGTAAAGACGAGAGTGAAGGTGCTCATTATGACCCCTGAGAAATCACAGATTTAATGGTTGTAATTGTATTTTCAACAACACCGTCCAGTGGGAGGCTGATGTCGACAGCATGAACGTCATGTTCATCGCTGGTAGGTTCTTCTAACGCTTCAAATTGTGAAACTAGCATCTGCGGTTTAAAGAAATGGCCTTTACGCGCTAACAGGCGGCTTTCGATCAAATCGAAATCGCCTTTTAGATAGATAAAAGAAACGTTTTTATTGCCGTCGCGCAGCATGTCGCGATAGCGCTTTTTCAGTGCAGAACACACGATCAGAGAGACGTCGTTGGTACGTTGCATAGCAAAAATGGCGTCGTTAACCGCTTTCAGCCAAGGCGTGCGGTCTTCGTCATTCAGCGCATGGCCTTCGGACATTTTTTGGATATTAGCGCGGGGGTGTAAGAAGTCTCCATCTAGGAAACCTGCGCCAAGCTGTTGGGCTACGGAAGTTGCAACAGCAGATTTACCGCTGCCAGATACGCCCATCAGGATAAAAACGTGGTGTTGTGGTTTTTGATCGCTCATTTCTACTCCAGAGAGGGGACAGAAGACTATCCGCTAAACGTAATGTTACTGGTAACTTGTTATGGGTAACATTGTCTGAGCAGAGATAATAATTAGCAAGAACCGTGACAAAGTAGCTTCAATAACTGTGAGGTTACTCTCAGTTAGTAACGGTAATTAACTATATGTGAGTAGTTGCTTATGCGGTTTTAGATGCTGCCGCCGTAGAGAAGTGTGAAACCAACGTCAACCATTTGGGACGAAATGGTTTCGCCACGTAGGCGTGCGAGCATGCGCTCTGCGGCAATTTGCCCCATGCGCTGGCGAGGTGTTAATACGCTGGCGAGTTTCGGGGTCATGACCTGACCAATATCGTGGCCGTGGAAACCGGCGATCGCCATATCTTGAGGAATACGCAGACCCAAACGCTGACATTCAAAGGCAGCACCTGCGGCTAAGTCATCGTTGGTGCAGAAGATACTATCCATGTCTGGATAGCGTTCTAGCGCTTCACGCAGTAGCTCACTGCCGACGGAGTAAGAGGAACCTCGTGGGATCATGACACTACGAGGCTCTAAGCCGGCATGATTCATTGCCGCTTCATAGCCATGCTGTTTGATGACCGTACGCTCATCTTGGCGAGCGCCAAAATAAACCACTTTGCGATGACCGCGATCGATGATGGCCTGAGTCATTTGGCGAGCGGCTTCGAAGTTATCGAACCCAACCGCGATATCAATACACGGCGTCACGCAGTCCATCATTTCCACGACGGGTACGCCTGACACTTCGATCATCTTACGGGTGCGAGCAGTGTGGCTGCGTTCAGACAGGATTAGCCCATCGACGTTGTAAGAGAGCAGAGACAGTAAGCGCTCTTCTTCTTTTTCTTGGCGATAGCCATAGTGCGCTAGCATGGTTTGATAGCCATGCGCGTCGGTGACGCTTTCTATGCCACGAATAACATCGGCGAAAACTTGGTTGGTCAGAGAAGGCAGAAGCACGCCAATCGCGCGGCTCGTTGAGTTGGAGAGAATGTCCGGTGCGCGATTAGGGATGTATCCCAATTCGTCCAAGGCCACTGCAATTTTTGTTTGAAGTGCGGCAGAGACTTGCTCAGGGTTACGCAAATAACGGCTTACCGTCATTTTTGTCACACCAACTTTGTCTGCGACATCTTGAAGTACAGGGCGTTTTTTCTTCATTTTCAATGAAATAACTAATGTTCGGACGAATGTAGACAGTTTAGCAAAAAAACAATGTCACGTATAAAACAAATGTTACGCATATCATGCGAAACATCGCGCTTTGGGGGATCTCTTGTGAGACTTTGGCAAACCATTAATTGTGGAAAAAATAGTCTGACAAAGAATTTCAGGCATAAAAAATGCCAGCCCTTAGGCTGGCATTGAACACGTTATCTAATGGGTCATACAGCTGGCAGATCGAACAGCAGGATTTCCGCTTTATCATCAGCATGGATAGAAATTGCCGCTTCATCCCAGATGGCAACGCCGTCGGCGGTGCTAACGTGTTGGCCGTTGATGGAAACGTTGCCTTTGACAACCTGAATCCAAACGCGGCGATCTGCCTGCATCTGATAGACGCTCTGCTCGTCTTTCAGCAGCGCCCAACGGGTTAGTGTCATGTCTTGGAACACTTTCAATGACCCGTCGCGAGCATCAGGAGAGAGTACCAACTGGCGCCCTTGTGGCACGTCGAACGCTTTTTGCTCGTAGCGAGGTGTCAGGTTTTTCTGATCGGGAATGATCCAAATCTGATACAGATGTAAGTCGCGATCCTGATGAGCATTGAATTCAGAGTGGCGAATACCGGTACCGGCGCTCATGATCTGGAACTCACCGGCGTTAACCTGCTCTTTATTGCCCATGCTGTCTTGGTGAGCAACGGCGCCTTCCATTACATAGGTCAGGATTTCCATGTCTTTATGCGGATGAGTTGGGAAACCTTCACCTGCAGCGATTCTATCGTCGTTAATCACGCGTAACGCTGAGAATCCCATAAAATCGGGATCGTAGTAATCAGCGAAAGAGAAAGAGTGCCAGCTATCGAGCCAACCATGATTTGCGTGACCACGGTCATTTGCTTTACGGATATAAATCATAATCAAAATCTCCTATGAGCCAGCCAATCAGGCTCTTGTCGTTGAAATTTAGTTTAGACCTAAGCCGATAATAAGAAAGCGTAAAAAACTCATCCCTCTGTTCAAAAAATCAGAACAAGATCTAGATTTATCATGAAAGTTGTTTCATCTCCGGAATATGCAAAACAAGAATTTATCTCATTTAAACCCTTGACTCTGGAGTCGACTCCAAGGTGTAGACTTCCCTAAAATCTTGGAAATCCATCTTCATCCGTTAGCGGAAAACACCACGGAGGTCAGCATGTCTGAACACATTCATCACTCCCATGAGCCGAATCATGCTCACGGACACTCTTCATGTGGCTGTGGCCATAGCCATAGCAAAACGCAGCACGGCTGTTGTTCGACAGCTCATGAGCATCAGGATACACAAACCGATTCGGCAGGATCCAAATCGGGTGGGGACAGTTGCTGTAGCAGCGGTCATTGCCATGACAATGATGATGAGGATGAACACCCCTCAGGTTCCTCTCTGACTCCACCACCGGTTGGCAGCCAACGTTTTAGCTGGAAAGTTCGTGGGATGGACTGCCCAAGCTGCGCTAAGAAAATAGAAACCGCAGTGAGTGGGATCCCCGGTGTTAATCATGCCGCCGTGTTATTTGCCACAGAAAAGCTGGTGGTCGATGCGGGTCATGACGTCAGTAAAAAAGTACAGACTGCGGTTGAAAACGCGGGCTTCGTTCTCCTTGGCGTGAATGGCACGACGCCACCGCCAGAAAATAGCTTTTGGAAAGAATACGGCCTGCTGATCTCTTTGGTTGTTTTGATGATTGTCAGCTATGGCATTGAACAGTTTAGTCCAGCATTAGGGCGTATTGCCTTTATTGCGACGACCTTGGTGGGTTTAGCGCCAGTGGTACGCCAAGCGTGGAAACTCACTCGCAGCGGCACGCCATTTGCGATCGAAACGCTCATGAGTATCGCCGCGATTGGCGCTCTGTTTATTGGCGCGACCGAAGAAGCAGCCATGGTATTGCTGCTGTTTATGATCGGTGAGCTATTAGAGTCTTATGCAGCTAACCGTGCACGCAAGGGCGTGAGTGCATTAATGGCTCTGGTGCCCGAAGAAGCCATCGTGATTGAAAACGGTCAGCGCAAAACGGTTGCCGTCTCTTCGCTGTTGCCGGGGCAGATAATTGAAGTTGCGCCGGGGGCGCGTATGCCAGCAGACGCTGAGCTACTGGCTGATGGCGTGAGCTTCGACGAAAGTGCATTAACCGGTGAATCCGTACCCGTGGAGCGCCAAAGCGGTGAGAAAGTTGCGGCGGGTTCTCTGGTGGTCGATCGTGTTTGCCAGCTACGTGTGGTGTCGGAGCCGGGCAATAATGCAATTGATCGCATCCTACAATTAATTGAAGAAGCTGATGAACGTCGTGCGCCTATTGAGCGTTTTCTGGATCGCTTTAGCCGCTATTACACGCCGGCGATCATGCTGTTCTCGCTACTGGTGATTGTGGTTCCACCGCTCTTTTTTGCTCAGCAGTGGGATACGTGGATCTATCGCGGTTTAACAATGTTGTTGATCGGCTGCCCTTGTGCGCTAGTTATTTCTACTCCAGCAGCGATCACTTCAGGTTTAGCCGCCGCAACACGCCGTGGCGCTTTGATTAAAGGTGGCGCAGCGCTGGAACAGTTAGGGCGAGTCACCACGATTGCGTTCGATAAAACCGGAACGTTGACGCAAGGTACTCCGCAGGTCACCGACGTGGTGGCTCTGGGCGACGTGGATTCGGAGCGAGTTCTCACGCTTGCAGCCTCGGTGGAAGTGGGTTCTCATCATCCGTTGGCGCAGGCCATCGTGCGCAAAGTGACTGAACAGAAGTTAGCGCAACTGACGGCAGATGAACGCCAAGCTAAGGCGGGCATTGGCGTCGAAGGCTATATCAACGGTGAACTGATTCAGGTAATGGCACCTTCTAAGCTGGCGCAAAATGCGTTGTCAGAAGTGGCGTTAGCGCAGGTGCATGAGTTGGAAAGTGCAGGAAAAACGGTGGTGGTAGTGGTTCAGGCTCAGGTGCCGGTTGGCCTGATCGCATTAAGCGATACGCTACGCGCTGATGCGGTGGAGGCGATTGCACAGCTTAAGCGCATGGGGATCAGCGGAGTAATGCTTACAGGCGATAACCCACGCGCCGCGGCGGCGATTGCCAGCCAGCTCGGTATTGATTTTCGTGCAAGCTTACTGCCTGCGGATAAAGTTGAAGCCGTCACGGCATTGAGCCGAAAAGCAGACACGGCGATGGTGGGCGACGGCATTAATGATGCGCCAGCGATGAAAGCGGCCAGCATTGGGATAGCCATGGGCAGTGGCTCGGATGTCGCGTTAGAAACCGCCGATGCGGCGTTGACGCATAACCGCCTAACGGGATTACCTGAGATTATTGCTCTGTCTCGTGCGACTCATGCCAACATTCGGCAAAATATCACTATTGCGCTGGGCCTGAAGGCTATCTTTATGGTGACGAGTTTATTAGGACTTACCGGTTTGTGGCTAGCGGTTCTGGCTGATTCTGGTGCTACCGCATTGGTAACGGCTAATGCTTTAAGATTATTAAGAAAGGCGAAGTAGTTACATAACTACATGTAAAATAGTAAAAATTAATCGCGGCTAAGAGGCATCTTAGCCGCGATTCGCATTTTATGACGCGCTAAACCCCCATCGTTTGCTGGTATACTCGCGCGGTTTCTGCTCGTAATTATTCGTTTTACACACATATTCGAGTATTCAATTCATATTTCAAATAAAAGCTAAACCTAAAATGAAGAATTCAACTCTGCTCGCGCTGATCCCGGTAGCGATGATGTCCTCTTTCGCCTTTGCTGATTTGCCAGAGTCTGATGATGCCACTCAAGCGATGATCGATCAGGCTGCCGCACCTAAGTTTCTCTTGCCGCAACAGAATGTGAGTGGGGGGCAGACAGTCTCTGCAACAGCAATAAAACAGGGCGAGAAAAAGCCTGTTTCGTCAGCGTCCTCATCCTATTTGCCTTTCTGGGGCGATGAGGCTAGAGCTCTGGGTTACGAATTGCCGGAGCCTTTTGGTGTTAGCGTTAGCTACATGAATATCCGACAGAATATTAACGTTGATAGTATTGCATTTAATGGTCTGGGCTTAGGTTCAGGAAGCAATTTCATCGCTTTACCGTCCAATCTGTTTGATATCAAGGTGGGTAAGACTCGCCAGAAGAGTGAAACTGAGACAATGAAATTGGATGCATGGGTGCTCCCTTTCATGAATGTCTATGGAATTATTGGCCATACCAAGGGTAGTTCAATATCAAATGTTTCCGTTGATTCCGATCCTTCTAATTTCAAAGGATTAAGCAATACATTAAATAGAATAATTTCAAACGTTATTCATGGAATGAATCAGAACGGAACACTGAAAGATATTGATTTTAAACTGGATTTTAAAGGCACCACCTATGGTGCTGGTACTACGCTGGTGGGGGGATATGGTGACTGGTTTAGCATGGTGGACATCAACTATACCCAAACACGTTTTGATATTCTTGATGGCAGTATCGATGCATTCACTCTTTCACCGCGTGTAGGTTACCGTTTCTCTATTCCTGCAATTGATGCGTTGCACATGGGTCCCAGTAAGCTCAACGTTTGGGTGGGGTCGATGTATCAGGATGTTCAGCAAGAGTTTAAAGGCAATCTGAACGATTTAAATATGCCCGCAGAGTTGCAAAAGCTTATGGCGATGGCCAACGAAGATGGTAAAGGCCGCTTTGACGTTAAACAGCATCTGCAATCGCCGTGGAACGTTTTGCTCGGGGCGCAGTATGAAGTTACTCGTAATTTCAATCTGATCACTGAGTTTGGCTTTGCCGAACGTAACAGTTTCTTTGTTTCCGGTGAGTATCGCTTTTAATGCGAGGTATAGCAGGGCTTTGTCTGGCGAGCTGCCTCAGTATATCGACCTTGGTTCAGGCGGGGGATCTCCTGCCTTCACGCCAACAAGTTGATAGCTGGTTGGTGGGGTTAGGCGCAGATAACCAGTTCGATCCTAGTAAAGGTATCGACTGGGGCGTTATGCCGGGGCCCTTCTATACACCTGAGTTAGGCCTTGGCGTTGGCGTAGCCGTTGTTGGGATGTACCGACCCGATGAAACCGATCACGTTAGCCAAAACTCCACGCTTTCGCTTAGCGGATTTGCCAGCTCTACGGGCGCCTTTGGCATAGGTCTGGATAATTATAGTTTTTTTGCCGACGATGCTTGGCGCTTCTACTTGAGCGGTGCTCTCAATGATATGCCGACCTACTATTGGGGCTCAGGATTCAGTGCTGGCCGCAATGATAGCGACAAACAGAAATACACCTCGCAGGAATTCAGTGCTAAACCCGATCTTCTGTATCGCATTGCGGCGAACACCTATTTAGGTGTTGGCTGGTCTTTCTCTTCGGTGCATGCGGCTTCAATTCAGGATAAAGACAAAGGCACTTTGGAAAGCGAAAAGGCGGGCACGTCGGTGCTCAGTTCAGGCGCGAGTGTTACGTTTACTTACGACACCCGTGATTTTGTCGCTAATCCACGGCACGGGCAGCTGGTGAATCTCACCTACACCCATTATGCGCCGGGGCTGGGGAGTGATACCCGTTTTGATGCGCTGGATAGTCGTTATGCCCTTTACCATGCGCTGGATGAAAAAAATATTTTGGCATGGGAAGTGGATGGCCGCTTTACACAAGGTGATGTACCGTGGAATATGTTGCCTCTTCTGGGAAGTAATAACCGCATGCGTGGTTATTATGAAGGGCGCTATCGCGATAGAAACGTGGTAAGCACCCAAGTTGAATACCGACGTAAGCTAGACTGGCGCAACGGCGTTGTCGGCTGGCTGGGGACGGGCACCATGGGACCCAGAGCCAGCGATCTAGGGCAAAGTCGTTGGCTGCCGTCCGTGGGCGTTGGCTATCGTTTTGAATTCAAACCACGCATGAATGTACGCCTTGATCTGGGTGTTGGTAAGGGAAGTACCGGATTTTATTTTCAGGTAGGGGAAGCATTTTGAACATCGTAAAATATGGACTATTTTCTCTCATCTTGCTGTCATCTTCCTGTTCCTCTCAAGTTAAACTCCCCATTGTGCCAGATTTATCCACCTCGCCGATTCAGCAAGCAACGCGCGCATGGCCGACGGTTGAAAGGCTTTCTGCTCCGGATGGTTTGCGGCCATGCTGTGCTTTTGGCTATAATTTAAAGGCACAGGCGCTAGGTATTCCGGTGCCGCTTTACCAGCTAAACAACGTGGTTGAAGCTGATGAGTTGGGCGAGCATCACTATAACGACAGCTTATTGGGTGCCGTCGCTAATCTAATGGGGATCAGCAGCGAGCAAGATGGTTTGGTCTATACCGTTCATGGCGGGTTTATTGATATCGCGCATGTGCGTGATACGGCCGATATGACGCTCTTTCTGTTCAGCCACATTTGGCCACGGTTGGGTCAAGAACAAACTATCGTGCTAAGTGAAGAGCTCGCACAGCGTCAAATTCATTTATTCGCATTTACCCCACCGCAAAATGAAGCTGAGCGATTTACGCTGGCGGTCTATCTTTCAAGCTATTTGGCATTTCAGGTTGCCGCGTGGCATGAGATTGCTCAATGGTATGGTTTCGAATCTGTTCCCGGATTTTCAGAGGGAATTTCGGCATTTTCGCCAGAAGATCTCTACTCCAATCTGTTAGGGGCGCGTTTGGCCTCGTCACTTATTTTGCAGGGACATTCGAGTTCGGTTGAGCAATTTAATCTGTCCATGCAGGCCATTTTGCCAACGGCCTTGCAGCAGTTAGGAGCTGTATCGGCCAAAGATACGCGTTTTCAATTCGACATGCTGGATGGCAACTGGTGGGATAGCCACCGTGCCGTGCCGGAGAAGTTTTTGGTGTTAAAACGTAACTATCAAACGGAAGACGATCGCGTTCCTACGCCGGTGCCGGATGAGCAGGCGCAGCCGCTGCGTTTACAGCTTCCCAGCGCATGGGCTGGCTTGCAGATGTCTGCGTTGGGAGAACTTCAGCTTTGGCCTGGTCGTTCCATGAAGCAGCTCCCTAAGCCCGTCAAGTACTACACGTTCCGTGATTTTCCTGCCTTGGCGCTTCATGCTCGGGTTGAGGACGCGGGGCAGATGGCCGAAATGAAGTAAGGCGTATATACCTGTCAGACTTCAAGTTGCGGGGGGCTAGCGACATTCACTTGCTCCAGCCATTTCAAATTGTTTGGTTGATTATAAGTCACTTGTAAACCGACTTCGTCCAACATTGCTCGTCATCCTTCAGTAGAATTGCCCTCTAAATCGGCAATGGACGAAAAATTTCGTGATTCTATTACTTCTCACCACGGTGTTGTGGGCATTTTCATTCAGCTTGATCGGCGTTTACCTTGCCGGTCAGGTTGATGGTTGGTTCGCGGTATTGGTGCGTGTCGCGTTAGCTGCGTTGGTATTCTTACCTTTCCTACGTTTTCGCGGTGTGCAGGTCAAACAGGCGCTGCTGTATATGGCGCTCGGAGCCTGTCAGTTAGGCGTGATGTACCTGTTTTATTATCAGTCGTTCCTGTACCTGTCGGTGCCAGAAGTTCTGCTGTTCACCATCATGACGCCGATTTATGTCACGCTGATTTACGATCTTATGCAAGGAAATCGCCTGCGCTGGGGATACTTATTTAGCGCATTGCTCGCTGTTTTGGGGGCTTTGATTATCCGCTATAACCCTTTGAGCCCGCAGTTTTTACTGGGGTTTGGTCTGATTCAGGGAGCAAATATTTGCTTTGCGATTGGGCAGGTTGGCTACAAGCGTTTGATGGAAATCAGCCCGATGCCGCAGCGTAATGCGTTTTCATGGTTTTACTTGGGCGCGTTATGCATTGCCCTACCGGCATGGCTGATATTTGGGCATCATCAAATGATGCCAACGACCAGTTTGCAGTGGGGGATCCTGATTTGGCTTGGCGTTGGCGCTTCTGGCATGGGGTATTTCATGTGGAACTATGGTGCCACTCAGGTGGATGCTGGAACCTTAGCCATCATGAACAATGTGCTCATTCCGGCAGGGCTGCTGGTTAATCTGGCGATTTGGCAGCAGCACCCTGACTGGATCAGGCTGATTGCTGGTGGCGCGGTGATCGCGCTTTCGCTATGGGTGCATCGGCGCTGGATTGTTCGTCGTGAGGAGACAGTCCGTTAGCAATTTTACTGTGATAGATTTCCGCGTCGCGTACGAAGGGCAGATGTTCGCAGGCATGGCGGCGCGCCGAATGAATAAAGGCTTCTGTCACGGGCTGGTTTTGTTCCCCATCGCGAACCGCAGAGTACAAACGGCTCCACAACCCTTCTCCCAGCGGCTTAGTCACCACTAAGCCCTGACGTTCCACATTCTCCACGACCCAATGCGGTAATGCAGCAATACCCATGTGTGCGGCAACCATCTGAATCAGCAGCAAGGTGTTATCCACGCTTTTCAGCGCAGGGGTAATGCCAGCCGGTTGTAGGAAATGTCTCCACACATCTAGGCGCTGACGCTGTACCGGATAAATCAACAAGGTTTCCTCTGCCAGATCCTGCGGCGTGATTTCAGCTTTATTCGCCAGAGGGTGATCCGGTGCGAGTACTAGGCGCACTTCATAATCAAACATCGGCGTGTAGTGCAAATGACTACGCGGCAAAATATCGGACGTCATCACTAAATCCAATTCGCCCTGTTGCAACGCTGGCTGAGGATCGAAGGTCACTCCGGAGTGAAAATCGACGGATACGTCTGGCCAATGTTCGCGAAATTTATCTAACGCTGGCGTCAGCCATTGGATACAGCTATGGCATTCAATCGCTATACGCAGAGCGCTTTGATGGGGCTCGTTACAGGCTTTTAAGGCTTGCTGGATCTGTGGCAGCACCTGCTCCGCTAATCTCAACATAATCTCACCCTGCACGGTAAAACGTAGCGGCTGGCTTTTTCTCACAAATAAGCGATAGCCCAGACGTTCCTCTAAATCACTGAACTGATGAGAAAGGGCTGACTGTGTTTGATGCAGCTGTGCTGCGGCTGCAGCTAAAGAGCCTGTATTCCTCAGTGCTTGCAGCGTCCTTAAGTGTTTCAGTTCGATCATGAGAGTCTTTCACCTTGAGTGTGAATAATTTGCGCTTGTTCGATACACAGTACCTGTGGATTATGGATGTGTAAACATCTAGATGGCTATATCCTTCATAATTAAAGTTGCTGATGTGTTGACCATGTTTGTTCACCCTACTGACAGCGCTGTTTGTGCACTTAGGGATCCACTCACGTGTCGCCTTTCTTCAACCCAGATTATCTAGAGTATAACCATAATAATTCAGACGCCGAGCGCGGTTATATCGGGTCATAATGAGGTAACAATAATGAGCGTAATCAATCACACTTTAGGTTTCCCGCGTGTCGGCCTGCGTCGCGAACTGAAAAAAGCACAAGAAAGCTATTGGGCGGGCAATATCTCGCAAAACGAATTGTTGGCCGTAGGTAAAGAGCTGCGTGCACGTCATTGGCAGCAACAGCAAGACGCGGGCGTTGATTTATTACCTGTGGGTGATTTCGCATGGTACGACCATGTGCTGACAACCAGCCTGCTGCTGGGGAATGTGCCAGCACGTCATCAAAATGCTGACGGTTCGATTGATTTAGATACGCTATTCCGTATCGGCCGTGGTCGTGCACCAACCGGCGAACCGGCTGCCGCTGCCGAAATGACCAAATGGTTTAACACTAACTACCACTACATGGTGCCTGAGTTTACTCAGGGTCAGAGTTTCTCTCTGGGCTGGCAACAGTTGCTGGATGAAGTTGATGAGGCGTTAGCGCTGGGTCATAACGTAAAACCGGTACTGCTTGGCCCCGTAACCTATCTCTGGCTCGGCAAAGTGAAAGGTGCTCAGTTTGATCGTCTGGAACTGCTGAAAGATATTCTGCCGGTTTACCAGCAGGTGCTAAAAGCGTTGGCCGATCGCGGCATTGAGTGGGTACAAATCGATGAGCCTGCGCTGGTTCTGGAACTTCCTCAGGAGTGGCTGGATGCGTATCAACCCGCTTATCAGGCGTTGGCAGGGCAGGTAAAACTGTTGCTGACGACCTATTTTGAAGGTATCAGCCATAACCTAGACACAATCCGGGCGTTGCCGGTTCAGGGGCTGCACGTAGATGCGGTACATGGCAACGATGATTTATCTGCATTGCACAATGCGCTACCGCAAGAGTGGGTGCTGTCCATCGGTGCGATTAACGGTCGTAACGTATGGCGTGCTGATGTCGGCCAGTGGTTTGAACGCATTCAACCGTTGGTGTCTCAACGCCAAATCTGGATCGGTTCTTCTTGTTCGCTGCTGCATAGCCCAATCGACCTGAATGTTGAAACGCGTTTAGATGCAGAGGTAAAAAGCTGGTTTGCTTTCGCATTACAAAAATGTGCAGAGCTGGCTCTGTTGACGAAAGCGGTCAACGATCCGACAGCAGAAAATCTACAGTCGCTGACCGATTACAGCGCACCGATTCGCGCTCGTCGTCGCTCAACCCGCGTACACAATGCGCAGGTAGAGAAGCGTCTGGCGGCAATCACCGCCCGTGACAGTGCGCGTAATCAGCCTTATGAAGAGCGAGCGAAAGCTCAGCGCGCGCGCTTTAATCTGCCAGCATGGCCAACGACAACCATCGGCTCATTCCCACAGACGACCGAAATTCGTGGGCTTCGTCTCGACTTCAAACAGGGGCGCGTGGATGGTAATAACTATCGCACAGGGATCAGCGAGCACATTAAACAGGCTATCACTGAACAGGAGCGTCTTGGTCTGGATGTGTTGGTCCACGGTGAAGCAGAGCGTAATGATATGGTGGAATACTTTGGTGAACACCTCGATGGCTTTGTATTTACCCAAAACGGTTGGGTACAGAGCTATGGCTCCCGCTGTGTAAAACCACCGGTCATTATTGGTGATATCAGCCGCCCAGAGGCGATTACCGTAGAGTGGGCCAAATATGCTCAGTCACTGACAGACAAACCAGTGAAAGGCATGCTGACAGGGCCTGTGACCATCCTGTGTTGGTCATTCCCTCGTGAGGACGTGACACGTGAAGTCATCGCTAAGCAGATCGCCTTAGCGCTGCGCGATGAGGTGGAAGATTTGGAGAAAGCCGGTATTGGCATCATTCAGATTGATGAACCTGCTTTGCGTGAAGGTTTACCGCTGCGTCGCTCGGATTGGCAGGCATACTTGGAATGGGCGGTTGATGCGTTCCGCTTAAATGCCGCTGTGGCTCAAGATGACACTCAAATCCATACCCATATGTGTTATTGCGAGTTCAATGACATTATGGATTCTATAGCAGCACTGGATGCGGATGTGATCACTATCGAGACTTCTCGTTCGGATATGGATTTGTTGGAAGCGTTTAAAGCGTTCGAATATCCCAATGAAATTGGCCCAGGCGTCTATGACATTCACTCGCCAAATGTGCCAAGCGTAGAATGGATTGAAGACTTGCTGCGTAAAGCTGCGCAAAACATTCCTGCGGAACGTTTGTGGGTTAACCCAGACTGCGGTTTGAAAACACGCGCATGGCCGGAAACTCGTCAGTCACTGGCGAATATGGTGAAAGCAGCGCAGCGACTGCGTGAACTAGAAGCGTAATCAAGACGTTTCTTGGCTATAAAACCAACGGCTACTGGATTTCCAGTAGCCGTTTTGTGTATTTAAAGGAAAGGTCAGCGGTGAGAGAAATAGTCTGTGATATTCTTTTAAGCCGTTAGCTCGACATTTATGCCCACGATGCTTGCCGCGTGACTCGGCTTTGCCTCGCCCCGTTGGGGCCAGCGCAAGCGCTGTTCAAAAGGCTAAATCCTTCTTGTGTTGCAACGGCAATTATTGGGGTATATCACCAAAGGGTTTGGATCTCATGAGAGAAATTACACATGCGTTAACGTTATGGCTACAGCAGCCGGATCGGCAGGGGCAGGTGTATTTTGCTGGGAATCAGCAACCCGCGCCTGAACTTGCATATCAGGTGAATTTCCCTCGTTTGGAGCTAGTGCTGGAAGGCCAACAGAAAATGAAATGGGAGGATGTGCAGGAAGGCGCTGCTGAGCATATTCTTCAGGCTGGTGATGCTTTGTTTGTTCCCGCGGGTGGCTGGAATAGCCCCGAATGGAAGATGCCGGTGACCACACTCAGTATTTTATTTGGTAAGCAGCAGCTAGGATTCAGCCTGTTGAGCTGGGATGGTGAGCAATACCAAGATCTTGGCAAACAAAATGTAGCGCGTCGTGGCCCGCGGGTGGGGTCATTTTTGCTTCAGGCGCTAAATGAACTGACATGGAATCAGCGTGACCAGAGCACAGCATGTTTTATCGTGAAAAGCCTGATCAGCCACTGTCTGGATTTACTCGGAAGTCAGGTGCAAACGGCTTCCCGCAGTCAGGCTCTGTTTGATGCGGTACGTGAACATCTTGATGAGTTTTACCGTGAACCACTGACGCGTGAATCTGTGGCGCAGGCGTTTTATATATCACCGAATTACCTTTCTCATCTGTTTCAGAAAGCTGGGGGGATCGGTTTTAATGAATACCTGAACTATACGCGGTTGGAACAGGCAAAACATTTGCTTAAACGCTATGACATGAAGGTAAAAGAGGTTGCACACGCCTGTGGGTTTGTTGATAGTAACTATTTTTGTAGACTGTTTCGTAAAACCACCGAACGATCGCCTTCTGAATATCGTCGCCAGTATCGAAGCCAACTGTTGGATAAGTAGATAATCGACTGTTTTAGCTGATTTTAACGTGAGTATCCTGCGGGGATGTGATGATTTTTTTCACAGCAGAGAGCGTTTTCTCTGGGAAACGTAGGAATGTGCTGATGCTGCTGTGCACACAGCGGCAGTGAACAAAACGTTCCGCGCCTTCTAGCTCAATATCGGCAATGAGTAACACAACGTCAGCCGAGCGAATATCATGCTCTGTCAGCGGGTTTTCGATACCGAGAGCGCCTTGAGTTTCGATTTTCACCTGCCATTTTTCGTGCTGGCAGATTTTCTCTAATCTCTCTGCGGCCATATAGGTATGAGCAACACCGCTAATGCAGCCTGTCACTGCCACCAGTTTTATTGCCATCTCAGTCTCCTTCCGAATATGACTTATCCACCCGTTATAACACGATAGCCTGCGTTTATAGCCAGTTGTCGTATGAGTTCAATATCCTGTTCGCTTGGTGTTGCAACATTTTTCATCGCATAAGGGCGATTTAATAGCTGATACTTAGACTCTCCAAACTGATGGAAAGGTAATAAATGTATTTCCGGTAGATTGAATGGAGCTAAGAAGTCGAGGATTGCGTGAAAATTGTTGTGCTCCAGTGTGTAACCGGGAATGAGCGGTACACGCGGTATCACTGTTATTCCCGCAGCAATAAGACGAGCGAAGTTTTTTAAAACCCGTGGCTGATGCATATTCAGCACATTTTTTGCCTGTTCCGTATCCATTATTTTGAGATCGAAAAGCACTAAATCACATCGTTGAGCCACTTTGAGCAGCATTTCTTCGTTGGCGTCGCCTGCGGTTTCTATCGCGGTATTTATCCCAAGCTCTTTAAGGCGGGTAAGAAACTGTAGCGCAAAGGGAGCCTGCATAAGTACCTCGCCGCCTGACAGAGTGACTCCTCCCCCAGACGTGCGAAAAAATACGTCGTCTTTGAGCACTTCCTTAAGCAGATTCTCTAACGAAATATCGCGACCAATACGCTCCATTGCCGTGGCCGGACATTCATCCGCGTTGTTAAGGCAAGGCTGGCAGTGCAAGCATTTTGCTTCTCGGCGCACGGTGTGAATGCGGCTCGACATTGACTCGGGGTTCGCACACCACGGGCAGGTGTGCGGACATCCCTTGAAAAAGACGACGGTGCGGATCCCGCCGCCGTCGTTGAGCGAATAGCGCTGTATATTAAAAATCCGCGCCATGTTGTCTGACAAGCGCCCAGCAGATATCGGCTTACTAGAGCTGATGTGCCGTACGGCGAATGATGTCATCCTGAATTTCCTTTGAAAGCTCGACAAAGAAAGCACTGTAGCCAGCAACACGAACGACAAGCCCAGCATAGTCTTGTGGCTTCGCCTGAGCTGCTCGCAATGTTTCAGCATTTACAACGTTAAATTGGATATGCTGAAGCTTGAGCTTGGTAAAGGCACCAAGAAAATCTGCCAGCTTATTGAGGCCGGATTGTCCTTCAAGCGTAGACGGCGTGAATTTGACGTTTAGCAGTGTGCCGTTAGAAAGTAGGTAGTTATCCAGCTTGCTGACCGACTTAAGTACTGCCGTCGGCCCTTGAGCATCTTGACCAAGCATTGGGGATAATCCGCCGTCGGCCAGTTGTTCCCCTGAGTAGCGTCCGTCGGGCGTCGCGCCCACTACGGCACCCAGTGGGACATGTGCTGAAACCGTATAAGAACCCGGTGTGAACTGGCCTCCGCGTGGGTTGCGATAGGTTTCTACTTCCTTACAGTAGAAGCGCAGCAGGTCGGCGCTAATGTTATCCACGACGTCGATGTCATTGCCGTATTTTTCAAAACGGTTGATAAGGCGAGCGCGAATTTGTTCACCCTCAGGGGTGGCGAAGTTGGCCTTTAGCGTTGCGATAAGTTCATCAAAACTGAGTCTCTGTTGATCAAAAACGATCCCTTTCAACGCATGCAGTGAGTCGCTGAGGTTAGCGATGCCAATCCCTTGTACGCCAGAGAAGTTGTAGCGTGCGCCGCCTTCAGTAATGTCTTTGCCGTTATGGAGGCAGTCGCTGATAAAAGAGGAAAGCAAAGGAACAGGAGCCCAATCGCGGTGGCCAATATCACAGATGTTGCTACCCTGTGCCATTAGCTTCACGTAATGACAAATCTTATGGCGGATTTGTTCTAGCAGATCGTCATAGCTAAGATTGGCGTTACCTTCATTCTCAAGTAGAACGATTTCCATCACCTTAAGCAGGTTAAACATGGCGATGTCATGTAAACCGTAGGTTTTGCCGGGGATAGACAGTTCTACGCAGCCAACCACAGAATAATCGCGCGCATCTTCCAGAGAAACTCCGCGGTTCAAAAATGCCGGTACGACGACTTCATCATTGAATATCTGTGGGATCCCCGTACCAATACGGATGGTTTCAGCCGTTTTTAAGAGGAAAGGCCGGTCGATCAATTCATTTACGCGCACGCCGAGATTCGGTTGCGGTAGTTGGGTATTTTGGTAGGCGTCCAAACATAAAAACGACAGCGGGTTAACGGCACTGCGTCCGGTTTCGGTAAGCCCCCCTAACAAAATAGTGTAACCCGTCGGGAATCCGGCGAAGTAGCGGGCACTGGAGGTTGAACGAAGTAAGACGATATCGTTGCACTTGATCCATAGCGACTCTAAAAGTTCCTGTAAGAACTGTGGATCCTCTCCTTGCTGTAGCGATGCCTGATAAAACGGCAACATGTATTGATCGAAACGTCCTAGCGAGAGCGAGCTGGCATTCGATTCATACTGAAGAATGATATTCATGTACCAAAACAACTGGCAGGCTTGATGGAAGCCTCGTGGTCGTTCAACGGCAATAGTACGAGATATCTCCGCAATATTTGCTAGTTCTTCCCTACGCAGTGCATCTGAGCAGGCGAAGCTCATCTCCTGCGCCAACGCGCTATAGCGCAGAATATGGCGCTGTGAGGCCTCGAGCAGTAAAAGGGCTGCCTGGTAGAACGCATTATCTGGATGCCGAGACGTAAGCGATCGCATCTCATCCACTAACTGGCCAAGACCATTTTCGAGCAGGCGAGGGTAATCAATGATGATATGTCCCTGACCTTTGTCGGTCTGGTTGATGCTGAAAATCTGCGTTTTAACGGCCGTTTTGACTTCATCGGTCATCTGCTCATTGATGAAATCTTTCATGGAGCGCTTTTCCCAATATGGGAATAGCTGCTCACGATATATCTGCTTATCCTCGTTGGCGATCTCAAAGCGATCCTGTGGGCGCGTCGGGAACTGTTCCAACTCCTTTAGCAGCCAATAGGGATCCATTTCAGGCGAAACGATCCCCGCGCGCGGCTTAACGGTGCGATTGCCTGCGATAAGTTCATCAGCTCGAATCGAAATCTCGACGTGATCGAGTATGTAAGCCGTCGCTTTAGCGCGCCGCAAAATGGTTGGCTCACCTTCTGTCTGCTGGTGGCTGGCGGTATAGAGCAGGGCGCGCTCCAGAGAAATTTCTCTTGGATTTGCAAACATCGCTGCTTTAAGGCGTTCGATACGAGCGGTCATAATGGACTCCGATTCGAGAATTCAGCGCGGTAATCGAGAGCAGCAATGACGCCACTCTCGTTAGGCAATCAGGCAGTTTGTGAAAGATGCGACTCAATTTTCCCCATAATGACATCAGCGCGTTTTACCGCATCGCTGATGTTGACGCGTACGATGGTTTTACCTTGGAATCTTTCCTCAAATTTGATGCCGATGTCTTTGGTTAAGATCACCATATCCGCCGATGCCACGTCTTCAGCCGTTAATTCGTTTTCTAGTCCGATTGAACCTTGAGTCTCTACTTTGCATTCCCAGCCTTTGGCTAGGGCCGCACGTTCTAAGGCTTCGGCAGCCATGTAAGTATGGGCAACACCGGATGGGCAAGCGGTCACAGCAATAATTTTGGTCATAATGATGTCCTCAAAGCAGAATTAATTGATTTCAAAATCTAGGTCTAAATCGTCTTCTTTGTTTTCTGTTTTCTCAGCCTGCTTTTTAGCGGCTAGGCTTTTTAACACGTTGACGCAAAGGGCTGTGACGACCATGCCTACGGCTAATGCCACGATATAGCCGAGTTTGCCTTCCACGACGGGCAGGACGATAAGTCCTCCCCAGCCTGCATAGCATTGAGCGCCTAACAGCGCAGCGGTTACCGCGCCACAGGCGGAGCCGATCATAATGGACGGAATTACACGCAGTGGGTCGGCGGCGGCAAAAGGTATCGCACCTTCTGTAACCCCCACGCAGCCCATCAGCAGTGCGGCTTTGCCCGCTTCTTTCTCTTCGGCGTTGTAATATTTGCGACCAATCAGAGTGGCGAAACCTAGCCCAAGAGGTGGCACTGCAATCGCCACGGCGGCGATGGCTACCACGCTATACACCCCTTGAGCGACGCAGATGAGCATAAATGCATAGGCAACTTTGTTGACGGGGCCGCCCATATCAAAGGCCAGCATTAGCCCCATGATGATCGCCAGCACCACAATGCTCCCTTGCTGCATGCCTTGCAGCCAATGCGTAAGGCTAGACGTGAGAGCACCTACAGGTTCGCCTAATCCCCACATCATGATCCCCGCGGTCAGCAGCGTGCCAATAATTGGGATAACAAAAATAGGCATGACGGAACGCAGGATCTTGGGAACCGGTATCTTCTTGAGATAGAACACAATGATGCCGCCGATAATGCCGGCGATGATGGCTCCAAAAAAACCTGCGCCAAATGAGTTGCCTACCCAAGCCCCAATTGCACAGGGCGCTAACGCAGAGCGGTCGGCAATTGAATAACCGATATAGGCCGCAAGAAAAGGCACCATCAGCGTTAGACCTGCAACGCCGATATCAAACAGCTTTTTCAGATTGGGATCGGTTGCTGCATTCGGTACCGCACCTTGACCGTACAGCATGACGGAAACGGCAAGCAATATACCGCCGGCTACCACGAAAGGAATCATATGTGATACGCCAGTCATCAAGTGCTGGCGGGTATTTTTGAGTATCTGAACCAACTCTTTCATAGCGTTCTCCAGTGCATGGACTTTGTTTGCCGCGGTGGGGGCATGACAGGAAATAGGTTTCCACAATAGGCAATCTGGCGTAAGGCAGACAGTGGAGAAAATTGACATTTACTGGATATTTGTACGATATGTGGAAAAATGCGATCGGGCGCAAACTTGTCGATGATAGATACATATTTCCCATCATAATTTGGGATGTGAGCATCATCCCACTTTTGGCTTATGATTACATTTGTCCAGTGTTTGGCATTTTTGTCCCATAGCCGCATAGGGGAGACCGCTTTTATCCTGTTAGCCATCATCCAGTTTTGGTTCAGGAGAACGCGTCATGCCGCAAGTGCTGAAATTTACCTGTGATTTACCGAACGGTGTCCATGCCCGTCCCGCCAGTCATATTGAAACCTTATGTAACCAGTTCACTGCGCGTATTGAGTGGTTCAACTTGCGTACTGGTAGGCAAGGGGATGCTAAAAGCGCCTTATCTTTAATTGGTACGGATACACTGCAGGGTGATGAATGCCATATCAGCATTGAAGGTGCTGATGCTGAGCAGGCTTTTTTACGTATTTCTGCCTTTATCAAAGATGAATTTCCTCACTGTGATGCGCCTTTGCCACAGCTTTCGGAAAGCCAAGAGGAAGCATTGCCGCAGTCACTGACTCATCTAAATCCTAACGTTGTCCGTGCTCGTTCGGTGTGCGGTGGGATTGCTCAGGGGATTTTACTGCGCCTATCGACGATGGATTTGAAGCATCTCGGTGAACTGCCCGCATCACGCGGTGTGGAAGAAGAGCAGGAGGCGCTAGATTTGGGTTTAAGCCGTTTGCTGAAGTCTTTGGATCTGCAACTGTTGGATGATAACGGTACGACGAGCGCGGTGTTGGAGGCGCATCGCTCTTTGCTCAGCGATCACTCATTGCGCGCTCAGATTTTAGATCAGGTGGTAAAAGGCGCTAGCTGTGCGCAGGCTATCGTCGCGGCTGAAGAGCATTTCTGCCAGCAGTTTTCCTCATCGGCGAGTGAGTATCTGCGCGAGCGGGCACTTGACGTGCGTGATGTTTGTTTTCAGCTATTGCAGCAAATTTATGGTAGTCAGCGCTTCCCTTCACAGACCGCATTGCAACAAAGCTCAATCTGTATGGCTGATGAGTTAACGCCAAGTCAGTTTTTAGAACTGGATAAATCACTGCTGAAAGGATTGCTGTTGAGCAACGGAGGCAGCACTTCACATACGGTGATTTTGGCTCGTTCATTCAATATCCCGACGCTGGTGGGCGTGGATGCAGAGGCTCTTGCTGTGTATGTCGGCCAGGAGGTGCAAATTGATGGGGATTTGGGGCTGGTTGCTGTCAATATGTCGCCTGAAGTGCAGCGTTATTACCAGCTTGAGGCACAGGTTCAGCAGCGCATCCGTGAGCAGCAGAGGGCATATCTCTCCACGCAGGGGCGCAGCGCAGATGGGGTTCGTTTGGAAGTTGCCGCAAATATTGCCCACTCCATTGAAGCCGCACCGGCATTTAGTAACGGCGCTGAGTCGGTAGGGCTATTCCGCACTGAAATGCTGTATATGGATCGTGCTCATGCACCATCAGAAAACGAACTTTACAATATTTATTGTCAGGCCCTTGAGGGCGCCGAGGGGCGTAGCATTATTGTGCGTACCATGGATATTGGTGGGGATAAGCCCGTTGAGTATCTAAAAATCCCTGCAGAAAATAACCCTTTTCTCGGATATCGCGCGGTACGAATCTATCAGGAGTTTATCTCTCTTTTTCATACCCAGTTGCGCTCAATTTTACGTGCGTCGGCGCATGGCTCTCTGAAGATCATGATCCCGATGATCTCTTCGATGGAGGAGATCTTGTGGGTTAAAGATCAACTTGCCGAAGTGAAGCAAAAGCTCCGTACCGAACAGATCCCTTTCGATGAAAAGATCCCGTTGGGCATCATGCTGGAAGTACCATCGGTGATGTTTATCATCGACCAATGCTGTGAAGAGATTGATTTCTTTAGCATCGGCAGCAATGACCTGACGCAATATCTGCTCGCCGTTGACCGCGATAACGCTAAGGTCACCAAGCATTACAACAGCCTCAACCCTGCGTTCTTACGAGCGTTAGATCACGCGGTGCGCGAAGTACATCGGCAGGGGAAATGGATTGGGCTGTGCGGAGAGTTAGGAGCCAAAGGTTCGGTGCTGCCGTTGTTACTTGGACTGGGGCTGGATGAAATCAGCATGAGTGCTCCTTCTATTCCAGCCACAAAAGCGCGGCTTGCACAGTTGGACAGCCGCGAATGCCGCTTGTTATTAAATCGTGCCATGGCTTGCCGGACTTCTTTAGAAGTGGAGCACTTACTGGCTCAATTCCGTATGACGCAGCAGGATGCTCCGCTGATTAGTGCTAACTGTATTTCACTCAATAATGATTGGCGCAGCAAAGAAGAGGTCATCAAAGGAATGACCGATAATCTTCTGCTCGCCGGGCGCTGTCGCTATCCGCGTAAGCTCGAAGCTGACTTATGGGCGAGAGAGGCTGTATTTTCCACCGGGCTCGGTTTCGGTTTTGCGATTCCCCACACTAAATCTGAACACATTGAGCAATCCACAATCAGCGTTGCGCGATTGCCGCAGCCAGTCATCTGGGGAGATGAAGAGGCTCAATACATCATTATGTTAACCCTAAACAAACATGCCGCTGGGGATCAGCATATGCGCATCTTCTCTCGCTTGGCGCGTCGCATCATGCATGAGGAGTTTCGTTCCGCGCTGGTTGGCGCTAGTGATGCCAGCGATGTGGCTAACTTACTGGCTCGTGAGCTAGACATTTAATCTAAGGAAACAGGCTATGGAACTCTATTTAGACACGTCAGATATCGCGGAAGTAACACGCTTAGCACGTATTTTTCCTCTGCAAGGGGTAACAACTAACCCCAGTATTATCGCAAAAGGTGGGCAGCCCATTTGGGATGTCTTACCACAGCTGCGTGATGCGCTTGGCGGCAGCGGAATTTTGTTTGCACAGGTCATGGGACGTAATGCTGAACAGATGGTTACAGAGGCTAAACAACTGACGGAGCGGGTATCAGGGCTGGTGGTGAAAATTCCGGTAACGCCCGAAGGATTAGCGGCGATCAAACAGTTAAAAGCGTTAGGTATCCCAACGTTAGGCACCGCTGTTTACAGTGCGGCACAAGGGTTATTGGCTGCACTCGCGGGGGCAGACTATGTTGCACCTTATGTGAATCGCATTGATGCTCAAGGCGGTGACGGGATTAAAACAGTGCAAGAACTTCAGTCATTGCTGGAAATGCATGCTCCACACGCGAAGGTGCTGGCGGCTAGCTTTAAAACGCCGCGTCAGGCATTAGATTGTCTGCTGGTGGGCTGTGAAGCGATAACGTTGCCGTTGGATGTTGCTCAGCAATTCTTGGCGTCACCAGCCGTGGATGCGGCGGTTGTTAAATTTGAGCAGGATTGGCAGGGGGCGTTTGGTTCTCTCTGCTTATAGCTGTCTTGAGAGCTACCATGGAAAAGGGAGGCATAAGCCTCCCTTTTGATATTGAGCGTTGTCTGAATCGAACGATTACAGCAGACGACGTGCTGCTTCTACTACGATTTTCACCGCGTGAGATTCGGTTTTCTTCATAGTTTCTGCGTTTGGAATTTCTTGCTGCGTGCGGTTAACAATAACGCCTGCAACCATACCTGCGCGCAGACCTTGGCTTGCACACATGGTAAGCAGAGTCGCTGACTCCATCTCGAAGTTCATCACGCCCATTTCCTGCCACTCTTTCATAGAGCCTTTGAAACGGCTAACTACGCGGCCAGAGAAGGTGTCATAACGTTCTTGACCTGGGTAGAAGGTGTCAGAAGATGCCGTTACGCCAATGTGAGTCGTTGCGCCAACCGCTTTAGCTGCATCAACCAGTGCGGTCGTACAGGTAAAGTCGGCAACGGCAGGGAATTCCATTGGTGCGAAGTGCAGACTAGCACCGTCTAAACGTACAGAACCCGTAGTGACCAGTACGTCACCCACGTTGATGTGCGGCTGAATTGCGCCAGTGGTGCCGACACGCAGGAAGGTACGAATGCCTAGCTGCGCCAGTTCTTCAACGGCGATAGAGGTTGATGGACCACCGATACCGGTTGAGCAAACGATGACAGATTTACCGTCTAGCTCTGCGCGCCAAGAAGTGAATTCGCGATGTGAAGCCAATTTGACTGGGTTATCCATCAAATTAGCAATTTTTTCTACGCGCTCAGGGTCACCAGGGACGATAGCCAAGGTTGCGCCTTTCAGATCGCTTTTTACTAGGCCGAGGTGGAAAACATCAGAATTAGACATACGGACTCCTCTGTCATTGCTATAAGTTGTTAAGGAGGAACAAAAACGCACTCTACTGAAATTCATCGGTGAAATGCGTGACTCAAATCACTAGATATGAAGAAACAATAACAAGAACGACAAATAATTGTGATTAAAATCACACAATGTGGCGAGTTAGCGGTTTTTTTCACCGCTCACAGTGTGACATGTACACTTTATGTTCGCTAGTTGGGAGCGCGTTTGTTGGCGATAAAGTGTTGTTTAGGGCTTCCGGGGAATTGTTTGATTCTCATGCAAACAAATTATTGCTATTTATACTTAACATTCTTGCAATATATTCAGACAGGGAGCTTTACATGAAGACCGAAGATCTCATTACGCTGGTAACCTCACCGTCATCGTTCTCCCCCGCCGCTGGCGCTATCTCCTCTACCACGGTACATACCGATAGCGAAGGTTTGCATGCAGGATTTACTACCATCCCATCTCAGGGCGACGATCTCCCTGCATATTTAGCCAAGCCTTTGCACGCAGAAGGGCCATTGCCCGTTGTGCTGGTGGTGCAGGAGATCTTTGGCGTGCATGAGCATATTCAAGATATTTGCCGTCGTCTGGCAAAACAGGGCTATTTGGCGATTGCCCCCGAGCTTTATTTCCGCCAAGGGGAAGCCAGTGACTACACTGATATTCCCTCGTTATTTCAACATCTAGTCAGCAAAGTACCTGATAAACAGGTTTTGGGGGACTTAGATCATGCAGCTCACTGGGCCACTCGCCACGGTGGTGATGCGAGCCGCTTGTTTGTCACCGGCTTTTGCTGGGGGGGACGTATTACTTGGCTTTATGCAGCGCACAATCCTCAGCTTAAAGCGGGGGTTGCATGGTATGGTCGCTTGGTGGGCGATAAAACCTTAGCGTCGCCAAAGCATCCCGTTGATGTCGCCGCTGAGCTCAGTGCGCCGATGTTAGGCTTGTACGGTGGTCTGGATGACAGTATTCCGCAAGAAACGGTAGAGACGATGCGACAGTCTTTGCGAGCAGCTAATGCAATCGCAGAAATTATCGTTTATCCAGAGGCTGGGCATGCATTTAATGCGGATTATCGCGGTAGTTACAACGCTGAAGCAGCCAAAGATGGTTGGGAGCGAATGCTTGCGTGGTTTGCTGCCTATGGTGGAAATAAGGTGGAATAACGCCTAACCGTGACTCATTTGATGGCGCGATTGCCGTGCTCATAAGGATTCGGTGCGATGCGGTTTTACCGCTTTTCACTGAATCTGATAAGGTGGGAGCGATAACCTAAAATAATAAGAGGTCATGATGACAGCCACTATTTTTTTGCATCCCTCCCTTGCCCCCTTGGAAGGTGGCGTTAACTTTCGCGATATGGGCGGTTATCTCGCTGCCGATGGCCGTCGAGTTAAGCGTGGTAGGTTATTCCGATCAGGGGCGTTAGATCGCCTAACGGATAAGGATTTAAGCTACCTGCAAGATGTACCTATCAAAAATATCCTCGACTATCGTGATGCCGACGAGGTGTCTACCAAGCCAGATGTGCTTTGGGATGCGGTACGTTATATCAATTTGCCCGCTAATCCACTGAGTACCGAAGTTAACGCTAATCTGGAGAAACTCACTAGCGAAGCGCTAGAGTCTTTCGACGCCAACGCTTTTATGTTGGAGCTCTACCGTCGCCTACCTTTTAGCAATCACGCTTACCAACTGTTAAGCACCCTGTTACAGAGCGGTGAAGAAGGCGCCATCGTGCAGCATTGCGCAGTCGGTAAGGATAGAACCGGCGTTGGTTCAGCACTGGTACTGTTTGCCTTAGGCGCCGACGAAGCCACGGTGATGGAAGATTATCTTTTAACTGAAACCACGCTAGCGCCATTCCGTAGCCAAATGCTGGATTATCTGTCTGTTAAACTGAATGAAAAGGCGCTGGGTCAGTTTTCGTATGTACTGTCTGCTCGCGAAGAGTTTTTGGTCACGGCGTTGGATGCGATCAAAGCCAGATACAGCACAATCGATAGCTGGCTAGAACAGGAATATGGCCTAAATATGCAGGTGAGATCACAACTTCAGCAACAGTTCCTAGAGCCGTAACTCCCCGATATTTAATGAAAGTGGAGTCGATGGGCTCCACTCAATCCACTTTTCATACCGCTTACTGAGCCAAAACACCGCTTAATCAAATTCAACCCCTTCCCCAAATAGCCCTCAAGTATGTTAACGCCTGAGAAATCCTCAGGAGATAATAACTATGCAACACGCAATTACATTCGTTATTGCTACGCTGTGTATCCTTACGATCTGCTACCGTTTGTACGGTATCTTTTTCGTAAAAAAGGTACTGCGTGCTGATGATAACGAAGTGACTCCATCACATACCTTTGAAGACGGGAAAGATTACGTACCTACCAAAAAGTGGGTTAACTTTGGTAGCCACTTTGCAGCAATCGCTGCTGCTGGGCCTTTGGTTGGGCCGGTTCTGGCAGCGCAGTTCGGCTACCTGCCGGGCTTCCTCTGGTTGTTGATTGGCTGTGTGGTCGGCGGTGCGGTACATGATACCGTGGTGCTGTTCGCGTCCATGAAACATCAAGGTAAATCCTTATCTGAAGTAGCTAAATCCGAGCTAGGGCCGATTGCAGGCTGGTGTACGGGTTTAGCAATGCTGTTCATTATCACGATTACCATGGCCGGTTTGTCGATGGTGGTAGTGCACGCGCTGGAACGTAACCCTTGGGGGACTTTCGCCGTGTTTATGACCATTCCTATCGCTATTGGTGTGGGATTGTGGGAACGCGTTACCGGCAGCATGAAAGGCGCGACTTACGTGGGTATCGCTGCGATCATGGCCTGCGTATTCTTCGGTCCTCATATCCAGAACACCACTTTTGGTGAGTGGCTGACGTTTAAAGCGACGACGGTAAGCCTGTTGCTGCCAGCGTATGCATTCTTTGCTACCGCGTTACCTGTATGGATGCTGCTGACGCCGCGTGGTTACCTTTCTAGCTTTATGAAAATCGGCGTGTTCGGGGCGTTGGTTATCGGTGTTATCTTCATTAACCCAGAAATTCAGTTCCCTGCGGTGACTCAGTTCATTCACGGTGGCGGCCCGGTTCTTGCTGGCCCAGTTTGGCCATTCATCTCGATTACCATTGCCTGTGGCGCAATCTCTGGTTTCCATGCGTTTATCGGCTCTGGCACCACGCCAAAACAGATCGATAAATGGAGCGATATTCTGCCGGTAGGTTTTGGCGCAATGTTGGCGGAGTGTGTGGTTGGTGTGATGGCGCTGATTGCGGCAACGTCTCTGCATCCTGCTGACTACTTTGCGATTAACTCAAGTGCGGAAGCGTGGGCGGGATTAGGCATGGATGTGGTTAACCTGCCTAAGCTAAGCGAAGAAATTGGTCTGGATCTTTATGGCCGTACCGGTGGTGCCGTTACGCTGGCTGTGGGTATGACCGATATCTTCATCCGTGTGCCATGGTTTAGCAGTTTGGCGTCTTATTTCTTCCAATTTGTCATTATGTTCGAAGCGGTGTTTATCCTGACCGCCGTTGACTCTGGTACTCGTGTAGCACGTTACCTGCTGCAAGACTTCCTTGGTGACCTGTGGGCTCCACTGAAGCGTACTGACTGGCTGCCTGGGTCCATCTTCTGCTCTGTCATCGCCTGTGCGCTGTGGGGCTACCTGCTGAACTCTGGTGACATTAACTCGGTATGGGCGCTGTTCGGTGTATCTAACCAACTGATGGCTTCTGTTGGCCTCATTATTGGTGCCACTATCATCCTGCGTTTAGCGACTAAACGAGCTTATATGCTGACCTGTGTTATCCCGTTGGCGTACCTGTTTGTCACCGTAAACTATGCCGGTTATTGGATGATTAAGAACGTGTACTTCAACTCGGCGGCGAAAGGCTACAATATTTTCAACGGAACTATTTCTATTATCATGATGGTTCTGGGCGTGATTATCCTTATCTCTGCACTACGTAAATGGCGTGAGCTGTGGTCTGTACGTGGCAAGGAGCTACGTGCTGAACAGACAACGGCAACGGCTTAATCGTTAGCGTTTCATCACTGTTTAAAACGGCCGATTTATCGGCCGTTTATTTTTGGTTAATCTACAACGCCACGTTATGCCGTATCCTGCCTGTTTAACCTCAATCGAGAGAGTTGCATCGTGACGTTAGATAGCATCATCCAGATAGTGGTTGAGTTTGTCCGCAACCATGAGCATTGGGCCATCCCGATCGTTTTCATTTTGGCTTTTGGCGAGTCGCTGGCATTTCTGTCTCTGTTACTCCCTGCTACGGTAATTTTGTTGGGGTTGGGTGCCCTCATCGGCGAGAGTGGAATTGCTTTTTGGCCGCTATGGATCGCAGCTAGCACAGGTGCGTTTATTGGCGATTGGGTTTCATACTGGGTTGGTGACCGCTACCAGCATCAGGTTGAGCATATGTGGCCGCTATCCCGCCATCCACAGATGATGGCTCGGGGTCACACTTTCTTTGAACGTTGGGGAACGTGGGGCGTGTTTATCGGCCGTTTCTTTGGCCCACTGCGTGCGGTTGTCCCTTTGGTTGCGGGGATATGTGGCATGCCGCAGCGCTATTTTCAGCTAGCCAATTTGCTGTCAGCGATTCTTTGGGGATTTGCCATGTTAGCACCCGGTGCATTTGGCATTCAGTGGCTCAATGGCTGGCTGGACTAAGTTCTCATTCTATTTCATACAATTTTGCGTACTGTTTCGCAGCCTTTGCGTATTCGCTCTGGACATCCATACAGTATATTATTACCGTGACGATCAGAAAGCGTTATAAGGCGGAGGCAGGGTGGATTCCAGCATATTTTATGGTGTAGCAGGTGCCGTCGTTGGCATGCTGGTGGGGTGGTTGATCGCGAGTTTACGAATGCAACAGCAGCGGCTAACACTGGAAGGTGATTTGCGTCTGCACCAGCAAGAGATTGCCCAGTATCAGCAAGAGCATCAGACGCTGATACAGCAACGCCAACAGCAAGAGCTACAGCAGCGCGAGAAAGATCAAGAACTGCGTATGCTGCACAGTCAGCTTGCCGCAACGCAGGAGAAGCTGAATCAGCAATCTGTGTGGCGTAACGAGTGTGAGCAGCTAAATCAGGAGCTGCGTGCGCTGCGTGAGGTCAACAGTGCGCAAGAGGCTGAATTACGAGAAGTGACTATTCGTCTGGAAGAGACACGGCTGGGAGCTGAAGAGAAACAGCGCTTGCTGGTCAACAGTGAGCAGCGCCTTAGTGCTCAGTTTGAAAATTTAGCTAATCGTATTTTTGAACATAGTGGAAAACGGGTTGAAGAGCAGAATCGCCAAAGTTTGAATAGCTTATTGAGCCCATTACGTGAACAGCTAGATGGGTTTCGCCGTCAGGTGCAGGATAGCTTTGGGCAAGAGGCGCGTGAAAGGCACACACTGGCGCATGAAATCCGTAATCTTCAGCAGCTAAACGCACAAATGGCGCGTGAGGCGGTAAACCTGACTAAGGCTTTAAAAGGGGATAACAAAACACAGGGTAACTGGGGTGAAGTTGTCCTCAGCCGGGTCTTGGAGGCCTCTGGCCTGCGCGAGGGGTACGAATACCAGACGCAGGTGAGTGTCCAGGTTGGTACTAACAGCCGTATGCAGCCCGATGTTGTTGTGCGTTTGCCGCAGGGTAAAGACGTGGTGGTCGATGCGAAAATGTCGTTGGTGGCCTATGAGCGCTATTTCAACGCCGAAGATGACATGGTGCGTGAGCTGGCGCTGCAGGAACATGTGGCTTCGGTGAAAGGGCATATTCGTCAGCTTGGGCGTAAAGATTATCAGCAGCTTCCGGGACTGCGCTCTTTGGACTATGTCCTGATGTTTATCCCGGTCGAGCCTGCTTTTTTAGCTGCCATCGACCGCGAGCCTGAACTGATCAGCGAAGCCCTAAGACATAACATTATGCTGGTGAGCCCAACAACTCTGTTAGTTGCGTTGCGTACTATTAGTAATTTATGGCGCTATGAACATCAAAGTCAGAATGCGCAGAAAATCGCCGAACGTGCGTCGAAATTATACGATAAGATGCGTTTGTTCGTTGATGATATGGAATCTCTTGGACAGAGTCTGGATAAATCACAGGCAAGTTATCGTCAGGCAATGAACAAACTGGCACAAGGCCGTGGTAATCTGATAGGACAAGTCGAGAGTTTCCGCACTTTAGGGGTGGAAGTGAAAAGGCCGATAAGTCCTTCGCTTGCTGATGAAGCCCGACTGGAAAATGAACCCGAAGATGAGGAGTTTGCTGATCCTGCCGAGCAGGCGATACAGCAACCTACCATAAGAGTCGCTAACGGACTCGATGATTAAACACTGCTCCTTGCTTCGATAAGGCCGAGCACTGTTCGCACCAACGGGCAGCGCTTAATCGCGTAGATTCACAATCAATTAGATTAAAAGCAGGCTTAGAAAATGGTAGATCAAACGCCAGAAACCACTCATTTTGGTTTCAAAACCGTCGCCACAGCTGAAAAAGCGGGCAAAGTTGCTCAAGTATTCCATTCCGTAGCGGCAAAATACGACTTGATGAATGATCTCATGTCATTTGGTATTCATCGTGTCTGGAAGCGTTTTACCATTGATTGCAGCGGCGTGCGCCGTGGGCAAAAGGTACTTGATCTTGCTGGTGGTACAGGCGATCTTGCAGCGAAATTTTCTCGCATTGTTGGCGAGCAGGGTGAAGTGGTTCTGGCAGATATCAACGACTCAATGCTTAAGATCGGGCGCGAGAAACTGCGTAATCTTGGCGTTATCGGCAATATTAACTACGTACAAGCCAACGCAGAAGCTCTGCCTTTCCCCGACAACCATTTTGACTGTATCACCATTGCTTTTGGTCTACGCAACGTCACCGATAAAGATAAAGCGTTACGCTCCATGTATCGCGTGTTAAAGCCAGGTGGACGCTTGCTGGTTCTTGAGTTTTCCAAGCCATTACTCGAGCCGCTCAACAAAGCCTATGATGCGTACTCATTCCATATCCTGCCGAAAATTGGTGAATTAGTGGCGCATGATTCTGAAAGCTATCGCTACTTAGCCGAATCGATCCGCATGCATCCCGATCAAGAAACGCTGAAGTCCATGATGGATGATGCAGGTTTCGAAAACACGACGTATTTCAACCTGACTGGTGGGATTGTTGCTCTACATCGTGGCTATAAGTTTTAACTGAAGGATCGTTATGCTGACCCCATTGCTAAACCCATTATTTACCGGTGCGATTGAAACGGCACTTAATCGAATGTTGTATCGTGACCGTGCGCTCAACAATGCGCGCCAGCGCCTGACGGGCAAAGTGCTGGGCGTTTTCGTCAATGAGATAAATTCACCGCTCTATCTGGTTTTTAGCGATAACCGTCTGGATGTTTTGGGCGCGTGGGAAGGCGACACGGATTGCAGCGTCAAAACGCGATTATCCGTGTTACCGGAGCTGCGTGACCGTCAACAGCTTACCGCGCTTATCCGCTCCGGCGACTTAGTCGTAGAGGGAGATATTCAGATTGTGCAGCAATTTATTGGTTTAATGGATTTAGCTGAATGGGATCCTGCTGAGTTGTTAGCTCCCTATACGGGGGATGTCGTTGCCCAGGGCATGAGTATGTTCATACGCAAAGGTGCCCGTTTTGTGGTGACTGGCAGCCAGCGCCAGCGACAATACATCGGCCAAACTGTGACTGAAGAGTGGCGTCTAGCGCCAGGGGTTTTGGAAGCGGCTTGGTTTTCTGAAGAAGTTGATGCCGTCAGCCATCAGCTCGAAAGTCTGGAAAAGCGACTTTCTCAGCTTGAGGATAAAATATGACGCCATCGGAACTGTGCCGATTTTATTTGATTGTTCGGGTTTTCCTTGCTTACGGACTAGATGAACTGATCCCGAAAATGCGCATCACGCTTCCGTTACGAATGGGGCGTCATCTGCTGTTCTGGATGCGTAACAAGCATAAAGATAAGCCTTTGGGTGAGCGCTTGCGCTTAGCGTTACAAGAGCTAGGACCGGTCTGGATTAAGTTTGGCCAGATGATGTCTACCCGTCGCGATCTTTTCCCTCCGATGATTGCCGATCAGCTTGCATTGCTACAGGATCGCGTTGCGCCATTCGATGGTGCTTTAGCCCGTAAGCAAATTGAAGACTCAATGGGTGGCCCGCTTGAGCAGTGGTTTGATGATTTCGACCAAAATGCATTAGCATCGGCGTCGATTGCGCAGGTGCATACCGCTAAGCTGAAAGAGAATGGTCAGGAGATCGTTCTGAAGGTCATTCGGCCTGATATTTTACCAATCATCAAAGCCGATGTTCGCCTGATGTATCGACTTGCAGGCTGGGTGCCTAAGCTCATGCCTGATGGTCGTCGTTTACGCCCGCGTGAAGTGGTGCGCGAATATGAAAAAACGCTGCTGGATGAGCTTAATTTATTACGAGAAGCGGCAAATGCGATTCAGCTGCGTCGTAATTTCGAAGGCAGCCCAATGCTGTATGTGCCAGAAATTTACTCCGACTATTGCCGTGAAAACGTGCTGGTTATGGAGCGGATCTACGGTATTCCGGTTTCTGATTTACCTGCTTTGCATGCGCAGAATACCAATATGAAACTGCTGGCCGAACGAGGCGTGCAGGTGTTCTTTACGCAGGTGTTCCGCGATAGTTTCTTCCATGCAGATATGCATCCTGGCAATATTTTTGTCAGTTTTGAACACCCTGAAAACCCACAATATATCGGTATTGATTGCGGGATCGTGGGGAGTTTGAATAAAGACGATAAACGTTATTTGGCTGAAAACTTTATCGCATTCTTCAACCGTGATTATCGCAAGGTTGCTGAGCTGCATGTTGACTCTGGTTGGGTTCCTCGCGATACCAACATCGAAGATTTTGAATTTGCGATTCGCACCGTTTGTGAGCCGATTTTCGAAAAGCCATTGGCTGAGATTTCTTTTGGACATGTGCTGCTGAACCTTTTTAACACTGCGCGCCGCTTCAATATGGAAGTGCAGCCACAGCTGGTGCTGCTGCAAAAAACGCTGCTGTATGTCGAAGGTTTAGGACGTCAGCTCTATCCACAGTTAGACTTGTGGACCACGGCTAAGCCCTTCCTAGAAACATGGCTACGCGATCAGGTGGGTATACCCGCGATTATTCGTGCGTTAAAAGAGAAAGCGCCGTTTTGGGCTGAGAAGCTCCCAGAGCTCCCAGAGCTGTTTTATGATAGCTTGCAACAACACAAAGTTTTGCAACAGAGTGTTGATCGGGTATTCGTTCAGCTAGATAAGCAACGTAATCGCCATGGCCGTTCACGATATTTGTTTGGGATTGGCGCTACACTATTACTGAGTGGTACGATCTTGGTCGCTGCGAAGATACCTGTTTGGCCAGCTTGGATTATTGCTGGCGGCTGTGTTGCTTGGATTGTTGGATGGCGTTATACCCGTCAGTAGATACCTCTTACGAGTGTTATATCGTTCTCAGCGCATAGTTTTAATTAATAGTTATTGGTTAGTAGTTCAATATTTCTGCGTGACTACCGTATAATGCGGCGCACGAATAACCCCTATCAATAGAGGTGATTAAAATGGGTGGTATCAGTATTTGGCAGTTATTGATTATTGCAGTGATCGTGGTGCTGTTGTTCGGCACTAACAAGCTGCGTACTCTGGGCTCCGATCTCGGGGCGTCTATCAAAGGTTTTAAAAAGGCGATTGGCGACGAAGATAAAACGCCTCCATCGACTAACGCAAACAATAGTGCAGCGCCACAGGATGCAGACTTTAAGTCTCTTTCTGAGCAGCAGCCAGAAGTGAAGAAAGAAGAATCTAAGAGCCAGAACAAAGAGCAGGTGTAAACCGTGTTTGACATCGGGTTTAGTGAGCTGTTGCTGGTAATGGTGATAGGCCTGGTCGTTCTAGGGCCTGAGCGGTTACCTGTTGCAGTGCGTACAGTGGCAGGATGGATTAGGGCGCTGAGATCTCTTGCGGCCTCTGTTCAGAATGAACTGTCGCAGGAATTAAAGCTGCAGGAGTTGCAGGATAGTCTGAAGAAAGCGGAAAGCGCAGGTCTTCAAAACCTCACGCCTGAGCTAAAAGCCTCAATGGATGAGCTAAAAGAAGCCGCAGAGTCGATGAAGCGTAGCTATCAGACTCAGGTGACTGAGCCTGTAGCAAAAGCGGCTGAAACCATCCATAAACCGGATGTGTCGGATCCTGAAGCGTTCCACGATGAAGTCGATGCAGACTTAAGAGAAGATGAACGCAAACGTGCGGAAGCCGTTAAAGTGGATGCGACAAATGCAGCTTCGGTTGAGCCGTTAGCCACAGAGGACGTTTTGGTAAGCACTGAGCAACAAGCAGTGAAAGCACCAGAGCAGCCTGTTCCCTCTCACTCTACAACAAGCGATCGTTAAAGCATGGCCGTTGATGATACCCAGCCGTTGATTAGCCATTTAATCGAGCTACGTAAGCGACTCTTAAATTCGATTATTTGTATTCTGGTGGTATTTCTGGCGCTGGTTTATTTTTCCAACGACATTTACCACCTGATTGCATCGCCGCTCATTAAGCAACTGCCTCAAGGCGCGAGCATGATTGCCACCGATGTCGCATCGCCGTTCTTCACGCCGATCAAGCTGACAATGATGGTATCCGTATTCATCTCTGCGCCGATGATTTTGTACCAGATTTGGGCTTTCGTTGCGCCTGCGCTTTATAAGCATGAACGCCGCTTGCTCATGCCGCTATTGTTCTCAAGCTCTCTGCTGTTCTATTTAGGCATGGCGTTTGCGTACTTTATCGTGTTCCC
>NZ_KV824222.1:106900-120993 GCF_001816025.1 Hafnia sp. HMSC23F03
TTGGCGTTTGGCTTTTTTGCCAAGACGGCGCCAGCAGGCGTTACCATTGCGACGGATATTAACAACTACCTCGACTTTGTCATGGCGCTGTTTATGGCGTTTGGCGTGTCGTTTGAAGTTCCGGTTGCGATTATTCTGCTGTGCTGGAGTGGTGTCACTACCCCAGAAGAGTTGAAAAAGAAACGTCCGTACGTCATCGTCGGAGCCTTTGTTGTGGGCATGCTGCTCACACCGCCAGACGTGTTTTCACAAACGTTGTTGGCAATTCCAATGTGTATCCTGTTTGAAATTGGCGTGTTCTTTGCTCGTTTCTATGTGGGAAAACGCCGTCCTCGTGATGACGATGAGGATGAAGGAAGCGAAGAAGATACTGACGAACAGCCAAAACAAGGCTGACACACTGAGTGCCAGAGGCCGCCGAAAGGGCGGCCTCTTTACTTTGATTTTGGAGTTATTCCATGCTGGATATTGGCGTTAATCTAACAAGTGGTCAGTTTGCCAAAGATGTCGACCAAGTGATTGAACGCGCGTGTAAAGCTGGCGTGAATGCTTTGATGGTCACGGGTACTGACGTGCAAGAGAGCCAACGGTCTATAGCGTTTGCGCGGGAATACCCGGGCTATTGCTGGGCGACAGCTGGCGTGCATCCACATAATGCCAGTTCATGGAATAGTCAGACGGCGGCACAGATATCGGCCTTGGCATCTATGCCAGAAGTGGTTGCTATGGGGGAGTGTGGGCTTGATTTTGACCGCAATTTTTCTACCCCAGCGGAGCAGGAGCGAGCTTTTAGCGCGCAGCTAGCATTAGCTGCAGATTTGAATAAACCGCTGTTTTTGCATTGCCGTTCTGCGCATGACCGATTTATCGCGCTTTTGCGTCCGTGGCTCGCAAAAGTGCCGGGTGCCGTTGTACATTGCTTTACGGGCAGCCGTGAAGAGCTACATGAATGTTTAGATCTCGGACTTTACATTGGCATTACCGGATGGGTTTGCGATGAGCGACGCGGCCTTGAGCTGCGCGCAATGCTTCCAGAGATCCCAACTGAGCGTCTGTTGCTAGAAACTGACGCCCCTTATTTACTGCCGCGTGATTTAGAAACCAAACCTAAATCGCGACGTAATGAACCCTGTTACTTACCACACATCGTTTCACAAGTGGCTGGCTGGCGTCAGCAGGATGTGGAGTGGTTGAAGCAGGTTACTGAAAATAATGCCCGCCAACTTTTCCGGCTGGCATAAGTAAGGAGAATAACGTGAGCTATGCATTTCCAGGTGCCTTCCCAGGCCGTCGTCTACGCCGTGTTCGTCGCCATGATTTCAGCCGTCGTTTAGTTGCTGAAAACGTCCTGACAGTAGACGATCTGATTTACCCCGTGTTTGTTATGGAAGGCAAAAATCATCAGGAAGAAGTTTCCTCAATGCCAGGCGTGCATCGTATGACCATCGATTTGCTGGTCAAAGAAGCTGAAGCCATCGCTAAATTGGGCGTGCCGGTATTGTCGTTGTTCCCCGTCATTGGCGCGGATAAAAAATCTCTGCATGCAGAAGAGGCATACAATCCAGATGGTTTGGTACAGCGGGCTGTTCGTGCGTTGAAAGATGCCGTGCCAGAGTTAGGTTTGCTGACTGACGTGGCGTTGGATCCCTACACCACCCATGGTCAGGACGGTATTATTGACGCTGATGGCTATGTGATTAACGACATCACCAAAGAAATTCTGGTTCGTCAGGCGTTGTCACATGCAGAAGCCGGTGCTGAAATTGTTGCGCCAAGCGATATGATGGATGGCCGTATCGGTGCGATTCGCGATCAGCTTGAAGCACAGCAGATGGTAAATACTCAAATCATGGCGTACTCAGCCAAGTATGCGTCCTGCTACTACGGTCCATTCCGTGACGCGTTGGGCTCTTCTGGTAACCTGAAAGGCGGCAATAAGAAAACCTATCAGATGGATCCCGCAAACAGCGATGAAGCTTTGCAAGAAGTCGCTCAGGATCTCCAGGAAGGCGCTGATATGGTGATGGTGAAGCCTGGTATGCCATATCTGGATATGGTGCGCCGTGTGAAAGATACCTTTGGCGTGCCGACCTTCGCCTATCAGGTTTCTGGTGAATACGCGATGCATATGGCTGCGATTCAGAACGGCTGGTTGCAAGAAAAACCTGCGATTATGGAGTCACTGATTTGCTTCAAACGCGCAGGTGCAGATGGAGTACTGACCTATTTCGCTAAGCGCGTAGCTCAGTGGCTGCATGATGCTGAAATGAATCGTTAATTTTACGCAGTAGAAGCATTGAGATAGATAAAACCGCCATGGGGCTCCATCGGCGGTTTTTTATTTATAGCTTCAAGCTCTATAGCTTTTCAAAATCGGTGTTTTCTACACTTTGCTGTACGGGTTTATTCAGTAAGTTCAGTAGAAGAATGGCGCGTTTTTCTCCGTCTGCTTCGGTATAGATAGCTTCGAATCCCTCAAAGGCACCGCTGGTAATCACGACGGTATCACCTGGGACCGGTGTATCAGGATCGACACATTCCGTTGGGGGCGCCATCATCAATTGCTTGATAACCTTAAACGGTATAGTGACTGGAAGTGCGCCAAATCGTACAAAGTGGCTCACTCCGCGTGTTGATTGCACGGTAGTGGTATGGACTCTTTCAGGATCAAGCTCGATAAACATATAGTTAGGGAACATCGGTTCCTTAACCTGCGTGCGTTTACCGCGGACGATTTTCTCCAACGTAATCATTGGGGTGAAGCAAGGGATCTCTTGGCGTGATAAATGTTCTTTCGCACGCTCCAGTTGACCTCTTTTGCAATACAGCAGATACCACGATTCCATAACAACCCACGATTAAATGACTTACTCAAAGCATAACAAAAGGTCGATTCGATAGACAGTTTCGAGGGGGGAGCGTGCGTTTTTCCCGTTGGGTGCGCGATGATTTAACATTTTTTGCCACTTCAGGCAGAAGATCACAGCTAGACCCATAATTATTAGTTATAAATGTCGCCCCATAGACTAGCTGTAATAGAGTTGGTTTTCGGCGCGGCAAAGCGCAATAAGATCGTCCTCAATGTCAGGAGATATTTTCATGGAGTTGTTTTTACTGAGTAACGGCAAGGTTTCTGGTGAGTCTGAGTTGCTGGGCTACGCTAAGGGACCAATTCAGTCCATGCTGCTAAGCAAGAAGATTCGTTCGGCTGTGCTGGTGCCTTATGCGGTGATCCGTGGTGACTACGATGCGCGTGCCGCGGAGCTAGAGAATTCGTTAGGCATTAAAGTAACGAGCCTGCACCATTCAAGCGATCCGGTTAAAACGATTGAAGAAGCTGAGTGTATTCTGGTTAGCGGTGGCAATACTTGGCTGTTAAACCAAATGCTGCACGAAAAAGGGCTGGTTGTGCCAATCCAACGGGCTGTTCGTGAGCGCGAGATCCCGTATATCGGTTGGAGTGCGGGTTGTAATGTGGCTACGCCAAGCATCCGCACCACAAATGATATGCCGGTACGCAACAGCGTTGTGCTTCCGGCTCTGGGGCTGTTCCCTGTGCAAATTAATCCCCATTACATCGATGCACACCTGAGTGGGCATATGGGAGAAACTCGTGATGAGCGCATCGCTGAATTCTGTGCGATAAATCCAAGCGAATATGTGATTGCGCTGCGTGAAGGTAGCTTGCTGCATGTGGCTGGGGATGAATTGGAATACTACAGCGTGAAAGCACAGGGGTTTAAAGTGTTCCGCCACAATCAGGAAACTCAGGAGTATTTCGATACTCAGGCTTTAGCCGAGATGGTGCCTTTCCGCTGTCGTTAACTGACCCTGACGCGTATGAGTAAGCTTTGTTGCCGACCTCGGGTTAACGATAATGCTTACTAAAGCAATTAGTTATCTGTTTGTAACAAAAGTGCAGCAACCAGAGTGAAGAACGCTTATAATGGGTTCTTCACCAGCCCAATAAGAAAGCTATGAAATACCGTGACTTGCGCGAATTCCTCTCTTTGCTGGAACAGAGAGGTGAGCTAAAACGCATCAGCCAGCCAATCGATCCTTATCTGGAAATGACAGAAATTGCGGACCGCACCCTGCGTGCCGGTGGACCCGCTTTGCTGTTCGAAAACCCGAAAGGTTATGACATCCCCGTCTTATGTAACCTGTTTGGTACGGCAAAACGCGTTGCCTTGGGTATGGGGCAGGAGGATGTGAGTGCGCTGCGTGAAGTCGGTAAGCTGCTGGCGTTTTTGAAAGAGCCGGAGCCACCAAAAGGCTTCCGCGATCTGTTCGATAAGCTACCGCAGTTTAAGCAGGTGTTGAATATGCCGACTAAGCGGCTGAACTCAGCGCCTTGCCAAGAGTTAGTGTGGCAGGGCGATGATGTCGACCTTGGGCGTATACCTGTGATGCACTGCTGGCCTGAAGATGCGGCTCCGCTGATATCTTGGGGGCTGACGATTACACGTGGCCCGCATAAAGAACGCCAAAACTTAGGTATCTATCGCCAACAGGTGTTAGGTAAGAATAAAGTGATCATGCGTTGGCTGTCGCATCGCGGCGGCGCGCTTGATTTTCAAGAGTGGTGCCAAGCACATTCTGGTGAGCGTTTCCCTGTTTCGGTAGCATTGGGTGCCGATCCCGCTACGATTTTAGGGGCCGTAACGCCCGTGCCAGATACTCTCTCAGAGTACGCGTTCGCCGGCTTGCTGCGCGGTAATAAAACGGAAGTAGTAAAGTGTATTTCTAATGATTTAGAAGTACCTGCCAGCGCAGAAATTGTGTTGGAAGGTTATATTGAACCGGGTGAAATGGCACCGGAAGGGCCGTATGGCGATCATACCGGCTACTATAATGAAATTGATAACTTCCCTGTTTTTACCGTCACCCATATCACGCAGCGCCGCAACCCGATTTACCATTCCACTTATACTGGGCGTCCACCGGATGAACCTGCGGTGATGGGATTGGCGTTGAATGAAGTGTTTGTGCCCATTCTACAAAAGCAATTTCCTGAGATTGTGGATTTCTATTTGCCGCCGGAAGGGTGCTCATACCGCATGGCGGTTGTGACCATGAAAAAACAATATCCAGGTCATGCGAAACGCGTGATGATGGGAGTGTGGTCATTCTTACGCCAGTTTATGTACACCAAATTTGTTATTGTTTGTGATGACGATATCAATGCGCGAGATTGGAACGATGTTATTTGGGCGATCACTACTCGAATGGATCCTGCTCGTGATACGGTAATGATTGAAAATACACCGATAGATTACCTTGATTTTGCTTCGCCAGTGTCTGGATTGGGTTCCAAAATGGGACTGGATGCTACGAACAAATGGCCGGGTGAAACACAACGCGAATGGGGACGCCCCATTGTTATGGATGAAAAAGTCCGCACGCGGATCGATGCCATCTGGGACGAGCTGGCAATTCTGGAAGATAACCACACTGACGCTATGAAAAGCCGTAAGCCTGATTAGAGGTGGCTGTCTGGTTATGCAAAACCCATTATCCGATAGAGTAACTACATGACAACGTTGAGCTGTAAAGTCACTTCCGTTGAGGCTATCACCGATACGGTATATCGCGTTCGGTTGGTGCCGGAAGCTCCGGTTTCGTTTCGCGCGGGCCAGTATTTGATGGTTGAAATGGATGAGCGCGATAAACGTCCTTTCTCTATGGCATCTACGCCATTGGAAAAAGACTTTATCGAACTGCATATCGGCGCTTCAGAAATCAATCTTTACGCAATGGCCGTGATGGATCGAATCCTGAAAGATCGTGTCGTTAACGTTGATATTCCACACGGCGAAGCGTGGCTACGTGAAGAGGGCGATCGTCCATTAGTGCTGATTGCTGGCGGTACTGGGTTCTCTTATACTCGCTCGATTCTGATGATGGCGCTGGCGCAGAAACCAGAGCGTGAAATTGCCATCTATTGGGGCGGGCGCGAATCAAAATACCTGTACGATTTAGCCGAGTTGGAGGCGCTCCAAGAGCAGCATCCACAGTTGAAAGTTATTCCTGTTGTAGAACAACCGGAAGAAGGCTGGAATGGTCGAACTGGAACCGTGTTGAGTGCGGTTTTACAAGATTATGGCTCCTTGGCGGATTACGACATTTACATCGCAGGTCGCTTTGAAATGGCCAAAATCGCGCGCGAGCGTTTTTGTGCTGAACGAGAAGCTAAAGCGGATCACATGTTTGGTGATGCCTTTGCGTTTATTTGATATTACGCGCCAGCTGGCGGGTTGAATGACCTGCCGGCAGAAGACCGCTGACAGAAAGAAAAAACCCGCCCCTGACAGGCGGGAAGAACGGCAACTAAACCTCTGACAACGTACTTACTGGCTTAAACTCGCTCGAATACGGTCGCAATTCCCTGACCTAAACCAATACACATGGTTGCCAGACCAAACTGGACGTCACGGCGTTCCATTAGATTCAGCAGAGTCGTTGAAATTCGCGAGCCAGAGCAACCCAGCGGATGGCCCAACGCAATAGCCCCGCCGTTGAGATTCACTTTCTCATCTAATACATCGAGCAACCCGAGATCTTTTAGGCAAGGTAAGGTCTGAGCTGCGAAGGCTTCGTTCAGTTCAAATTGCCCAATATCCGAAATGCTTAACCCCGCGCGCTTTAATGCCAGTTGCGTGGCAGGTACTGGCCCATATCCCATAATAGAGGGATCGCAGCCTACAACGGCCATTGAGCGAATACGTGCACGCGGCGTTAAACCGAGTGATTTAGCGCGTGACTCGCTCATCAACAGCATCGCTGAGGCACCGTCGGATAATGCCGAAGACGATCCTGCCGTGACGGTGCCATTGATTGGATCAAAGGCTGGTTTAAGTGCTGATAGGCTGGCGACGGTAGTTTCTGGACGAATCACTTCATCGTTAAACAGCATTTTCAGCACGCCGTCGGCATCATGACCCGCAGTCGGAACGATTTCGTTTTTAAATGCACCGGATGTGGTTGCTGCATAGGCTCGCTGGTGCGAACGAGCAGCAAATTCATCCTGCATTTCACGGCTGATTTTGTGCATTTTCGCCAGCATTTCGGCGGTCAGTCCCATCATACCTGCAGCTTTAGCAACGGTTCGGCTTAAGCCAGGATGGAAATCAACGCCGTGGCTCATAGGAACATGCCCCATGTGCTCCACGCCGCCAATCATACTTATTTGGGCATCACCGACCATAATTGCGCGAGCCGCATCATGGATCGCCTGCATGGACGATCCACAGAGACGGTTAACGGTGTTTGCGGGTACGGTGTGTGGCAGTTCAGCTAATAATGCGGCGTTACGCGCAATATTGAATCCTTGTTCCAACGTTTGCTGTACGCAGCCCCAGTAAATGTCATCGATCTCTTTTGCATCTACGTTAGGGTTACGGCTAAGCAGGGCTCGCATCAGATGAGCGGACAGATCTTCAGCTCTTACTTGACGGTAAGCGCCCCCTTTGGAGCGGCCCATCGGCGTACGGACGGCATCGATCACCACGACGTTTTCAATTGAACGGTTTTCCATGTTTCCTTCCTCAAGCCTGTTGAGCGGCGTTGGTGCCAATGGCGGCATCGGTCTCAATTGGAGCCGCGGCTGGATAATAGGTCGCGTTGGTTTCTGCTTTGGCTCGGAGACCGGCTGGCACCTGATATAGTTCGCCTAAATGCTGATAACGCTGTGCCATTTCGACATATTGCGTGGTTCCAATGGTATCCAAATAACGGAATGCGCCGCCGTGGAATGGAGGGAAGCCAATGCCATACACTAACGCCATATCGGCTTCGGCTGGGCTTGCCACGATTTTCTCTTCGAAGCAGCGCACCACTTCGTTGATCATTGGGAGCATCATGCGAGCGATAATCTCTTCATCGCTGAAGTTTTCGTTCGATGGGGCAACTTCGGCTAACAGCAAGGGAGTCTGCTCGTCCTGAACCTTACGTGGCTTGCCTTTACTGTCCTGATCGTAACGATAGAAACCAACACCATTTTTCTGACCAAAACGCTGCGCATCAAACATCACATCGACTGCGTCACGGTAGTTTTTACTCATTCGTTGCGGGAAACCTTGTGCCATTACTGCCTGAGCGTGATGTGCTGTATCGATACCTACGACGTCGAGCAGATAGGCAGGTCCCATCGGCCAGCCAAACTGCTTCTCCATCACTTTATCGACCTGACGGAAATCAGCCCCGTCGCGCAATAGCAGACTGAAACCTGCAAAGTAAGGGAACAGTACACGGTTAACAAAGAACCCAGGGCAGTCATTAACTACGATCGGTGTCTTGCCCATTTTTGTGGCATAGGCGACGACGGTTCCAATGGTTTGGTCAGACGTTTTTGCACCACGAATAATTTCGACTAATGGCATTCGGTGCACCGGATTAAAGAAGTGCATGCCGCAGAAATTTTCAGGGCGTTGTAACGATGCCGCTAGCTGATCGATTGGAATTGTTGAGGTATTTGAAGCCAACACCGCATCGGGTTTTATCAATGATTCGGCTTCGGCCAACACGGCTGCTTTGATCTTAGGATTTTCAACGACAGCTTCGACTACGATCTGCGCCTGCTCGATCCCTGCGTAGTTCAGGGTTGGCTGAATCGTAGAAATAATCTGTGCCATTTTCAGACCGTTGATTTTTCCTCGCTCTAGCTGTTTGTTCAGCAATTTTCCTGCTTCGTTCATACCAAGCTGTAGCGATTTTTCACTGATGTCTTTCATCAGTACAGGAACGCCTTTCAGCGCTGATTGGTAGGCAATGCCACCTCCCATAATACCGGCGCCAAGTACGACGGCATGTGTAGGTACTTGTCCTGACTGAGCGAGTTTTTTCGCCTTACCTTTCACGAACTGGTCGTTCAGGAAAATCCCGACTAAAGCGCGCGCTTGCGTTGTGCGAGTTAACGGTACAAAACTGGCTGTTTCAAGCTTGAGGGCTTCAGTACGTTTCAGACCCGCAGCGGCTTCGATGGTTTTCACCGCGGTAATGGGGGCGGGGTAATGTTTACCCGCGGTCTGCATGACCATGCCTTTGGCGGTGGTAAAGCTCATCAGTGACTCAATCGGGCTGAGCTTCAACGGTTCCAATTTCGGCTGGCGGTATGCTTGCCAATCAAGTTGGCCATCAATCGCCTGACGCAGCATATTGAGTGCGCTGCTAATCAGTTTATCCTGCGGAACAACCGCATCAACCAGACCGACTTTCAGCGCTTGTTCTGCTCCGATATCTTTGCCCGCAGCGATAATTTCCAACGCACTATCGGCACCGAGCAAACGAGGTAGGCGAACAGAACCGCCAAAGCCCGGCATAATGCCGAGTTTGGTTTCCGGTAAACCGATGCGGATATCCGGTGTGGCAATACGGAAATCAGTGGCTAGCACACATTCGCAGCCGCCGCCCAGTGCGTAGCCGTTAACGGCCGTAATCGTAGGCACGGGCAGATCTTCTAGGCGATTGAATACGCTGTTGGCAAAATTGAGCCACTCTGTCAGCTTTTCTGTTGGTGCAGCAAAGAGTGATAAGAATTCAGTAATATCTGCGCCTACGATAAAGGCGGCTTTGGTGGAGCGTACTAATAGGCCACGCAGCTGCGGCTGTTTTTCAAGCACGTCTAGCGCCGCACCCAAGCTGGCAACAGTTTTGGTATCCAGCTTGTTAATCGCGGCTGGGGCATCAAATACCAGCTCGGCAATGCCGTCTTCGAGCCAGTTTACATGTAGGTTTTCGCCTTGGTAGAGCATCGTGATCTCCTAAATCAGCGCAGTTGATCTGGTATGACCAGATGTGGTGAAGTGTGGTTTTAATGTTAAAAATTTGCAAACAAAACATTGAATATTTGCAAACACGATCACAGAGGGCTGAATGGGATTTTTGGCAACGTCCTGTTTTTATGGAGCGCTGTGATAAGATGAGGAAATTCGTTGTGGGCAAAGGGTCATATACATGGAAACATTAGCTTCGCTGTATTCTGAACACATGGAAACGCTGCAGCAGCGTACCCGTGAGGTTTTAGCTCGTCACCAGTTGGATGGACTGTTGATTCACTCTGGTGAGTTGCTGTCGCTGTTTTTAGACGATCGTGATTACCCGTTTAAAGTTAACCCTCAGTTTAAGGCGTGGATCCCTGTGACTCAGGTGCCTAACTGTTGGTTATGGGTTGATGGCGTAAATAAACCGAAACTGTGGTTCTATTCGCCTGTGGATTACTGGTACAGCGTAGAGCCCTTGCCTGAGGCCTTTTGGACTGCGCATGTTGAGATGACTGCGCTGCGCAAAGCCGATGATATTGCGAGCTTATTACCAACGGCACGCGATCGTGTTGCTTATATTGGGTATGTTCCGCAACGAGCACAGACTCTGGGTATCAAAGCTGAAAATATCAATCCGCAGCCAGTGCTGGATTACCTGCATTATCACCGTGCGTATAAAACTGGCTACGAGCAAGCCTGCATGCGTGAAGCGCAGAAAACTGCTGTGGTTGGGCATCAGGCTGCGTTGGAAGCATTTCAGTCAGGCATGAGTGAGTTTGATATTAATCAGGCTTATTTGACTGCCACCGGACACCGTGACACCGATGTGCCTTACGATAATATCGTGGCCTTGAATGAACATGCCGCTGTTCTACATTACACGACGTTGCAGCATAAGCTTCCTTCTGAAGTGCGTAGTTTCTTATTAGATGCGGGTGCTGAATATAATGGCTACGCAGCAGACCTGACGCGAACTTATGCCGCGAAAAGCGATAGCGATTTTGCCGCGTTAGTCAGTGATATGAACAAAGAGCAGCAGGCGCTCATTGCTACATTGAAATGCGGCGTGCGCTATACCGATTACCATGTGCAAATGCATCAGCGTTTGGCGAAGTTGCTGAAGAAACACCATATCCTGAAAGATATCAGCGAAGAAGCGGCTGTTGAACAGGGGCTGACTTGCCCATTCTTACCACACGGTTTGGGCCATCCGCTGGGGTTACAGGTACATGATGTGGCGGGTTTCATGCAGGATGAAAATGGTACCCATCTGGCTGCGCCAGAAATGTATCCTTTCCTACGCTGTACGCGCATTATGGAGCCTGGCATGGTGATGACCATTGAGCCTGGCTTGTATTTCATTGATTCGCTGTTGGCTCCGTGGAAAGAAGGGCAGTTCAGTAAACACTTTGATTGGGCTCGCATTGATTCTTTCCGTCCATATGGCGGGATCCGCATTGAGGATAACGTGATTTTCCACGAGAAATCGGTGGAGAATATGACGCGCGATCTGCATTTGGACTAATGAATCAGCCTTACCTCATTCCCGCTGAGGCGTTGAGCTTCAGCGAGGAAATCAAAAAAAGCCGCTTTATTACTCTGTTGGCACATACGCAGGGGAGTGAGGCGGCAAAAGCATTTATTGCGCAGGTAAAATCTGAACATCCAGATGCACGCCATCACTGTTGGGCATTTGTGGCTGGTGCGCCTGATGATTCACAGCAGTTAGGTTTTTCTGATGACGGCGAGCCGTCTGGCACTGCGGGTAAGCCAATGCTTGCCCAGTTGATGGGAAGCCATATTGGTGAAGTCACGGCAGTGGTTGTGCGCTATTACGGCGGTATTCGGCTGGGCACTGGCGGATTAGTTAAGGCATATGGCGGTGGCGTTCAGCAAGCATTAAAACTTTTGCCCGTCGAGCGTAAAGTGCCGCAGGCTGAGTATACTTTGCAGTGTGACTATGGATTACTGACCCAAGTCGAGACCGTTATTGCGCAGGCTGGGGGCGAGATATTGCAGAGTGACTATGCTGTTGATGTATCACTAACGGTGAGTTTGCCAGTGCTGGTTGTCGATGACGTCGCTGAAAAATTACGCAACATGAGCCGTGGTTCGTTGCAATTACATCAGACTTCGTAATAATCCCCCGCATTACTTTTTTGTTGTACTTATTACTCTATTGAGCAAGGAACGTGCCCGAATGCATTTTCGTGCCATTATCCGCATCGTCGGTTTACTCGTCATACTGTTCTCAGGAACTATGATCATCCCTGGGCTAGTTGCCTTGATTTATCGTGACGGTGCAGGCCGGGCGTTCACTCAGACTTTCTTCGTTGCGCTGACGATTGGCACTTTATTGTGGTGGCCACAGCGCAAACAAAAGCATGAACTAAAACCGCGTGAAGGTTTTCTCATCGTCGTTTTGTTTTGGACGGTGCTGGGCAGCGTGGGGGCATTGCCCTTCCTGTTCTCTGAGCGCCCAAATCTCAGCGTAACGGATGCGTTTTTTGAGTCGTTCTCGGGTTTAACTACCACGGGGGCAACCACGCTGGTGGGATTGGATAACTTACCGAAGGCAATTTTATTCTACCGTCAGATGCTGCAATGGCTTGGTGGTATGGGAATCATCGTGCTGGCCGTGGCTATTTTACCTATCTTAGGCGTTGGTGGGCTACAGCTCTATCGCGCTGAAATGCCGGGGCCCCTCAAAGATAATAAAATGCGGCCGAGAATTGCCGAAACAGCGAAAACGTTATGGTTCATCTATGTGCTGCTGACGGTTGCCTGCGCGGTAGCCCTATGGGGGGCGGGAATGGATGTATTCGACGCCATCTCGCATAGTTTTTCAACCATCGCCATTGGTGGTTTTTCAACCCATGATGCCAGTATCGGCTATTTCAATAGCCCCACCATCAACACTATTATTGCTGTGTTCCTGCTGATCTCTGGTTGTAATTTTAGTTTGCACTTTGCACTCCTTAGCGGACGTAGTTTGAAAGTCTATTGGCGTGACCCCGAATTTCGCATGTTCATTTTTGTCCAGCTCACGTTAGTAGCCGTGTGTACCTTAGTGCTGTGGTGGCACAACGTATATCAAACCGGATTACAAACGGTGAATCAGGCATTTTTCCAAGTTGTTTCCATGGCAACGACAGCGGGATTCACCACGGATAGCATCGCCCATTGGCCGCTGTTCCTACCTGTGCTTCTACTGTGTTCTGCATTTATCGGTGGCTGTGCGGGGTCAACCGGTGGTGGATTGAAGGTTATTCGTATTCTGCTTCTTTTCTTACAAGGCTCCCGCGAGCTAAAACGTCTAGTGCACCCTAATGCGGTCTATACCATTAAGTTGGGCAACCGTGCTCTGCCCGAGCGTATTCTTGAAGCGGTGTGGGGATTCTTTTCTGCCTACGCATTGGTGTTCATTATCAGCATGCTGGCGATTATCGCGACTGGGGTAGATGATTTCTCTGCGTTTGCTGCGGTAGTCGCCACATTGAATAACCTTGGACCGGGTCTGGGTGTCGTTGCTGATAATTTCACTTCGATGAATGATGCGGCCAAATGGGTGCTAGTCGTGACTATGTTGTTTGGCCGACTGGAAGTCTTTACTTTGTTAGTACTGTTTACGCCAACCTTTTGGCGTAACTAAGGCATTCACAATTAATTATGGAAAAGTGTAGAGGCCGTAAGTCATGAAAACTTTAGTGCTTTACTCCAGCCATGATGGACAGACCAAGGCTATCGCCTCTTCTATAGCATCGACGCTGTCTGAGACGCTTGAGTGTGATGTGCTGGATCTGGCCATATCAATGGATATCAATCTGGTAAACTATCAGTCAGTCGTGATCGGCGCTTCTGTTCGCTATGGGCATTTCCAGCGTTCTCTCTATAAATTCACCAAGCAGAATGTGGCGCAGTTAAATACTATGCCGAGTGCATTCTTCGCCGTTAACCTTACGGCGCGTAAGCCTGAAAAGAGAACGCCGCAAACAAATGCCTATACCCGCAAATTCTTGCTTGCTACGCCGTGGCAGCCAAAGCAGTGTGCTGTTTTTGCCGGAGCGCTCCGTTATCCACGCTATGGCTGGTTAGACAAGGCAATGATCAAATTAATTATGAAAATGACCGGCGGTGAAACGGATACCAGCAAAGAAGTGGAATATACCGATTGGCAGGATGTAACGCGTTTTGCGAAAGACTTTGTGCGTTTAACCAGCAGCGTGGTGCGATAATCATCACAAAACTCAACTTTTGTTGATAATTTACGCAGTTGGTAATTTATTTCAAATAAACACTTGTCAGCCGTTCAGAAGTCCCTATAATGCGCCA
>NZ_KV824223.1:0-958 GCF_001816025.1 Hafnia sp. HMSC23F03
ACCGGATTTACCAAGTCACACCCCCTACACGCTTAAACCGGGACAACCGTCGCCCGGATAGCCTAGCCTTCTCCGTCCCCCCTTCGCAGTAACACCGAGTACAGGAATATTAACCTGTTTCCCATCGACTACGCCTTTCGGCCTCGCCTTAGGGGTCGACTCACCCTGCCCCGATTAACGTTGGACAGGAACCCTTGGTCTTCCGGCGAGCGGGTTTTTCACCCGCTTTATCGTTACTTATGTCAGCATTCGCACTTCTGATACCTCCAGCAACCCTCACAGGTCACCTTCACAGGCTTACAGAACGCTCCCCTACCCAACAACACCTAAGTGTCGCTGCCGCAGCTTCGGTGCATAGTTTAGCCCCGTTACATCTTCCGCGCAGGCCGACTCGACCAGTGAGCTATTACGCTTTCTTTAAATGATGGCTGCTTCTAAGCCAACATCCTGGCTGTCTATGCCTTCCCACATCGTTTCCCACTTAACTATGACTTTGGGACCTTAGCTGGCGGTCTGGGTTGTTTCCCTCTTCACGACGGACGTTAGCACCCGCCGTGTGTCTCCCGTGATAACATTCTTCGGTATTCGTAGTTTGCATCGAGTTGGTAAGTCGGGATGACCCCCTAGTCGAAACAGTGCTCTACCCCCGAAGATGAGTTCACGAGGCGCTACCTAAATAGCTTTCGGGGAGAACCAGCTATCTCCCGGTTTGATTGGCCTTTCACCCCCAGCCACAAGTCATCCGCTAATTTTTCAACATTAGTCGGTTCGGTCCTCCAGTTAGTGTTACCCAACCTTCAACCTGCCCATGGCTAGATCACCGGGTTTCGGGTCTATACCTTGCAACTTGACGCCCAGTTAAGACTCGGTTTCCCTACGGCTCCCCTATTCGGTTAACCTTGCTACAAAATATAAGTCGCTGACCCATTATACAAAAGGTACGCAGTCACCCCATAAA
>NZ_KV824224.1:0-10940 GCF_001816025.1 Hafnia sp. HMSC23F03
CCTTTACCCGCCAACAAGCTGAAGCTGTCGCGGCGTGTTATCACAATGTCGCTCTTGAGGACGATCAGGGGGCGCATTTTCGTCTGGTTATCCGTGACGACGAAGGTTATTTGATTTGGCGCGCATGGAGTTTTGAAACGAACGGCGGCGATGGACTGAATCGCTATATCGCCAGCCACGGCATCAAAAAGTAACGAAAGTAGCAAAAGAGGTGCCGGATGCTAGGACATCCGGCAGACATTAATCAACACTATCGAGGTATCAACCATGTCAGAGAAGAATACTAAAGCAACCCGCAATACGAGTAAAGCGAGCAAGAAAACTAGCCCAGCGGCACAGGCCGAAGCCGTCAACATCGCGCTGCGCGATATTCCCGTTTCTATGATTACCGTGAGTTCACTCGTCCATTCGACGCTGAACGTGCGCAAACAAGCCCCTGATGCAGCCAAACTGGCAGAGCTTGCCGAGAGCATTAAAGCCGTTGGCGTTGTGCAAAATCTGGTGGCGTTTGAACAGTCTGATGGGCTGTTAGCCGTCGCAGCAGGGGGACGCCGTTTATCTGCCCTACAACAGCTTTTAGCGGCAGGAGACATTGATAATAACTATCTCGTTCCGGTCAAAGTGGTATCTGAAGATATGGCTGTGACGCTGTCGCTGACCGAGAACAGCCAACGCGAAGACATGCACCCCGCCGACCAAATTTGTGCTTTTATGACGCTCAGTGAATCAGGCAAAACCGCCGCGCAAATCGGCAGCGTGCTCGGTTATACCACGCGCCATGTGCAGAAATGTTTGCGCCTCGCGGGAATGGCTCCAGAGTTACTTGAGGCACTGGCCACCGATACTATCAACCTCGATCAGCTGCAAGCTCTATCCGCTAACGAAGACCATCAGCGCCAGTTAAACGTATGGCAGAACGCGCTGGCGGGATATTCTTATGAGCAACGACCGGATGCGCTGCGTCGTGAGGTGTTGTGTGATGAAATCTCCGCCGAAAACAACATTCAGCTAAACTTTGTCGGGCGCGAGGCTTACGAGCAAGCGGGTGGCGATTTTCGCTATGACCTGTTTACCGATGAGGGCTTTATTACTGATCCCGCATTACTGGAGCGATTGACGCGCGAGAAACTTCACGCAGCGGCAAAAGAGATTGCCGACGCCGAGGGCTGGAAGTGGTCAGAAGGCCGTTTGTCTATGATCCGCCATTACGGCGAAGATGCGCAGCAGTATCGCCTAGAAACACAGCCTGACGCCGATTTGACCGCACAAGAACTGATTCAAATTGCCGAGTGGGAAGCGGAACGAAACGCGCTTGCTGATACGGATGAAAATTTCGACCGTGTTATGCAACTCAATGAAAACATTGAGATGCTCACAGAACAGGCCGAAAACCGCGCATGGCTCTATGTTGATCGCATTCGAGGCGGTGTCGTGGCCTCGCTGACGGATGGCGTTCTCTATATCCAGCGTGGTGTGATGCTGCGCATTGAGGCCGATAATACGGCGAACGTATCCGAGGACACCCAGCAAGAGCCGTTAGTTATCAATAAAAATGTCGATAACGAAAGCCCACGCGAGCCCGTTGAGGCTATCAGTCTTCCTCTGCTGACAAAAATGTCATCTGAACGCACTCTTGCGGTACAAGCCGCCTTGTTATTACAGCCTGAAAAAGCGCTGGCGCTGCTCGCTTGGCGCTTGTGTACGCATGTGTATCTAGGATGCACAACGACTCGCCACCCGTTCGTGATCGGCTTGACCGTGTCACATTATTCTCTGACGGATAATGCGCCATCGGGTGAGGAAGGAATGGCCTACATTACGTTGATGCAAGAAAAAGCACGGCTGGAAGCGCTCTTACCAGAAGGTTGGGAGAAAGACTTTACCACCTTCTTTACGCTGGATAACTCTGTTCTCATGGCGCTGATGGCATATTGCACCGCATGCTCGGTTGATGGTGTTCAGACCCGCGACATGGGGCATACATCACGCAGTCCGCTCGATACGCTAGAAACTGCTCTTGATTTCCATATGCGCGATTGGTGGCAACCGACGAAAGCAAACTTCTTCGATCATCTGAAAAAACCGCAAATCATTGATGCCTTGAACGAAGCAGGGCAGACAGGTGCCGCGCGTGACGCCGACAAGATGAAAAAAGGCGATGCCGCCGAACTGGCTGAAAGCAAAATGGGGAGTAATCGCTGGGTTCCTGCTTGGATGTGTACGCCCGATGCACAAAAGCCCGCATCTGATGCGAAAAATTCGCCCGTAGTGTCTGAAATTGCCCCATCTGATGCACAAAACAGCGTATCTGATGCACAGAACGACGTTGATACTCATATCGCGAACGCCGCCTAACTTGGAGACGCTGCCCGAAAGGGCAGCGGTTTAACACATGAAATTTATTGGGACGCTGTTAAGAAAATCCGAGTTACACGCGATGAGCGCTGTCGAACTGGAACAGTTTGCCGAGCGCGGTCAGGATTATCGGCATGTGCTGTCGTGTTCTGTATTGAATATTTTAAAAGTACCGCAGGGATGTGTCGTTGAAGCTGAATACGGCAGCGAGTTTGGCGGGCTATACCCCGTTACGCTACGGATTGCGCCAAAAGGCGAGTCGCCAGAGGCGGAGTGGTACGTATCGAGTGCAGGAACAGAGTGTGATGGATGGTCTGTCTGCCGAGTTGATAGCGCCGGTCAAGTCGTTGACCTGTACTTTGATGTACATTTTCAGCCCGATCATCTTAACGCTCTGTTGGCAAAAGAAGCCCAGCACTATCAGGAGGTGGCAGCGTGATCCCTAATAATCTTGCACTCATTCCGCATAACGTCCATCAGTTTGCGGCAACGCAGGCCATCATCTATGTCGAACGCAAGCAGCTGCGCGGCACGCAACTCGGACAACATCCTTATGCGCGAGCTTTATTCCGGCACTTACGCGGCGGCGCAATGCGGATCACGGCCAAAGATATTCGCTTTGCAGCCGGTGACTATTCGCCAAAAGAGCGGGGCGGGGCGTCCAAGTCGGACTATATCGCCGCCCTCGACAAACTGATAGAGACGCGAGGGATGGATTGCCCGCTGCCGCTGTCGGGCAGCGCGGTTAAGCAGTATTTTCCCGATGAGCATTACCGACTATCAGAACGAAAAAATAGACAATGGGAACTGCGGTTTGCCCGTGTCGATAAAATTGAAGCCAAACAGCGCCAGCAAAAGCGCCGCCGCTATCAAACACAGGTGGCGCAGGCACAGATTGAACTGGCGTTTACTACGCCGAGTGAGCTAGCAGCGTGGTATAAACGCCAAGAACGGCAGGGGATTTTCGATGACGATCTCATTGAATGCGTCCATGCCTGGAGTCAACGTTTCTGCGGTGTACGTAGCCAGGTATTTTTATCAGGACAACCTTTGTGGGCGGTGCTCAACGATATGCATGACGAACTCGAGAGCCGAACTCCTATTGAGCGATGGCTGGATGAATTATCACTTCCCAATAAACTTAATTGAAGATGACGTTTTGAAGGAAAAAAACTGCAACTTTTGATCATTGTGATTCAAAAATGATGGGTAAACTGTTCTGCGTAGGGAGCTCATCATTTTTGTGTTTAAAATCTTAAAAATAATTGAGGTTATAATCTATAGCTTATATACTGTAAATATAAGCTATAGATTATAAGGAATGAGCTTTGTGGACTGTTATTTTTACTACTCGTTTTGACCAGTGGTTTGATGAGCAAGATGAAGATGCACAAGAAAAAATCTTGGCTGATTTAAGTAATCTTGAAGCGTATGGACCAACATTGTCTCGCCCGTATGCCGATACGGTGAATGGCTCAAAATATCCGAATATGAAAGAGCTACGTATACAGCATGATGGTCGCCCAATTAGAGCGTTCTTTGCATTTGATCCCATTAGACGTGCAATCATTTTGTGTGCAGGCGACAAAAGCAACGACAAACGGTTTTACAAGACAATGATTCGTATCGCAGATGAGGAATTTTCAGCTCATCTTACTGTGATGGAGGAGAATAAATGAAAACACTACGCGACAAAATTGCCGCACGTACATCTGAAAGCCAAGCTCGAATTAAAGAAATGGCAGATGAAATGATTTTAGAGACAGGCTTACAGATGATGAGGGAGGAACTACGCCTATCTCAAACAGCACTCGCTCAATCAATGGGGGTTAGCCAGCCAGCAATTGCTCAGATTGAGCAACGCGGCAACGACGTTAAGTTAGCAACGCTAAAACGTTATATAGAGGCTATGGGCGGCAAACTGAGCCTAACTGTTGAAATGCCAGAAGGTAATGGGCGCATATTTCACATCTAATACCTAATAGCGCTGGCATAGTTATCACAGAAGTCAGGTTAGGCTACGAAATCTAAAAGCCCTTACCGCAACTGTCAGGGCTTTTAAGGTAAAGATGCAGAAGCATACAGAGCAGTCGTATCTATTGCCGCTCTACACCTCATGGATGCGAAGAATTCGTATTTTCTCAGGAGTAAGTACGACGGTTGTATCTCCATGCAAATGTGAATCTTGCATGCCCCGTTCATAATCGGATATTGCATCAATACCCGCAGCCCGCAATAAATTTATTTTATGATCGGCAGTGATTTTGACTCCGTTGATAATCCCCTTTGAATAGCGGTGATAATCACAGAATAATACGTCATAGTGTGACTGAACTGAAATACAAACAGGGAGAGTATCATCCAACTTCTTTTGAATATCAGGCTGTTGGGCGAAAGGTAGATTTGTATTCAGTACAGCGGTATCTGACAACAGTTCGCATTCATAGACCCACACAGAACGATGAGTAAGAGAGCGGATCTTATAACAGTGGTTACGGGCTGCATTAAAGTTATCAGCGAACCATATTGCGTGTATGTCTCCTGACTCTCCTGTTCCTAAGTAATCAGTACTAAATTCAGAGAAATAAGTTTTACTTCCATGAAAAAGCTTCATATAGACACTCCATCACATGAAGACCCCTGTGATAACGCCCGTTAATCTAGGGGGGCATTGTTTTCATAGGAATGCAAGCAACGAAAACAAACAAATTATACCTGTGTCATAATTAATTTGGATGCAATAGTCTGCTAGTTAATAATCGCTTGTTAAAATTATACATCCTAGCAAGCTTATGCTTAGGGGCAGCTATTGCACAGACGATATTGGGATGTCTTAAAGTCGACCATTTTGTTCTCTTAACGTCAGCGCTTCAGTCGCTAACTCAACTATCTTTTCTATTTCTTTGCGACTTTCATAACGCTTGTAAGTTCTTAGGCTAATGCCCAATTCTTCGGCTGCTCTTTCTTGATCCCATCCAAAACCACGACGCCATAAACGAAGCTCAAAACCCGTCATTTTTGTCTCTCTAAAAGTGCCATTTTGTCACTTTATACTAATACAATTAATGTGATTTGCAATTTTTAATGCATTGTAAAGTGCCAAAATGACACTTAATTAATATGATAATTCGTCATGTGCGACGTCATTTTTAAAGACTTACCCCCTAGGGCGTCTCCTTCGGACCGCGCGCTCGTGCTACGCACAGAGCCAGTCTGCGCCTGTCTCTGCCCATACGGGCTTCCCTCGCATGACGCAACCCCGTCGCTTGCATGGCCTTGCGGCGAGCCGCTTTCACTGCCCGACAGTTATCTGTCGGGCGCTAAGGCAGCCAGATGAATCTGGCTTTTCCGTGTCACCTTCCACCTTGCGCCGTCTACGTTTCCTTTTTGCAGATCAGCCTGCGTCACGGGACCTGAAAGTCAACAGGCCGCGCAAGCGCTGGCCGTATTAATTTTTGTCCTCTCAAGTTCGTCTCAAAAATGAACACGTCCCCTGTGGACTTTCACGCCGCGCGTGTCGCTGACCGTCTTCCTGCAAAAACGCCCCGCAGCCGGTTCTACCGGTTCGGAATGACACCAGAAAGAAGCCAGAGGCTTCAAAGGAGAAATCTATGTATCAGACGCTCAACTACACAAATACCGATCGCATGTTGTGGGATGCCGAGGCCGAACATGCCTACTGGCTTGCGCAAGAAAAAAAATCAATTACTGCGCCCGTAGAAATCAGCGTAGCGGCCTTTCACGACGCCGCAGGGCGCTATTTATCGGCTAACTGGATGTATTTTTTTGATGAGAACACAGACAGCGAATCATTTATGAGTGCTGACATGGTGTGCGGGAATGTGACGGATATTTATGTGCGAGTGGGGGCGCGTTACTTCCATTTTTGTGATCGCGAATCCTGCACCCATCAGGCCATTCTTCAACGTATTACACAGGAGGTATTAGCGAAAAATACGAACGTACAGATGTAAAAAAAGCAGGCTTTCGCCTGCTCTCTCATGCTGGTTTCACCGTATCAAAGATAAACCAGCTTCAATCACTACATGGAGATTTAACCATGAAAACTGAAGTCACGATTATTGCGCCTTGTGCGGCGCATGTAAAGCAAAAACAGCAAAAACGTGTTTACCACGAAGACATTTCACCGCAGGCCATTGCGCCCGCGTTGAAATCCTTTGGGCGGCACATTGTGAAACAACAGCGTCGCCGCCAGTCGGTCAGGGTTCCCGCTATGCTTGGGAGTGATTGGGGGCAATTGTTGCGCGCCCTCGAATTAAAACGGGCTTTCGCATGATTTAACTTTCCGCCTCATGCATAAGCATGAGGCGGTTCTCTGACAAGACGAATAGAGGCATGATTTATGCAAAATACGGTTTTATCCCTTCATCATGGTGTAACTGATTCGATTTACATGGATTCCAGCACAGAGCAGGCAGGTGGCTTGATCCCATCAGTGGAAATCGATCGCATTATTTCTATACGTGCCGAAGGATTGAAAAAGTATGCGGATGGACTGGCTATGTTACATGATGCCAAGGCGTTGTTCTTATCGGTCAGTGGTGATCTCTCTACTGTTAACTTTGGGCAATGCGTTTTCGATGCCGTTCGCTGGGAATCAAATCAAAAACGTGACGACAAGGTGATTAAAAAAGGTATTGATGTTGATATATGGCAATACCTCATGAATGAAACAGGCATGATCACTTTGATGAGTAGTAAGCAACAAGATGCATGGGAAAAGCAGTTACATAGTGATGACATGCCAGAAATCACCCTTGAGACGGTTATCGCAACCTTTACACAGTTGAATGCAAGCAAAAGTGATACGTTTGAGCAAGGTGTTATTGACGTGTTTCGCGCGATATCATGGGACTATAAAACGAATAATCCGTGTCGTTTAGGTAAGAAAATTATTGTTTCACGTCTGCTTGAAACGTGGGGTAAAGGTTACACAAAAGCAACTTGTAGCAGCGTTGCAAAACTGGATGATTTGGCGAAACCCTTCTACGTATTAGAGGGAAAACCAGTGCCAGATTATCGCGTGGCAGATGGTGCAAATTTCACTTTATTTTATGACAATCATGGTTTTTCTGGTGAAGTCTATGAAGGGGAATACTTTTTCGTGAAGTACCATAAAAATGGTAATGGTCACATTGTATTTAAGCGCCCAGAGTTGGTGGATAAAATTAACGATATTGTTTCACGCCGCTACCCTGACATGCTACCTGAGCGCGTATGACAGAAGCGAAAGCAGAGTTAATGCTCTGATTTTTTATTGCCCTGCGATTGCATAATGGTATTGAACCATTACGCAACCGATGCGACAACCTGCTAGTTTTGAGATTGATTGACGCTTTTTTTATTCTTCCCCACTGCTTTCTTTTTTGAGCCACTGCTTGCTGAAAGTAAGTCTCTAATTGCGCGTTCACTGACTACAATTTCACACGTTTCCAATGCGGATTTAATTTCTTTCGCTGAATAGCCTTTTTGTGTCGCTAACGCAACAATCTGCGCGTGAAGAATTTCCAGTGCATCTTTACTAGATATTTTATCTTTGGATAAATCAGGTAATTCATCGAGCTTCATTTTCGCGAGTTCGATCTGATCATGCGTGTAAAAATTCTTTGCAGCCATGCTAATCCACCTTGTTTCACTATTTAAACAGAGTCATTCCGCAATTATACCGATAATGCGTCATTTTAGGTTATCCAATTTACCTCATCATGGTGTCGTGACAAACCATGCCATGCGGGGCATAATAGATGAAATCCAGTTCAAAATAAGGGACAGGATATGTTTTGTTGAACCGCCTGCACGCAGTCGGCTTCAAAAAACAACCTGGTCAGGGCGAAGCCCCGACACCCCTGATTAGATGAACCTCAGACGAACACCGAGCAGAAGGTCACAAAACCTGTCGTGAGCAAAAGTGAAAAGCGTAACAGAACAGAATTGCTTCTTGGTATCCGCTGCCTTCCAGAAGAGAAGGAAGCTATCAAGGAAAAAGCTAAACTTGCCGGACTTAGTGTCGGTGAGTTTTTGCGTCGTTGCGCGCTTGACCGGAAAATATCGGTAAGAACAGATATAAAGCTCATGAACGAATTGCTGCGATTAGGCGGCCTGCAAAAGCATCTCTATAATGAAATGAAAACGCAGATGACGCCTGAACTTAGCCGTCAATACTCTGATGTTCTTATTGAGATTAAAAAGGCAATAGTCGCTCTCGATATCGGTGTGACGCCTGCAGGAAGGGCAGAGAAATGATACCTATCGTTCCTGAGAAACGCCGCGACAAAAAGAGCAGCTTTCTGCAACTAATTTCCTATCTAACGTTACGTGAAGACGTCAAACTTGATGACACCGTTTCTCCTGATGCTCCAGTCATTAGAATGCCCCGCTCAAAAGAGGCCATCTTTGATCGTCTGGTTGATTACATCGACCGAAGTTATGATGCCGACTCTCAGATAGTTCTTCAGGAGTTTCCCGATGGACGACAACAGGTTTTGTCAGGCACCGTTGCTTGTGAAACCAACTGTTTTAGTCTAGATACTGCATCAGCTGAAATGAATATGGTTGCGGCGCAGAACACGCGTTGTGTCGATCCGGTTTACCACTTTATCCTCTCGTGGCCAGTCGTTGATACGCCCGCTGATGGCGATATTTTTGATTGCGCACGTACAGCTATACAAACGTTGGGGATGGAGGGAAATCAGTATGTCACTGCGATCCATCGCGATACTGACAATGTACATTGTCACGTTGCTGTGAACCGTATCAACCCAATTTCTTACAAAGCTGCAGGTCTTTATAACGACGTCGATATCCTGCATAAAACGTGTCGTTTACTGGAACTGAAATACGGCTATACGCCTGACAACGGTGCATGGGTCAATGACAATGGTCACGTTGTTAGAGGCCAAAATGATTTTAAATCTATCCCGAGGAAAGCACGCCAACTTGAGTATCATAATGACAAAGAGAGCCTTTTCTCTTACGCGGTTGATGTGTGTCGGGAACCTGTCGGCGTGATTTTGGGAAGTGGTAAAGCTACATGGGAAAAGTTACATACTGAACTCATTCGAGCTGGACTTGAGATGCGGCCTAAAGGCGATGGCCTTGCTATTTACTCACGTCATGACGAACACGTTACCCCTATTAAAGCGAGTACGCTGCATCCTGATTTAACTCTTCAATGTCTTGAAAAATGGCTTGGAGACTTTGAGCCTTCATCAGAGGTTGTTAATGAGTTCGATGATGATGGCGTGTATCTCGGCAGTAATTATCCGCAGGAATTTGTATACGATGCACGTGCCCACGTTCGTGATCAGGGAGCACGTAGCGAACGTCGTCTTGCCCGTGCGATTGCAAGGGAAGAATTAGATTCCCGCTATAAGGCTTATAAGAACTCATGGGTGCGCCCAACTGCACCAGATACAGACGCCAGTGTTCAATTTAAGGCGCTATCGAATCGTTATGCTTGGAAGAAAGAGCAAGTCCGTCATGTATTTGATGACCCGCTCATTCGGAAGCTTATCTATCGGACACTTGAGCTAGAAAGACAAAAAGAGTTTGAGTCTTTACGCGATAAAGTGAAGCAGGAAAGGGCAGTTTTTAATGCTCAGCCGGAAAATCGCAGACTAAATTATTGGCAGTGGGTTGAGAAGCAAGCTGCTGCACAAGATCAAGCAGCCATATCTCGTCTGCGTGGACGTTCTTATAAGCTTAAACAGCAACAACGGACTGTGTCATTGTCTGAAAATGCGATAGTGTGCTCAGTCGCCGATGATATTGCGGCCGTTAATATTGATGGATTTGATTCTCGCGTTAATCGCGACGGAACAGTTCAATATTTGCAGGATGGGATAGTCGTTCTGCAGGATACTGGCGACCGTATCGAAATTGCTGATCCTTACCGAGAAGATGGAATTCATATCTCTGATGCAATGCTCATCGCAGAAGAAAAGTCGGGTGAGAAATTGTTGTTTAGCGGGGAGGGTACGTTTGTTACTTCTGCCTGTGAGGTGGTGTCTTGGTTTAATGAAGGGGGTGAGAAGCCGCTGACGTTAACAGACCCACAGCAGCGGGTTATGGCGGGTTATGATAAACCTGAAGTACGCGATGATAAGTTTGTGGCGACGCATCGTATCGTTGATGAAGAAACTTATTTGGCCTCGCTTGAGCGCAATGAAGTCAACGATAACCGTGAACGTCATGACCTTAAGCACAAGAAGAATACGCATCGACCGCGTTAAGCGCTCTATCGCGACAAATAAAAAACCCCGTAAGAGGATACTTACGGGGTTTTATTGTTGAGACGGGCATCGTGGCCATTGATTAGTGGCGGATTTGCTCCAGTTCGTCAGCGGTCAGACCGGTCATTTTCATGACGGTGTTTTGGTCTAATCCGCTCTTAAGCATGGTTCGGGCAATTTTTAAGGTTGCTTCACGCTCACCTTTCTCAATTCCGCGTTGTTCACCGAGCTGGATGCCTTCAATGCGGCCCTCCATGCGGCCTTTCTCAATGCCTTTCTCGATTCCTTTCTGTTCAAGTTGTTGTGCGATGGTCATGAGTGCGTCTCCGTGTT
>NZ_KV824225.1:0-29875 GCF_001816025.1 Hafnia sp. HMSC23F03
CACCCATGCCTATTTCCCAACCAACCACGGTAAGCGCTAAACCTGATTTGATGACAATGTCGGCAGCCTCGGCATCAACATAAAAATTAAACTCAGCGAGAGGTGTTATATTCCCTGGGGTCAGGCCGGCGCCTCCCATAACGTACACATGCTTTATTTTCTCGATGAGCGCGGGGGACTTTAGTACGGCCATCGCCAAGTTGGTCAGCGGCCCAAGTGTGACGGTCTCCAATTCGCCTGCATACTTTTCGGAATAGTCAATAATTGCATCAACCGCATGCAGAGGTTCCTGTTTCAGCGCGGGTGATGAAATGTCCATATCCCCCATTCCATCAGCCCCATGGATATGATGAGAAACAAAAGGATCTCTCATAAGGGGACGGGTCATTCCTGCATAAACAGGCGGAATATATGTACCGGCTCTTTCAACGCTAACCAGCGCATTACGCACACATTGTTCCAGTTTACAGTTGCCCGCGACCACCGTTATAGCTTCCACCTTGACTGATGGTTCCCGCAGCGCCATCAGTAATGCCACTGCGTCATCAGAAGCCGTATCTGTATCAATAAGTAATTTTCTCATCATGCCCTCCTGTCTGTGGATGGCTTCACTCTGGCATTAGCCTGACAGCAAAAAAAGGACATGTGGCCATTTTTTGCTGTCGGTATTGCCGATACAGATGCGACTCAGCTATGCTTCATCACGACCATTCATAGCCTACCCATAGCTGGAATACATATTCAGAATTATGTTGATTGGATATCAGGAAGGTAGCAAAGACGTTCCGGAAGCACCGGAATATAAAGGGGAAAGATAAGATGAATGTGCCAGTGTTAATAAGTCATCAGGGCAAAGAACATCAGATAATAGACTATCTCCGGTCATTCAGCATTGATACCATAATTCCTGAAGGTCTATTGTCCGCAGCGAAATTAATTACCCTACATAGGAATAATTTTTTGATTATGCAGAATAGTCGACCTCTAGGCATATATCTTCTCGTCGATGGTATGCTTCAGATTAGCCAGTATGAAAAAGATGGCGGCAATATTATTTTTACCGTGCAGAATGCACTGTCTGTGGTGGGTGACTTAGAACTTTTTTGTGATGATTGCCAACACAGCACATTCAGTACAGTGCAGGCGTTACAGGCATCACGCGTTATTTTATTCCCGGAACAGGCTTTACATACCTCTGGGTTAAATGACGACAGGTTTCTCAAATTCCTGTGCCAGCATCTGGCTAAAAAAGTTTTTGAAACCTCCCAGAATAAAGTATCCATGCTGCTGACTGCCTCGGAGAGGCTACATCGTTATCTTTATATACAATCAATGATTTATGGTAATAGTTTTCAGTTAATCAAGCGGGAGGCTATGGCATCAATGTTGGGCATTTCTGTCAGACAGCTCACGAGAGCGTTGGAAAAGTTAAACAGGAGCGGCATGATCAGCCATAAAAACAAATCAGTAGTCATTCATCATAGACCTGTTGACCTTTGACATCACTGCGTCTGGATCTTGCATATTCTTTGGATAGCTCTTTCAACTCGAGTTACGTAATATGTTTAAACTTGTTCGTGGTTAGGAAACTGAATCATCATTTTAAAAATTTGCTGACCATGAGTATCTATGTCAAGATTGCTGTGATGACATATCGTTGGGAACGTTATAGTAATAAAATGTTGTTTCCGGCGTATTTTTAATCTGAAATCCTTCTTTAAGACTTACTTATCCCGCTGCCTGTGTCAGAAGCCATCGTTTCCCTTTCTGCCACCAACTCCGTGGCATGTCTGCCGCTTAAGCTAACAACCGTGTGGCTGTCACTCAGCCTGACGACTATCGTGAACCGTCCAGAGAGTCGGACATCAAGAGCGCGGTAGCCTTTTTTTAATATCGTATTCTGTTCCTTCAAGCGGCGAACCTGCTTTTTTCAGCTCGCGGATACGTTGCTGCTCTGCAGTAATGGGGGTTGCTGAGGGCGTAATCCCCTGACGCTCTCGCCTGAGATGGCGTACCCAGGTCTCAAGCGTGGTAGAGCCGACATTCATAGCCTCACTGGCTTGTCGATATGAGTAGCCTTTATCAACAATCAGCTGTGCACATTCCAGCCTGAACTCAGGGATGAAAGTACGCTTAGTTTTCTTGTTCATTAAGTCACCTGTTTTATGTTGAGGCGAGAATATCATCTTTAATCAGGTGGTTAAATATACTATGCCACTACATTTCTTTTCAGACTGAACGCTATCTTCACTATCTGATAGCGCACAAGATTGTATGTCAGCAGTATTCCCCACAGCTCCTGTCTCACCATTTCAGGCAGTTTGCTGCGCACCGTCCATTAGCTGCCCAGCAAGGTCTGGTTGGTCTCGCGATAACCCAGCTCAATTTCCCATCGGGGTTTATACCGCTCTGCTATGTCTGCTGCCTGGTAACGCATTGCATCTGTCATCTACGTGATAACCTGATGCTCCAGACCGTTAACCTTGCGCCTGATTAACCGGACGGCAAGCGTGTCCGGCAGTCCTTCCCACCGCTTTCGGGCCTGAGCAGTGGTCTTTAGCATGATAAGCTCATTCTGCTTGCCCAGCCTGCGTACTATCTCATACTGTGTACCTTTCCTCAGCGGCAGCAGAGCCTGTGCCGATTTTCCCCAGACTGGTGCCAGTAGTGCAACAGCCCTGTTGGCCAGAACCCTCTGTCGAACAGCATCACGCTGTTAATTCAATGTAATTGGTCCCTTGAACTACTATTTCGGTTATATAATGGTATGAAAAAAATCATTATGGCTATTTATCGGTTAGGCGGGATAAATTACGTAGTGAAAATTTCGATTGCGATTTGCTAAAATGAGTGCACTCTTTACCTCTAGTCGCTATTGGATGAAGCACTCTGATTCCCGAGCCACAGCGTGTTTATCGTTATGGAAAATCTGTGTAATGCCATTAAAATTGCCCGTTCATCGCGTATTCATCTCTACTGTAGTTCTGCTAATTCTTCTTATCATTGTCGTTTTCTTCTTCCTGAGAACCCCACAGCCTCCTGATTACGTTACCGCTTTGGCGCGCGTCGGCGATATTGAAAACGCCGTACTTGCTACTGGCCGCATCGACGCGATTGAACGGGTTAACGTGGGTGCTCAAGTCTCTGGTCAGGTCAAGTCGCTGAAAGTTAAGTTAGGCGACCGTGTCCTAAAAGGACAGTCTATTGCCGATATCGATGACATGCCTCAGCGTAATGATTTGCGCAACTCAGAAGCTGCATTCAATGTTGTTAAAGCTGACCTTCAGGCAAAGCAGGCACTATTGAAACAGGCAGAACTGCGTTTTAAGCGTCAACGAAAGATGCTAAGAGAGGATGCTAGCTCGCAAGAAGATTTCGAAACTGCCGAAGCCACGCTGGCCACCACACGTGCTGAATTGCTGTCATTAAATGCCAAACTCGTCCAAGCGCAGATCGATGTCGATAAGAAAAAGGTCGATCTGAGCTATACGAAGGTTGTTGCTCCTATGGACGGAATTGTTATTGCAGTTGTCACCCAACAAGGCCAGACAGTGAACTCCAGCCAAAGTGCACCGACCATTATCAAACTCGCCCGTCTTGATGTTATGACCATTAAAGCCCAAATCTCTGAGGCGGATATCACACGAATTTCGCCGGGGCAAAAAGCCAGATTTACCATTTTCTCAGATCCAGATAAGCACTATGACGCCACGCTACGTACCGTTGAATTAGCACCAGAGTCAGTTATGAAAGACGATTCGCTTGCCAACAGCACCTCGGCCTCAGGCACCTCAAATGCCTCGGTGTATTACAATGCACTGCTGGATGTCCCAAACCCAGAAAACCGGCTGCGTATTGCTATGACAGCACAGGTTACATTGTTGGCCGACGAGGCTAAAAACACACTATTAGTTCCGATTCAGGCAGTGCATAAAATCAATGGTAATAAGCTGCAGGTCCAGGTGTTGACCCATGATAACAAACTGGAAAACCGCGAGGTCAAAACAGGGATTACCAACAGCGTGGATATTCAGATCCTTGAAGGTTTAAAAGCTGGGGAAAATGTTGTGCTGTCGCAACCAGGTGAGAAAGCACCTGGGGAAGGTTTTGTACTTTGAGTAATATCATCGAGCTAAAGGGTGTCAGTCGCATCTATACCAACGGTGGGCAGGCTCTTACTGTGCTAAAAGAGATTGAGCTGACTATCGCTGCTGGAGAGCTGGTAGCGATCATCGGGGCCTCCGGTTCCGGTAAGTCAACTCTGATGAATATCATGGGCTGTCTCGACGTCCCTGATTACGGCGACTATTACATCAGCGGCCAAAATGCGGCACAACTTTCACCAGATGAACTGGCAAGGATCCGCCGCGAGCATATCGGCTTTATATTCCAGCGTTACCACTTGATGCCCGACCTTAGCGCGTTAGGTAACGTCGAAATTCCGGCTATTTATGCTAATTGCGAGCGCGACAAGCGCCGTCTGCGCGCTGCCTCATTGCTTGGTAGGCTTGGGCTAGAAGGTCGTGAACACCATAAACCTGGAGAGCTTTCCGGCGGTCAGCAGCAGCGTGTAAGTATTGCCCGCTCGCTTATCAACGGTGGTGAGGTCATCCTAGCAGATGAGCCAACCGGTGCGCTAGATACTCAATCAGGTCAGGAGGTACTAGCAATACTCCGCGAACTGAATCAGCGTGGTCACACCGTGGTTATGGTGACTCACGATATGAAGGTAGCACAGCACGCTAACCGTATCATTGAGCTGCGTGACGGAGAAATAATCTCTGATAACGGTAGTCGCGCTACCTCTGGGGTTGCTCTCGTTCCTCCTGATAGGGTTCAGCAAAGCCGTTGGCGGAGTATGTTCGACCGCACCCGTGAGTCTCTACAAATGGCGCTAAAGGCGATGAATGCGCACCGTCTGCGCACGACGTTAACCATGACGGGCATTATTTTTGGCATCGCTGCAGTTATTACGGTCGTCGCGCTAGGAGAAGGTGCAAAGCAGCGAACCCTAGAAAATATTAAAGAACTGGGAACTAATGTGGTCAGCATCTATCCGGGAAGGGATTTTTTTGACGACAGTACCGAAGGTATCCGCACGTTGGTTCCAGCAGATGCAGAGGCGTTAGCAAAACAGGGATTTGTTGACAGCGTTAGTCCCGAAGTTAACGCTTCTGACAATATTCGTTTTCTCGGAAAATCGGCTACCGCCACTATCTACGGCGTCGGACGCGATCATTTTCGCGTTAATGGGATTGCGCTTTTGCAGGGAGCAACTTTCCTTGACGACAGAAATGCGCTGCAAGAAGCCATTATTGATGAAAATGCCCGTAAGGCATTATTTGACGATGCAGGACGTGAAGCATTGGGGCAAATCGTCTTTCTTGGCTCAGTACCTGTGCGGGTAGTCGGCATCGCCAAAAGCAATAACCGCAGCTATGCGCCCAACCGTATTAACGTTTGGATGCCTTACAGTACAGTGATGTACCGTATGGTAGGGAAGCCTGTATTGACCAGTATCAGTGTCCGACTTAGAGACAACGTTCCTAATGAAGCAGCGGTCAGCGCGATCTCTCAACTTTTGACCCAACGCCATGGAGTGAAAGACTTCCAGCTCTATAATTTCGAGCAGATTCGAAAATCAGTCGAACGTACCTCGATGACCTTCAGTATCTTGATTCTGATGGTGGCCAGCATCTCGCTGATGATCGGCAGTATCGGTGTAATGAACATTATGCTGGTGTCGGTGACCGAACGTACCCATGAGATTGGCGTTCGCATGGCTGTTGGTGCACGGAGGAGCGATATCATGCAGCAGTTCATGATTGAGGCCGTGTTGGTGTGTATTATCGGCGGTGCGCTCGGAATTGCGTTGTCGTACGCTGCTGGAGCGCTGTTTACTGCGCTAGCGGGGAGCATGTTTACCGCTATTTATTCATGGAAGGCCGCCACCTTGGCTTTTTTCTGCTCAACTTTAATAGGCATGATCTTCGGTTATCTCCCTGCTCGAAAGGCGGCAAGGATGGATCCGGTCGTTTCATTGGCCAGCGAATAATTCATGAAAACATTATCACCATTAGCTGTATGCATTGCTGCTCTACTTATTTCAGGGTGTGCAAATACCCTTAAAAGTGATTATCACGCACCTGAGGTAAAGTATCCTGTGAGCTGGCATCAGGATGATATTTCAGAAGAGACAACGGAGCCGTTCAACTGGCAAGCGTTTAATGATCCAGCCCTCGAAGGCTGGCTACGGCAGGTTATGGCAAGCAATAGTGACGTGGCCGCGGCAGTTCTACGATTATATCGAGCCCGACTGGATGAGGAGCGTGTTAGTATCACAAACGATCCGGGACTTAAAGGTTCGCTGGGAATGAACGCCAGAAAACAACTTGACAGCTCAGCTGAATGGTACAAAAGCACATCAACTAATCTCGATACCAGCTACGAGTTAGACTTATGGGGTAAGATAGCGCGCCAGCGTGACGCGGCGGAATGGGCTCGTCACGCTTCAGAAGAGGATTTGCGCTCCGCTCGCCTAACACTGCTATCAGATGCCAGTAATAACTACTGGCGGATCGGGTCTATTAACCAGCAACTCTCTATCCTTCAACAAAGTATTGACTACGCAAAAGAGACCTTACGCTTGGCTAATGCTCGCTACGCAGCGGGCAGCACTTCCTATTTAGATGTGGTAGATGCTCAGCAGGGTGTGCTATCCCAAGAGAATAGGCTGACCGAATTGCAGCATGAACGTTTACAGGCGCTTAATCAGCAAGCTGTTCTGCTTGGCACCGCGCCGAGCACCCCGATTGTCGAGCCGCAAACGTTACCAACGGGGCAGTTGCCGTTGGTCTGTGCAAATATTCCAGTAAGCGTGCTTCAGCATAGGCCTGATATCAGTGCTAAAGAGTGGCGGGTGCGTGAAGCATTGGCCACTGTTGATATCCGACGTGCTAAATTTTATCCTGCATTCAGTTTAACCGGCTCACTTGGTACCAGCAGCAATACGCTAGTGACCTTTCTGCATAATCCTGTCGGTTCTATTAGCGCAAGTCTAACGCTGCCCTTTCTAGAGTGGAGAGAAAAGGGAATAGAAGTAAAGATTGCCCGCAACGAGTACGAGCTCCGGTTGCTGGAGTTTAAACAGCAACTTTACAAGGCGATGAGTAGCATAGAAGATGCACTTTCATTGCGTGATCAATTTATTGCTCAGGAAACTCGTCTGCGTAAAGGTCTCGAGTTGGCTAAGAAATCAGAGAAGCTAAACGAAGTACGCTATCGACAGGGGGCAGCAAGAATTTCTTTCTGGCTTGATGCTCAGGAAAAACGTCGTCAGACCGAGTTACTACTGAATGATAATCGTTTTAATCAGTTTAATAACCTGGCAAAAATATATCTGGAGTTTGGTGGCACGGTGGCTTTTCCTTGAATGCAGCGGATCCATTCTCAACAGAAAGAAAATTAACTTATCGCTCTCAGAGGTCGTTTAACATTTTCCTTATATTTTGCCTATCTTAGGGCTTCTCATCCGCAAACTCTCTTTATTTGTTGGTTGCTTAAATGTACGTAAACACTACTTTTTCCAACTTCAGTTCACTTCTGCGACAGAGATTTTAAATTTGCAGTCGACAGGATTCCCTGTTCCATACAGAAGATTAAACATGGCATTCTCATAATTTTTATGGTCTAAATAGATTCTTAAATTAGCTTTAATCACTGAGGCAAGTAAACTATGCTAACAAATATTAACCATATAACATTTGCAGTTAATGATGTCGATGTCAGCTTCGACTTTTATACGAATATACTTGGATTTACACCAAGGGCAAAATGGAATTCTGGCGCGTATTTGTCGCTAGGGCACCTTTGGCTTTGCTTATCTGTCGACCGAGTCGATACTAAACAAGATTATACGCATTATGCCTTCAACATAGAGGAACGCGAAATGGCAGCGTTCAAAGAGAAATTGAAAGCGTTCGAAGTTTCTGAATGGAAAACTAATAAGAGTGAAGGAGAATCTGTTTACTTCCTGGATCCAGATGGGCACAAACTCGAAGCACATTGCGGGAACTTGGAGTCTAGATTAAACTCGTGCAAGGACAAACCTTATGCTGGTATGAATTTTTTTTTAAATGTATACCCACGATGTTAGTGAAATACCTGTATACCAGTTGTGCTTAGGAATATTCATGTATGCTATATGTTATGAAAAGAAAACGCCATTTCATCTCGTAAATATTTACCACTTAACAAAATTGCTTTTTCTGCATAGTAATTCTCTGACTCAGTCCAACTGATAGCTTCAGCGTCAACGAAATCATTTATATTGGTTTAAAAAAATAGTCTGATGAACTGTGAATAAATTAGTTTTTCGGGATAAGTCAGATAGCTAATATACCGTTGTGATCATGATATTTAGTGGTTTGTAATCATATTTTTAATCTCGGAAGGGATTATATAATGTAATATTAATGTCTAGTACACATTAAGCCTAAAAGGATACTAATACTGATGGAAATTTCTATACATAATCTTTCTAATGGCATCGTTTTGACGCTTCGTTCCCCCACAAGCTGTAAAAAAACTCCAGTAATCATTTTGTGTCATGGTTTCTGTGGTATCAGAGAGATTCTGCTCCCTAATTTTGCTGAAGCATTTACTCGTGCAGGGTTTTCCACCATCACGTTCGACTATCGGGGTTTTGGGGACAGTGACGGCGAATGCGGACGTCTAGTTCCTGCTATGCAGATTGACGATATTATTTCTGTCATTAACTGGGCAAAAGAAAAGACTACCCTCGATGCACAGCGTATTGGCCTCTGGGGCACATCATTCGGTGGATGTCACGTATTTGGCGCAGCTGTCAGGAACCCTGAAATAAAATGTATTGTCAGTCAGCTAGCCTTTGCTGACGGTGAAGAAATCGTCACAGGGAAGATGAATGAGGCGGAGAAACATGCTTTTCTTTTAACTTTGGACAAAATGTCTGAAAAGCAGAAACGTACCGGCAAAGAAATGTTCGTTGGGGTCAACCGAGTACTGAGTGATACGGAATCAAAATCATTTTTTGAAGACAACAGGGCGCAGTATCCAAAGATGGACATAAAAATACCTTTTCTCACAGTGAGGGAAACCCTGCTGTACAAACCTGCATTAAATGCCTCACAGGTGACATGCCCAACCTTAGTCGTTATCGCTGGTGAAGATAGGGTTAATCCGCCGGAACAGGGGCGGGCATTGTTTGATGCTGTTTCGGCAAAAGAAAAAAAGTTATATGAGGAAAACAGCGCCCATCATTACGACATTTATACCGGAGAGCACTTTAAGCAGGTTATCGCAATTCAGACCGAATGGTTTAGAACATACCTGTAATTTAGATAGCGGCTAACGGCAGGCTCAACATAACCTGCCGTTAATATTAGTATCAGATGATGCATCTTTAGCTTCGCTTACACTAGGCTATGTAGTGGCTTATACTTACTGGCCTGCCCACCTAGCAGGCCAAAGCCTAAATTAATTAATCCCAGTACAAACTATCTATAGCTACAGTTGCTACTTAAAAAATTACTGATTTATAGCTTACTGCGCGGGGATAATCAGCACCTGACCTGGATAGATTTTATCGGGATGCGTCAGCATCGGTTTATTGGCTTCAAAGATACGCTGATAATTATTCGCTGAACCATACATCGCTTTTGAAATGGCGCTTAAGGTATCACCGGATTTCACCGTATAATAACGACTTTCTGCTCCGCTTTGCGTGACAGTAACGCTATCATTGACCTGCGCAACCCCAGTAACATTACCTACTGCAACCAAAATTTTTTCTTTATCTTGCTGTGAGCTCACGTCGCCTGTTACCGTTGCAGTACCATCTTCAGCAACATCAATATTGATTTTTTCAGCACCGGGCAAGTTAAGACTTTCAATATGTTTTTTTAAATTAGCAGCCTGATCTTTCTTGCTTCCGCCTGACACCGTATCCCAAACCTTTTCACCCGCTTCTTTTACAAAATTCAATAATCCCATCTATCTATTCCTCTTTTATTGTTAAAAGATATTTTTATTAGAACCTATATCTATATGCCCATATACAGTCAAAAGGTAGGGTATATGCCTTGATATATCAGTTCAGTTGTGGCATCGAAATTATGAGCATCAATCGTCATCAGTTTTATACCACTACAATTACAGCACTACGGCTATGCCCCTTTATATGGGGCCTTAAACCATCAAGATATACCTTAACAATTCCTGCAGCCTAAAATGTAATAAATTATTTCATAATATGACGGCATTTCTCCTATGACCGCAATTTTACCGTTTATATCCTTTTTTGATAATTCGTGCTTTCTCTCTGAATATTAAGAATATTCTTTAATATTCGACTTAATTAATGATCGTCATGATCGATCAATCACCAAGCAATTGATTGTTTATACCGATGGTTACTGCATTATTGATCGCTTTTGCTGATCAATAACACTTGTGTTTTAATTAGTCACCTTCCGTGACTGACTAATTAATCATTGTCCCTGCTTATGAACTCCGCGTGAGTTCTCGAGCAACATTGCTTCTGTTTTCAGGCACGGTATTTATATCTTGGAGCCGAAAACCATGCATCCCTTAGTCCATTGCAATGTATCTCCTCCACTAGTCAGGTTGTTTACTGCTTCTCCCCTGTTTTCAACTGGTCTTATGGAACTGATACCTGAGGCCAAATGGGATATTGCCCCCTTACCTCATGATTTCAGCCATTATCGCGTGGAATACGCGGCATATTGCATTATCGCGCTGGTCGATTGCTCTCCGCTCGAAATAACGCGTAACCTTCAGTGGCTGCAAAGCGTCTCTTATCAGTTGCACTTTCCCGTCCTCCTTTTAGTTGATGAAGAGACGCCCATCATTCACCAACAAACCCTTGGGACGCATGCCGTCGTTCTTGTTACCAAAACAAGCCTGCACAGTATGCGTGAGTCAGTGTTGTCATGGATGAACGGGACGTTACAGCCTAGGAAAGGAAATGACACCGGTGTGTCTCTATGCGTAAAAGAGTGGACCGCTTTAAATCGCTATCTGTTAGTTCACGATATGCATGCGGTGGCCGCATGGATGAACATATCGATAAAAAACGCTTACTACTGGCGTAAACGCGCACTTAAGAAATTGGGCTTTAACCACATCAACGATTTTGTCCGTTTTTATACACCACGTAACCCATTCCCCTCGTCATTACAAACGCATCCGAATGCGGGCATACGCCTCATTTAGATTTCATCTAATCCACATCTAACATAACGATATAGAGAAATAATACAGTGAGCTCACACTCCATTAATCCACAACATAATAAGAAAATACTCAAGTGTCCGCGCAAGACGCAGGTAATAGCGTGGGTGAATATTATCACCCAAATCGCTTTCCCGCTGGTAGGCGCCTTCACCCCGATGATGGCGGGTGCGGATAGCGACCGACACTTTTTGGAAAGCACCGATAACCATACGCCAATGCCAACAAAGGTCTACACCCTGACATCAGGAGAAAGCGCTGAGTCAGTGGCGAAAAAATACAATATGCCGCTGTCAGCACTGCGCCAATTAAACCAACTACGTACTTTTTCGCATGGTTTTGACCATCTGCAACCGGGGGATGAACTCGACGTTCCTTACGCGCCGCTATCCACTATCACGTGGGATAAACAACAAAGCAGTGCGGTTGAGGCGTCTGGCACGCTTCACGACGATGCAGAAAATCAAAAACTGGCTGGGATGGCTTCACAAGCGGGCGCATTTCTAAGCCAGAGTCCAAACGGCGACGCGACGGCATCGATGGCTCTCGGGATGGCCTCTGGCGCGGCCAGTAGTGAAATTCAGCAGTGGCTAAGCCGGTTTGGTACGGCAAGAGTACAACTTGATACCAACAAGCACTTCTCCCTCAAAAACTCTCAGTTTGACCTGCTTGTCCCTTTGTATGAGCAAAAGGACAGTCTTGTCTTCACCCAAGCCAGTCTGCACCGTACAGATGACCGCACCCAGTCAAACCTAGGGATGGGATATCGCTGGTTCACTGATACGTGGATGTTGGGAGGGAATACCTTTTTGGACTATGACCTGTCGCGTGACCACGCTCGCATGGGGTTGGGACTGGAGTATTGGCGCGATTTCTTAAAGTTGGGTGTAAATGGATATCAACGTCTGACTAATTGGAAAAACTCGCCTGATGTTACCGATTATGAAGAACGGCCGGCTAATGGTTGGGATGTGCGTGCGCAGGCTTGGCTCCCAGTGCTACCGCAGTTGGGGGGTAAACTGACCTATGAACAATATTACGGCCAAGAAGTTGGACTGTTTGGTAAAGACAATCGCCAACGAGACCCCCACGCCATAACGGCGGGAATAACCTACACCCCCGTGCCGTTAATCACACTCAGTGCCGAGCAAAGGCAGGGCAAATCGAGCGAGAATGACACTCGCTTTGCTGTTGACATGACTTACCAACTTGGTGTGCCGTGGCAACAGCAGGTTAACCCTGATGCCGTGGCGGCTATGCGCAGCCTGGCGGGTAGCCGTTATGACCTCGTCGAACGCAACAATAATATTGTTTTGGAATACCGTAAGAAAGAAGTGATCCGTCTCAAAACGGCAGATTTAGTCACAGGCTATGCCGGTGAGCAAAAATCACTCGGGGTCTCCGTGACAAGCAAATATGGGCTGGAGCATATCGACTGGTCAGCGTCGGCACTGATTGCTGCCGGAGGTAAAATCTTGCAGAACGGCAGTGGCTGGGCCGTTGTCATGCCGACATATCACTCCGGTACGGGGGGCATTAACAGCTACACCGTGAGCGGTGTGGCCGTGGACAAAAAAGGGAATGTCTCTAGCCGGGCTGACACTCAGGTTACCGTCACCCAAGCGGCGATTGATACCACGACCAGTTCGCTCTCCCCCTCTATCGCGACACTGCCTGCAAACGGGAGTTCGCAGCAAGAGTTTGTCCTGAAGGTGAATGACAAAGAAGGACATCCTGTTGATATTACTGAAAAAGAAATCAGTATTGATAAAACATCTAAACTTCGCGGGAGCAGCAATGCCACCGTGTCGACATTCACCCGGCGTGCCGCTGGCGAATATGTGATGAAAGTTACAGCAGGAACCCTACCGGAAGCTTTCACGCTGACACCATCAGCCCGAAACGTCCATTTTGCATCGGCTAATGTCACGCTGACAGCAGACAACACTACCGCCCTCGTTGACGGTCTAGACGTGATTGAAAACAATGCCATTGCTGATGGCCGATCGCAGAATAGTTTCCGAGTGAAGGTTGTTGACGCACAAAATAATCCTGTACCCAGTCAGCCCGTCACTCTCAAAGCAAATAATGGCGCGACTGTGACAGGAACGGCTATCACTGAGCCCGATGGTACTGTCATTGTTCCGGTAACCTCCCTGCGTGCCGGTGAAACAACCATCACGGCCAGTATTAACGACAAAGGGAGTAAGACACTGAAGCTTTCATTCCGTTCTGACCAGAATACGGCGCGGATTGAGAAAAAGAATTTCAGTATTATTCCTGAAGTTTCACTGGCGGATGGTAAAACACAAAAAACAGTGACAGCCCGCGTTACCGATGCGCAGGGCAATGCCGTACCAGACATCTTGGTCACACTTGATGCAGATAATGGTGCCGTACTTGCAGAAAAAACCGTTAAAACAGATATCCAAGGGATGGTCACCACCCCCCTAACCAGCACCGTTGCCGGTACTTCGCATGTGGCAGCCAGCGTTAATGGCCAGTCAGTCTCAAAAGAGACCACATTCACCGGCAATAATGCGACTGCCATTGTGACGTCTGTGGATACGACAGCGGCATCCGGTATTGCTGACGGCGCCACTGCGGTGACATTCAGAGCGCTTATCAAAGACCAGAATGGCAACCCGCTTTCCGGTATTCCGGTAGACTGGAAATCCAACAAGGACAGCAGCATCGTATCCTTTAAACGTTCACAAACCCTGACCTCTGAACAAGGGATAGCAGAAGCAGAAGTTACCAGTACGCGCGCCTACAGTGACGTAGTCGTGACCGCATCTACAAATGCGTCATCAAAATCAACCTCTCCGTTTACCTTTATTGCTGACAAGCAAAGTCCTGTTATTAAAACGCTGACCAGCAATAAACAGACGCTGACGGCTAATGGTACAGATACCGCAACACTCACCGTCAGCGTAACAGACACCCACGGCAACCCACTTTCTGGGGTGGAAGTCACACTCAGCAACGGCAACAAAGCGGAGATTACCCCAGCTCGTCCGGTAACCGATCCCGATGGCATAGCTTCCGCCTCCCTGAGTACTCGCTATGCGGGTCAGGTGACTGTTTCCGCCTCTCTTGGCAAGGGCACTGAGAAATCATTGTCCCTACAGGCACTACCCGATGAGCAGACAGCCAATGTGACTGTCGTTCCAGATACAACATCGGCAACGGCAGGACAAACTCAGCCAGTCACACTGACGGCCACCGTGCTTGATGGGGATAATAATCCCGTTTCAGGTACGAGCGTGGCATGGCAAACCAATCACAACCAGTTGAGCGATACAGTCAGCCAGACCAATGAGAAAGGTCAAGCGACGGTAAAACTGTTGGGAACACAGGCGACACTGACGACGGTCACGGCTGTACTTTATAATGGACACAAAGGTTCGACGCAGGTTGATTTTGGGCCTGGGGAGCCTGTCGGCGAGCATAGTCAGCTTTCCGTTTCTCCGCAATCTATTACCGCAGACGGTCAGTCAAAAGCTTTAGCCTCACTTATTCTTCGGGATAAATGGGATAACCCAGTAGCAGGAAAGCACATCGACTGGCAAGCAGACAGCCAATCAGGTATCCACTTTACACAAATTGAAAAGGGAGAAGGCGTCTATCAGGCGGCGGTTACCGGAACGACCGAAGGAATATGGACACTGACGGCGCAAAGCGGTGCGGTTAACCTGCAGACGCCACTGGCTCTTTTAGCCAACCAAGATTCTGCGCAGATTGATAATGTGGCAATATCCGGTGCTGACACGGCTAAGGCCGATGGACAGGAAATCGTGACTATCCGAGCACAAGTTAAGGATAAAAATGGCAATACAAAACTTAAAGGCGTTGCCGTAGGTTGGAATACCACGCTAGGCACGCTCCCTTCAAGCCTGAGCAGTACTGATGCGAACGGCGTGGCTGAAATTACGTTAAGTAGTCGCGCTGCGGGTACGGCGTGGGTGTCTGCTATGCTGGGTGGCGGTTCGCCTGTAAAGGCAAATAAAGCCGTTAACTTCACAGCTGGCGATATTAGTGCGGATAAATCTTCACTCAGTCTCTCCCCTTCTCACATTATTGCAGAAAAAGAAACGGCTACTCTCAGCGTCACTGCCCGAGATACCGAAGGCAACTTGCTGACCGGTCTCAAGGATAAGGTAAGCGCGAGTTTTGCGTCAGACCTGAAGATGAACGTATCCGCCTTCAAAGAGGTATCGACTGGCGTCTATGAGGCAACTGTATCAGGTAAAAAAGCAGGCACCACACAGGTCAGCGCGGATGTGAGCAATATCCGCATCAACCATACTGCTTCACTCACGCTCAGTGCCGATAATAATACAGCTAAAGTCAAAGGCAGCATTAGCGCGACACCGACGTCTGCCACGGTAGGTGATGTTGTAACGTATACAGCGGTACTGACCGATGCTAACGAAAATGCACTGGGGGCGGGTATCCCGGTCACATGGAGCGCAAATGAAGGTAGCACGCTCAGCTCACAGGTGACACGTACAGATGACTCTGGCACGGCCCGCGTCACGCTAACTCGAGCGCTCGTAGGTACTGCTAAAGTGGAACTCATTCTTCCGTCAGGCACTACTGCGGCGCCAGATGTGATATTCAGTGCCGGTGATGTGGATGAAAATCGCTCAGAACTGACGCTTACCCCTTCAGTCATTGTTGCCGGAAAAGAAACAGCCACGCTGACGCTGACGCTGCGAGACAGTAATGGCAATGCCCTTGCAGGGAAAAGTGTCAGCGGTTTCAGCGCTGATAACAACAAGAATGTGAACATCGGTGAAAGTCAGGAAAATGACAGTGCACCTGGTCGCTATACAATGACGGTGGCTAGTGACAAGGCCGGTAGCGCCATACTTAAGGCTAAAGTGGGTAATACTACGCTCAACAAGAGCCGGACACTGACGGTGAAAGGGGATACAGACAGCTGGAAGTTATCGGCTGTCAGCCCTAATAAAACCACACTGGTAGCCGGTGATACGAAGGGGGTAACCTACAGTGCCACGGTAACTGACACTCAGGGGAACCCATTAACAAATGTGGTGGTTTCCTGGCAGCTTCGTGGTCAGGCGGAAAGTTATGAGCCGACGTCGCGCACCAATGAAAAAGGTGTCGCAACCACAACGGTGAAAAGCCACACTGCGGGCCAACTCCAGATGACCGCCTATCTTGATAGCGATAACCACATGCAGGCAGACAACGTTGCCGTGGTCGCAGGAGAGATAAAGAATGCGGCCTTTGGTGCAGATAAAACCAGCATCGGCTCCGACGGTAAGGACACGGTAACATTCACAGCCAGCCTTGAAGACAGTTACGGCAATCCGGTGACGGGGAAAACGGTGACAATTGAAGGCGCTAATTCTCTGAATGGATTTAAGCTCAGTGCTGTTCAGGAGCAGCAGAATGGACGCTATGTGGCAACAGGTACTGCGACAACCAAAGGGTCGGTGACTCTTAATGCACAAGTTGACGGTACAACAGTCGGTAACCCCGTTACAGTCACTGTCGGTGCCATTACACCAGATTTACGGTTTGATAATGCTGAACAGCCGGTGACATGGACGAGAAGCTTCACTGCGTCTCAGGTGGTACGTGGTATGCCTGAAGGCGTGGAGCAAAAGTGGTCGAGTTCAGATGGCAGCGTGGCCACGGTTGACGGGAGTGGGAAAGTTACTCTGTTGAAATCAGGCAGTACGAGAGTGTCGGTGTATACGCCGGGGAACGAGCAATATAATCAGGCGATGGCGTCATACACACTCAATGTATCTAAAGCGACCCCAGGGTTAAAAGCCGGAACAGGTGACCCTATTACTGCAGTATGGGCTGATGGTAAGGAACGGGATATCACCGCTACGTATACCAATAGCGATGTACAGAATGAGCTTACTGCTACGTATGCCACTAAAGATAGATCGGTAGTTAGCGTAGACAATACCGGGAAGCTTACGGCAGTAAAACCGGGAACAACGACCGTTACGGTCAGTACCCCAGAAACAGATCAGTTTATGGCTGCCTCGGCGGATGTGGTATATGTACTTAACAAAGCGACCGCTGACGTGAGTTTCGACACATCCTTGATGAAAACTACGGATGAAGATGTTTTCACTCTTCAAGAACCGGTCACCACGTTGACGTCGCAGGCCGATATTAAATGGACGTCAAGTAATACAAATGTAGTAAATATATCCGGTTCAGGTACTGTTCAAGGAAATATAAGCAAGGGGCAAACCAGGCTGACGCTTACGGTGCTTGCTAATGACTATTACAATGCCAGTTCTGGGTATTACGATGTGATGGTGTATTCGAAGCCATCTATTAGTCTGGGCGATGTCTCTTACATCAGTAGAGGAAGTAAGGGCAGTTCCGGCACATGGACGCCAGTATTCACAGATGACACACTTACAGTGACCTGGAGTGCGGATGCCTCAGATGAGTTCAGTAAGCCTGAGAGCGTGACCGTCTATCTTTTAGACAGTAATAATAATGTTCTTGCCAGCAAAGAGGAGCCGTCGCCATCTGGGAGTAAAACGACTATTGTTAATCCGAATGCTAATCTATGGGGAAAAACAATACATGTAAGACTGGTTGCTAAGGGATATGGTAATCTTGAGAGTAGTAAATTATCTTCTGCTGTCATTGTAAAAAACTTAAACCCAAATCAAATATGGACTTCGCTTACCGTTCGTTCCCATGTCGAAACAGTGACATCAAGCGGAACTGATGATGCATGTAAAGAAAGTGCGTTCGGAAGAGAGCACTGGAATAATGCCGTCGCGACGGGTGACAGTATAAACTTTAGTGGGAAGAAACTTATTTCGCCAATGTCTGTGAAAGCTAAGGTAAGCTCAACTCAAAATGGTAGCGACACATCAGGACCTTTCCCTACTTCTTATAGCACCGTTAGTTCGAATCAAAACATTCAGTTCGGTACAGTGCAAATCGCAAGTAGTTGTTGGCGTAACCATACGGGTGGGTATCGCGTTGGCGTTGTTATTAATTATAGTGATAAAGAATTCACCTATTGGGCTTCAGAAAGCCATGGGTGGGGGGGCAACGGGGACGGGATGTACGTGGATAGAGTCGATAGTTTTTGATTCAAAGTATGGACGGTCTACGCGACTCTAAAAAGCTTTAATATCAGAAAGTAAGGTGCTAATTAATCCTCGACATGAGTAACGCTTATTCATGTTGGGGATTGATTAGTATGACCATACTAATATGCCTATTCTATAGACGTAACAAATTCTAACAAGTGGCTAAGGATTAAAAAGTTTGATCAGGGGTTATAAGTTAAAAAGTCTAGGTCCCAAAATTTATCTGTGTCGTGTGCTGGCGTTATTGCAGACTAGCCATCTGTTGCCTTGGAAGATCGAAATCCCATCCTTGTAATAATCAATACGGCCTTCGGCTGACGCTTACATGGTGTCTATCATGAGTATATATCGGCGAAAGGATATATACTAACACTGCTAAGCACTACGCTTGAAGTAAACAATAAATAGCTTGTACACAAGAATGACGTACTCTTTTCCACTTTCAAATGATGTAGAACCAACTTATAACTTTCTGCGAGTTTGACAGAACTCCCGTCTTTAAAAAAAATAACTTAATGAGATTTTAGTATTTTAGGCTTTTTTTATGAGGCCTATGTTAATAGGCCTCGGAATCATTATTGTTTAGTGAAATGTAATGAAGTTTTTGCACCAAAAAAACCAGCAAAAGTACTGACTAGGGCACCAAGTAATAGAGCAAAGAATGAAGCAAGCGATATTTTAGCCGCCATTTCCGCAGCCCTATCGGCACTTTCACGTGCTTGTTTTTTCAACTCAGCATAATTTTTCTTAGCTTCATCAATTTTTTGCTCAGCATCTGTGAATCGTTGGTTAATAACTTCTGATGCTTTGTTTTTTGCTGAGATGATATTCGTTACCGCTTGATTGACTTCATCTGGAGTCAAATCTGAATTTTTACTGATAGCGTTAGTTAGAGACGTTCTATCTACATCTTTAGTCAAAGCATTTACACGTGTTTTTAGCTTGTTTTTCAACTTGTTGATGGTTATATCGTTATCTTTTGGCGAGACTACAATTTCATTAATCGCTTCAGAAATATCGTCTTTAGCACCATTCATTTGTTCGTCAATATACTCTGGTTGTAAAGACTCTATCCCACTTTTTTTAATCAAATCTGTCAAGTTTGATGTCATTCCCTGTTGTTTTAAATTTGTGTTGATATCGATATTATGAAATATCTCGCTACCTGATTTAGCAAGACTAGAAACACCATTCCCGAGCATAGAGCTCGCACTATAAGCCGCATTTCCTGTGGCTGATGCCACACTACCAAGTACGTTACCGGTTGTTTTTATCGCGCTACCTAGAATTAAGCTGCCAAGAACAGCTGCAATTATTAAAGCAGTTGACCACACTAAAAAACCATGAATTGCACCATCTATACCAGCAAGCCGACCTGCAATATATCCTCCAACCGCTAAGCTAATTATAGCTGAAAATACGTACCAAACGAGCACGGAAGTCGCAACCCCATCCATTGGATCCCCTGATAATGGCTCAATCATTGAGAATCCGAGAGCTGCACCAAGCGTCGACATCAATATTGATATTGCAAGTACGGATAAACTTCCAGCCCAAATCCCGCCCCATGATGCTGATTTTAGCTGTCCAACTCTGTTTGTAAGCTCCATTGAATGCTCCTTGTTAATAAAATTATTTAAATCATTAAAAGTATAGTCTAGCGGGTAAACTATAATGAGTATTGGATAAGAAAAGAATTAAAATCTAGAACGCATAAAATAACAGTGGAATTTATATTAAACCAACTGAATATGATTCTCCATATGGAAGAATGTGCCAGTAACCATCTGGTTGTTATGACGCCATTAATATTGAAAAGAACAATATTGATGTATATGAATTGGTTTGTATAAAATTAATCACTATCATTCAGAGATATAGTTCCTTTGGCGGATTCACCCTGAATTGATATGATCTCTCGTCACTGACTTAAGTCCCATAACAGCTCAATGGATCCTTTTCATTCGCAGATTAGCCTTAAAGACGGAAGCCATCCGCAAGCAGGATGGCTTCCGACATCAGTACACCATATAGAAAAATTAGTTTGCAATGCGCGTTTTAATTAAAGCTTACAAATGAACTAATTCTAAAGAGTGCCAGTACCACCATCTGAGCACCATACTTGTCCTGAGGTGAAACTTGAGTCCTCCTCTGCAAGAGTGACATAAAGAGGGGCAATTTCTACAGGTTGTCCCGGTCTTTCAATTGGAGTATCAGCTCCGAACTGTGGGATCGCATCTTGAGGCTGCCCGCCACAGACTTGCAGAGGGGTCCAGTAAGGTCCTGGAGCAACAGCATTCACTCGTATATTTTTAACCGCTAGTTGTTTTGCAAGCGATTTGGTGAATGCTACTATAGAGGCCTTAGTTTGTGCATAATCTAACAGCCCAGCGGAAGGTGTATAAGCCTGAACAGAAGATGTGTTGATGATCGTTGCACCAGACGTCATTATCTTAAGAGCATATTTAGATATCCAGAACATCGCATAAACGTTAGTTTTGAAAGTCGCATCAAACTGCTCGGTTGTTAGGTCTGAGATTGACTCAACGAACTGTTGCTTACCTGCATTATTAACTAATATATCTAATCCCTCCAGTAACCCAGCTGCCTGATTCACTAATGATTTACAGAAGTTTTCGTCACGAATATCCCCAGGAATGGCATATCCTTTTCGTCCTGCTCGTTCGATAAATTCTATAACCTCTTTGGCATCAGCTTCTTCATTGGGTAAATAATTAATAACAACATCTGCACCCTCGCGAGCAAAAGCGATAGCAACTGCCCTGCCGATCCCTGAATCACCTCCAGTGATCAATGCCTTTCGATTAATAAGCCGGTCACTACCTTGATAACTATCTTCCCCGTGATCAGGTCTTGGTTTCATTTGGCTTACTAGACCAGGTTCAGGTTGAGACTGAATATCAAATGGCGGGAAAGGATATTGATTACTTGTACTAGTCATAACTTATCCTTAATTAGCAAGTTACATAATTAAAATTAACCGGGTATCTCAATAGCGACTTTTTCTCTAGACCAGATACGATGTTCCTTCATTGCTTGACTAAAACCTTGCACTAATTTTTTCGTATCGGAATCAGTCACTACGCCTTTATCGGGTTTAGGTAATGATAGTGATTCATATAACTCAATTGCTCTGCCTTGTAAGCCAATAACTTTAAGATGTTTAAAAGCTTGAAGTAAGTAGTGTTTAGCATTGCCATTCTTTATGAGCTTTTGAATACTTTCCTCTCCAGTTGGAACAATAACGGCATCAACTAAAACAGAAGGATTCCCTTCTATTGTGCCATCAGCATCGATTTCGGTACCTTGGAGAGTCGCTATTTTCCCCAAATGGGGGGCGAAGATTTTGGTATGGATACCAAGCTTATGCAGTAAATTCGTTATATTGGAAACAGAATCACCACAAACGCCATCAGCAACAAGAAGCGCGACTTGCCGTGACTTTAAAACTTGCTTATGGCCATCATACATACTTAATGAAGAGTCCTTTTTTAGACCATAAACGTGTTCTGGCAGAAGCTGTGCGAGTTGTTCTTTACTTAATTTTATTCCTAGATTATCAGCTACTGACTTAGCTAAATTATGATCTATGTAGGTGAGTTGGTTAACAACACGTTCACGTATCCATGAGCGAACCACTTTCCCTAATTCGAAACTAAACCCTCCAACTATATGGTCTTGCTGACTCTTAGTTTGGCTTAACCAGAATAGTCGGGGTTGAGAGTAATAATCTGCAAATGTATCACTTCGCTTGCGGAGCTTAGTACCGTCAGTTTTTTGAGGATAAGAAACAAAACCGCCTTCTGTATCAGCGGATGCAGTTTCTCTTGGCCAGTTATTGTTTATTGAGTTAGGTTCATAATTTGCACCGTTAGTAATACTCATTCGATGCATACCATCACGCTGATGATTTTGAAAAGGACACACTGGTTTATTGATGGGGATTTCATGGAAATTAGTGCCCCCAAGTCTGCTGATCTGTGTATCGATATATGAAAATAGTCGTCCCTGAAGCAGGGGATCATCAGAGAAATCGAGTCCAGGCACAATATTGCCAGGGCAAAATGCAACCTGTTCAGTTTCACTGAAATAATTATCGGGATTGCGGTTTAAGGTCATCATGCCTACTCGCTGTACAGGAACCAATGACTCAGGTATCAGCTTAGTAGGATCTAATATATCGAAATCAAATTTATGCTCATCCTCTTCACTAATAACCTGTAAACCGAGTTCATACTGCGGATAATCACCGGCTTCAATAGACTCCCATAATTCACGTCGGTGAAAATCCGGATCTCGCCCAGTTAAGAGTTGAGCTTCATCCCAAATTAAGGATGCAACACCATATACCGGTTTCCAATGAAAGCGAACAAAATGGCATTGCCCTTTCGCATTGATCATTTTGTAGGTATGAATGCCAAAGCCTTCCATCATGCGATAGCTACGGGGTATACCACGGTCTGACATTGCCCACATTACATTATGCAAAGTTTCAGGTTGTAGAGAGACATAGTCCCAAAAAGTATCATGGGCGCTTTGTCCTTGCGGAATTTCATTATGTGGTTCTGGTTTCACCGCATGTACAAAATCTGGGAATTTGATAGCGTCTTGAATAAAAAAAATAGGGGTGTTGTTACCCACCAGATCAAAATTACCTTCTGATGTATAGAATTTTGTTGCCCAGCCGCGTATGTCCCTGACGGTATCAGCAGACCCTCTAGAGCCTTGAACAGTAGAAAATCTCACAAATACGGGGGTTTTGACAGAAGGATCCCGAAGAAATCCGGCTTTTGTGAGTGGTGCTAAATCTTTATAAACCTGAAAATAACCATGTGCACCTGCGCCGCGAGCATGAACTACTCGTTCCGGTATGCGCTCATGATCGAAATGGGTAATTTTCTCACGAAGGATAAAGTCCTCAAGTAAGGTTGAACCGCGGCTACCTGCTTTTAATGAATTTTGGTTATCAGAGATCTTAACCCCTTGATTAGTGCGCAAGTGTTCTTGATCTGGTAATGCTCGAAATTTGTCTAGCTGCTTGAGTTTTTTATTAGAAATTTTGGTCGACTTTTGAGAACCGGGTGCCATAGGTTCCGTTCCAGGAGGACTAATGCTATTTATTGGTTTCAATGAGATATTATCTGGTGCTGTATCTAAATAGTGTGGTTTTACAGTTGAGTTTTGATGATTAGCACTCAGGATTTTCGAACTAGGTTTGTTGTTTGACTCTTTCATATGACCACCATAATCAATAATTTCAATGGGTTATTTGAAAGTGAAAGTTAATCCACACTTATAGAATAGTTAAGTTTTGTTCATGTATGTATTTTTTTGAAAAAAAAGCTGATTTAGTTGTCAACTAAATCAGCTTTGTTGGATTTTCGAGAAGACTTCATTGAGTTTCGAGTATCTCTTAGCAAGATGTACTGCGAAAAGATAGAATAAACACGCCAGCGGAAAGAGATTTTCCGGCCAACATAGCATACCAATTGCATTTCCTAAGGTCCTCAACATCAAAATCCGCACGATGTAAGTGATCTGTCATTGCTATGAAATTTAAGTACTTGATAGATAATTCAATAATTAATAGGTATTTAATTAGCAGAATAATCTAATGCTGCACAAAAAAATGCCTTTGTGTGGTATTTTTTTCTAACGATAGCTTAATTTATAACGAGAGAAATTAATGACGTTTACTTATTTTTGACATACTGCTGTTGGATTGAGTTAACAAAGCGAAGTGGCATTGAGATGCTATGTGTTTACGTTAATCCCACTATAACGACTCATAAAAAGGTGGAAAAATAAATGATAAGTTATCGGGTTACCTAAAATTTGTGATAACTACATTGCAGATTTGGTGGACGCAGTGCTGATATATATGCTATTGATTCCAGTATAAATATAAAAAAAACAATTTGTTACGTCTCAGCCTACTTTTTAACGCTTAATACACACTTGAGGCTTCTCCGCTTTAGTGATGAAAGTTTACCTTGCTGGACAATTATGTTACAGCAGTCAGAAAGAGCACCAAGTGTTATTGATGAATTAAATGCATCGCTTTGGCCACTAAAAGACGAGCAGAAAGTTGGCACTAAAACACTCAAATTATTCATTTTTTGATAAGTTTTCTAACATCTGCATGAGTAATGCAGTGATAACAAAGCAAAGCTGCAATCCTATGTACATTAGAATTTTATCATTAGGAATGTTTTTTGATTCCATAAAAACACCTAGAAGATGGATAGTAGAGATAGAAACAACAGAAATAAATACTTTGTTTTTTAAAGACTCAACATCCATCTTACCTATCCATGATAATTCATCATCAGCGCCTTTGACATTTAGACGTGATACAAAGTTTTCATATCCGGAGAAGATCACCATGACAAGTAATCCGCCGATCAGAACGAAATCGACAAGGGATAGCAGGCTAAGTATGAGCTCTTCATTATTGTAATGAGATGCATTCAAAATTATCGTATATAACTCAATGAAAAATTTATAGGCCAGAATTATTAAACCTGCAGACAGACCTAAATACACCGGAGCCATTACCCATCTTGTCGCAAATAAAATCCTCGTAAATATCTTCCCCATTGCGCCCCCTATATCTAGTTAAAATTCAGTAAGTTAAGTTGTTGGTAATGAAACTTCGATGCTGTCACCTCTTTCAAAGAAGAAATCGGCTTTCAGCCAAAGAAAAGAAATTCTTGACCTTACAAAAGAGGTCTCGATATATTAAAAAATATAATAATAATGGAAAAAACTCAATTTAAAATGTACCCTTCAAGGCGCCATATTACATATGGTTGGGAAAGTTAAAGAGGATATATTAATGAAATTTTTAAGTAAAACCCTTTTGGCAGCAGCAATCACACTGCTCATTGCTGGATGTGATGATGCAGATAAGAAAGTTGACTCTCATTTGCAACATACTAAAGATTCAGCTACACAGCTGAACGACGCGGCATCAGAAAAAGCAGCAGCTATTAAAGATGAAGCCGATAAGCACATTGATGCCGTTAAACAAGAAGCCGGTAAGCAAGCTGAACAGCTGACTGAAAAAGCTAAATCGCTTAAATCAGAAGCTGATTCAAAAGCTCAGTCTATTGCTGCTCAGGCTAAAGTAGAAGGAGATGAAATCAAAGCTGATGCCAAACAAAAAAGTGAGCAAATTGTAGAAAAGGTTGACCATATAAAGCAGCAAGCTATTACTGGTGCTAACGATGTGGCTACAGATGCGGCTGCTAAAACAAAAGAAATTAAAGACAGCATGAAGAGAGAAAACGATCTTACCCAGGCTGAATCTACTTCTAATAAAAAGAATAACAATTAAGGTATTACAATGGGAATTATATCTTGGATCATCTTTGGCCTAGTCGCTGGTATTATTGCAAAATGGATTATGCCAGGTAAAGAGAATGTTGGCTTTTTCATCACTATTGCTTTAGGTATCGTGGGGGCAATCGTTGGTGGCTATATCAGCACATTTTTTGGCTTCGGAAAAGTGGATGGTTTCAATTTCGGCAGTTTTGTTGTTGCCGTTATTGGCGCAATTGTGGTGCTCTATATCTATAGAAAAATTAAAAGTTAAAGTCATGAAAGGGGCATGTTGTATGCCCCTTATACAAAGCAAGGGCTTAATATGGAATTTTATGGCATTGTTCTGCTTAAGTTTGTCATAGGGTTTGTTGTCGTTATATCTCATTTGAACTTTTCAGGTAAGACTCAGCTTTCACAAATGACGCCTGTTGACTTCATTGGAAACTTTGTTCTGGGTGGCATTATTGGCGGTGTGATTTATAGCGATGCCATTCCCATGCATCAATATATTATTGTGTTATTTATTGGTGTATGTTTGATTTCGCTGCTTAATTGGGTCAGTAAACACGTCTGGTTTTTCAGGTCATTTACCATTGGTGAACCAATAGCTATCATAAAGAACGGTAAGTTCCTTATGGATAACATACTTCGTCGCAGGAATAAAATAGATATAATAAATGTTGCTTCGCAACTGCATTCTCAAGGTGTACATTCATTTCAAGAAATACGTTATGCACAAATTGAACCAAACGGCTCTCTCTCTGTCGTTTGTGATGGTGGAAAAATGCCATCAATCATTCTTATGAAAGATGGCCGCCCACGCCAGTCTGAGCTTAACGGTATAGATAAAGATGAGGATTGGCTTGAGGAACATCTCCAGAGTGTAGGAATAGAGAGAGAACAAGTGTTTATTGCTGAGTTTTGGGATGGAAAACTAACGTTTATACTTAAAGATGGGAAGGTCAAGCGAAGTCATAGCTAACGTTAAGATAGATTATTCCCTATTAATCAGCCCCACCTTAAATGAAAGATTATCCTATAAAGGTTCTCATTTAAAGGGGGGGATGTTCGGGCGGGCATTTTTGCTCTTGGAGTATTAATCATTACTTACTCAAGCGTTATAGAAACTCGGCTTATACAAGCGCATGAAATAGCTAACTTGTTGTTTTATATTGATTTTTACACTTATAAAGTGTTATCATGTTGTTTTATAAAAACTTACAGTATGAAATAGATAACTATAGTAAAGTGAATAATATAATTATATTGTTTTTCTCCTTGAGCGATTAAATTATACTTTTATTGCTATCAATCACAATTAGCAGATTATTTATCTACAACATTTATATGATATTCATTTAAAATTTTAAGTGTTCTTAATGAAGATGCAATGGTAGCAACAATGTTTTGACAATTTAGGGACTTACATTATATATTGAGATAAATATTTTACATTTATATTCGAGGTGTGTTATGCAATTTTTGCAAAGTCTCACAGCTGTATCGGTATCGGCTCTTTTTTTTATCACAAATGCTTATGCTGCTAATATGAATCTAGAACAACAAAAAATAAATGCTAAAATTGGCTCGCAGTTTAGTATAGAGCTGAAATCTAATCCAACAACTGGATATTTATGGATTTTACGCAAGCTACCTGAAAATGTCGCATACATTGGTAGTCAGTATGAGGAAAACATATCTTGTAAAAATAAAAAACTTGTTGGATGTGGCGGTAGTACAATAATGCATTTTATTGCCGTTTCCCCCGGAATGTCTAAGGTCGTCCTGCAATATGCTCAACCTTGGGAACCACTTCCTAAAGAAAGTACGACTTACGATATTAATATAAAATAGCTATACAAAATAAATACTCAAGAGACCGAGCTAAAATGATACTGTAATTGAAAGTTATTGTGTTGTCTTTGTTGTCGAATTTTCATCCACACACTTATCCCCCGTTTCTGTGGATAAATCATACGCAGTACGGGGCTTGCATTACATGACTTAGAGCCTGAGTATTGGTTTAGACACGATACATCACTAATTCTTGGCCATCAATTATATCCTTTCTTGATAGCTCACCTTAATTTGAGATCAGTAAATTGAGTTGGGAGTAATTTCTTCGTTACCTATCAGCGTAAGCACACTGATGAAAAGAAATAACTCCGCTCTTTACCGTATCCAGCTCTTTTTCCTACTATTGGGTATTTCCGCTAGAATCCCCAAAGGCTGTTCATTGTCCTGTAATTTGGCTACACTCCGCACGGGCTCTGGGGTTGCATACCTCATGGCTGGCGGTGGCGCCGTTCCGGGCGCGTTACGGCGACCACCGCAATTTCGTTTTTTACGCTCACTTCGTTTTTTCCCCAATACTAGCACTGACCGATCACCGATTTATTCCCCTTCCCTGTTATCATCAAGCTCGGCAAAATAGTCACTCAGAAAACGTCTTTTGCATTTTGGCCACCGGCCTGCGCGACATCACGGCTAGCGTTGTGTGTTTTTTGTACCAAAATGCACGAGATTGCGGAGATTAAAAAATTGAGCCTGATACCCCACAATCTAGAACAGAATTCACGTAGCGCGATCGGTTTGCCTGGCGGCTATGCGCGTGCGGTTCGGCTGCGTGAAATGGCGATCGCCGCCGATCTGGATGTGCCTCGCTATTTATTGGCGCCAGAAATTTCAGTGCTGCTCAGCTATCTTCCCGATTTGCGTCAGCGGGTGTTGATTGAAACATTGTGGAACACCGGCGCGCGGATCAACGAAGCACTGGCCCTCACACCGAGTGACTTTTTTTTCAACGCGGATATGCCCTTCGTCAGACTGCGGACGTTGAAACAACGGGCACCGCGTACTCGAGGACGTCCGACGAAAGATGAACAGCAAGAGGTCCCCTTCCGAGCGGTGCCTTTACCCGATGAAGATTACGTTCGCCGACTGCAGGAATATTTTGCGACCTTTAGACTGCTTGCGCGCCGAGCGACACCGATGTGGGATGTGGCTAGCCAAGAGACGCCGCGTAACTGGTTAAAAGCGGCGGTGGAAAGAGCAGAACGTGACGGTGTCACATTTTCAGTTCGTCCCATCACACCACATACGTTTAGGCACAGCTATGCGGTGCATTTGCTGATGAATGGCATACATATCAAACAGGTTCAGTCATTGATGGGGCATAAAAGAATAGAGAACACCGAGGTGTATACGAAAATTTTTGCGCTCGATGTGACGCCTGATTTGAGTTTTTCGATGTCGCCGGCACAGGCCAAATTATTGCTGCGCTAGTCAGTCATGTTAAGTGAAAAACGGAAAAGCCTTCATGATTAGGTTGCTGTTGGGCGCTGAGGTGGCACTGTTCTAATAGGGGAAAAATACCGGAGGTATCACCAGTGAATCGTACCGCGAGTGTTTTGACAAGTTTTCCATTCTCATCAAAAGAGGGCTGCAGCTCCTCTTTTGGGGTATAGATTGCGCTGGCAGTATTGGAGCTCTTCCAATGCTGATCCCACTCTTTACGTGAGACCATAAAATCTAGCCAACCCATTGTTTTCAATGTCTCAACGAAGTACGTAAATCGGAATAAGTCACTTTGGGCTGCTAATTCTTCAGCACTTGAACGGTATATATACTCTACTTTTTTGAGTAAGTTGGCCCCGAACCCATATTTTTTACCCTGAGCGAGCAGCCATATAACGTCTGGCGCAACGCACTTCGGGAACAGCTTGCGTTTTTGGGCTGTAAACAGCCATTGCATAATAAAGACATGCTGCTCTAGCGAAGACTGCGCTTTCCCCTCTGTCTGGGCTAGGCGTACCGATGTCAGCAGGCACCAGGCCAGATGCGCTAATTCTGATGTAGGACGCGTGTGATAAGGAACTGTCATGTCAGTGATTTATGTTGAATATAATGATGTGGAGAATATTAGCATAAGGATATAAACGTAGCGAAAATACTCGGCTTTATTTATAGAAATCAGCCTATTGAGTATTCATCCACCGATTATGAGAGTCAAGTTAGGGGGAAAGCAGAGGAATGGCTAGCTCATGCTAGCCGCTGAAATGCTTAGTGGCGAATTTGGGCCAGTTCGTCTTCGGAAAGGCCGGTCATTGTCATGACGGTATTAC
>NZ_KV824226.1:0-21509 GCF_001816025.1 Hafnia sp. HMSC23F03
GTCCGCGATAAGGTATGGGGAGTGAAGTGAAAAAGGTGCCAATATTTTTTTGTCTTGTCCTTTGTGTGATGACGTCCATTGCCGGTACAGATCTTGTGTTGCCTGCTATTCCGCAACTGATAAGGGTCTTTCATACCACGCCAGATGTATCTCAGTGGATACTTTCTGCCTATGTGGGAGGCAATGCTTGTGGCTTATTATTATTTGGCCGTCTTTCCGATTATTTCAGCAGAAAGAAACTACTTTGTTCCGCATTGTGTATCTTCTCACTGGCTTCGTTCGGATGCACGTATGCACCTAATGTATCCGTATTAGTAGCAACCCGGTTTGTCCAAGGAATAGCTTCAGCAGCAGCACCGGTATTCATCCCTGGTTTTATCCGAGAGTTATTTGATGAGCGCAGGACAGCCCGTGCTATTGGCCTTTTGGGGAGTATTCAGGCACTGGTCCCGGCCGTTGCCCCACTGGCTGGGGTCATATTGTTGGATTTATTTGATTGGAGTATTTCTTTCAAGTTGCTGGCGATACTGACTGTCGCTGCGGCTGGAATGGTAATGATTCAGAAGCTTCCTGAGAGGCACCACCGCGACCGTTCCTCAGGAGATTTCATAGGTCTATTGCGAAATCCTATCTACCTGCGTTATGCACTGACCCATGCTCTGACGGTCGGTGGGATGGTTACAGTTGTTTTTGGCGCGCCAACGGTTATCACACTGACGATGCACGGTACCCTCAATGATTTCATCATTATGCAGGTCACTAATATTACTGGATACATCGTGGCAGCAAATCTCTCCCCAAGGCTGGCAGAAAGATACGGTGCAGATAAAGTCATCATGGTAGGTACATGTCTGGCCCTATCAAGTGCCATTGCACTGACCGGATATGGCATGCTGAGTGGCACTAGCACCTATATTTTAGCAGTGCTGTTTGCCCCAATGGGGATTGCAATTGGACTAAGAGGCCCGACTGGATTTTACCGTGGTATTGTAATTTCAGGAGACAACAATGCAAGAGGGGCCGCTCTGATTGCCTTTTTCACTTTTACTATGATTACTCTGGGGTCTCTTTTGACAGCCCCTTTCCTCACTTATGGTCTGGCGTCTCTAGCAGCCATCGTGATGTTCATGCAATTTATTGCAGTTTTGCTCTTAGCCGTTATACCGTCAAAGCCATATTGATCTAATTAATACTTAGAACCGAGTAATTTCAAATGAAATTAACACCTTTTGTTCTCTTATATAGTAGTTTTCACTACAATGAAATTAAAGAATAAATACACTCCCCATCAAAAAAATTGTTTTTAAAAACAATGGCATATGCTCACATGCATTTACTTTATAAAATATTGCTTAGTGCTTTAATAAACACCCATGATTATAAAGATCGTAAGGTGTATTCCGTAGAAATTACAAAACTTGATGAAAATCATGCCAAGTTAAATTACAAAAAAATACGCAGGGAAAAAGATGCCTAATAACAGAGATTATATAATTGATATATTTCATTTTCTTTCTAAAACAGAAAATTTAAAAAATACTTTACGCACTTCTCATACTTCTAATGGTAGACAGGAGAGCACAGCAGAACACTCTTGGATGTTAAGTCTTCTAGCTTTATTGATAATAGAAAAATACCCTGATTTAGATCACGTGAAAATACTTTCATTCTGTATTATTCATGATATTGCAGAGTCTATAACTGGTGACATCCCAGCACCGGAGAATGATAACAAATCCAAAAAAGAAGAGGATGAACTTATTGCCATGAATAACATCACGGATTATCTACCTGAAACGCTCGCTTGTAATCTATTATCCCTGTATGATGAATACGCAAAAGGTGAGACAAATGAAGCAAGACTAGTAAAAGCACTTGATAGGTTTGAAACTATATTCCAGCATATTATTGGTATTAATCAAGATGATTTCGACTACAATTATAATCTGACCTACGGCGAAAACCTTACTTCTTTTGATGAATTTACAAAGGAAATAAGAAGTCATTTGAATAATGAGACTAGAAAAATCAATCGTTTAGCACAAATATCAAAACGTAAAAAACTCTACGATTAATTGTATAGTTCTTAAATTTTGTAAAACAACTTTTAACACTTTGACATATAAACTCTATATTTATCTTATTGTAACAAACAGAGTGGTATAGTCATGATATTTTTTGATATTGATGGAACGCTAATAGACCATGATCTTGCTGTTAGAAAATCTGTGCATCATGTCTATAAAATTATAATAAGAAATTCTTATTAAATACATTCTGTGAATTTTACAAACCTTGGTTTATATATAGTAAAGATTGTTATAATCAATATTTATCTGGAAAGTTAGAATTTAACCAACAAAGATAGAAGATAAATTGGTCTGTTCGTGGTGCTACACACCTATGGCCGACAACTTAATCGGCACCCGCATATTCATTTATCCGTGACCCGCGGCGGGTTATGTCTTAAGCATGGCGTCTGGCGGCCGATTTACTTCAAAAAGAAGGTCGTCGAGGCTTACTGGCGTCAGGCCGTCATCAAACTGTTGCGAGAAAGCTACGCCGAGTTAGATTTACCTGTCGTTTGTTGAAGTATTAACGGTGATATTTCATCGACCAAAAGTAAAGCGGGAAAACTTAGTTCGTGAGATATCCTTTGTAACCATTGCAAGCTTCGGCCGATATCGGCGGGTGAACAACCGTTTAGGGATATAAGGTGATATGCTGCATCACCGGAGTGAAAATGAGAATAATTATAATCAAATGGCATAATCATCCAGTTAGCGTCAGGTAATAATGCCGTTATACCTATGGCGAAGTATGCCGAGGCCGAATATAGCTTTATCGACGGCGACAACAAGAAATAATCAGGGGTAGAAAACATAATATATCCAAGACTTAGCCAATATCGTCAACGAGTTCGCTGCTGATGCCTAAAGTTCTGAGTGCATACAAACAACGTGATTTTTTTCTGTAATTAACCAGTTCTATCGATAAGTTACGGAAAGTAACTTATTTAACCACTAGTATACAGATCGTCAAAAACGATCAATAACAAATATTTGATCGATATGGCCAATTGAATTACACATAATTGATCGTCTCCAACGATCTAATCCATAGTCAGCGTCATGAGGAAAAATCTTATTTATTAAGTAAGTAAGTAAGTAAGTAAGCACAATATGCATGCAGAACGTAATCTATTGATAAACAGTGTTATGTATAAATCAAACCGCCAGGAATACACATTTCATTACATAAAAAATTTATTATAGTAACGCTGCCATGATTTTAATTTTAAGAGGAGTAAACCTCTCAACCTTCGCTATAATGAGTAATAACTCTTGGGCTGCTAGGAAGATGTTTTCTGTTGCGAAATACTAGTTAGGCCAACAACCAATGAATACATGTGCCAGATTATGGTAAATTGGCTTCATAAAGGGGGATATACTTTTCATATTGTGTGGATAATAAGCTAAGATATCGAACTAAAATATTCAGAAACTCTAATTGTAATATCCCTCACGGCAAAGAATAAGCATTAACCGAATATAGTGAGTTAAGCACCAACTCTGTATCCCTTCGCCAGATCCAGTTTTAGTTTTGAGATCCCAATTAGATTTGTGATCTTATGGGGAACTTACCAAACAATGACCCGTAAGCACGTCCATAAATAATTAATGCTAACAATATTCAGTTCTCAAAGAAATTGTCTTGAACAGTCCATTCCTAGCCGTCATAACCCCAGAGCTTCCGACTTTACCATAAATCGGATCAGTAGAAAATAAATACAATAGCAAAGCTGCAAAATGCGATGAAATCCATGATATTTTTGATTATGATGCAAAATATGATATTTGATTCAAAATTTCACATTTAAATCAATTTAATCTTTTTTGTATTGTTATCGTAAGGAGCTACAAAGTGGGTGAGAGATTAAATAAAACGAAAAATGCAGCATTTTCCACTCTGACTGTCCGGCATATCCCAACCGACGTCGATGTGGCCATCACTGCACAGGCAAAAGCGGCGGGTAAATCCAAAAGTGATTATATTCAGGAATTTTTGTCGGCGTCGTTTGGGGATCTGATCGGAAACTTCTCGCGCAGCAGTGAGCTGGTCGCGCTAATGGATAGAGAGTTGTCGACCGTCACCGGTCTGCCCCTCACGCAAAACTGGTATGACGCGGGTCATACGCTGGCCGAAAACCGTGAGTACTGTCGGTTGCTGGATATCCGTAGCGAAGGCGATCTCCAGCGCATCATGATGGCCGCTGTACCTTGGCTGTCACTGCGGGTACTCCAGATAGATACCGGTATTCCGTTACTGCCGCAGGGGATCTCCCTGACCTGTGCTCTATTCATTGAAGCCGCCGGCCGTGAGCTACCAGTGTTGAATGTATTTCGCCGTCACCTGTTCTGGTATATAGAAGAAGAACGGTTTATCGCCGACGTGAACGCTATTAGGGAAGCGCGTTTACTACCAACGCTACCGTGGCGCGAGTTCTGACTACAGTTAGCATAGTGCTCCCTTAATAAGGGGCACTAGATAGCGATGTAGCGGAAGCATTTTTTACATCATTGAACGTCAAACCCCGTTAATTACACCCAGGGCGATCTTTGTTGCCCATCATGCACCACGGTAACGTGACTCCGGCAGGAGGATGTCCGAAACCGCCACTAATTAGTCCGGGATTGTAATTCGGATTAAATCCTCCTAGTCCACTACTGATCCCTGGCGCTGTTTTATAACCATCACGAATACCTGTATAAATTTCTTTACCAACAAAAGCACCTGCCGCCTGACCAACTCTAGTGCCTAGTGGCCCAAATTCAGAACCAACAGTACCACCGATAAACTGCCCCACGGCACCGGCTGCCAATTCGCCATGGTCAACACCACCAGATACCACTAAAAGTTGTTCCGAATTTAATACTTTCATATAATCTCCTTTAGTTTAAAAATTTGCTATTGGTATCAGAATTAATTTTTAAATTTCATCTCAAAAAAAAACCATAAATAACCCCATGATAGAGCAAATTATAAGTAAGTAAGTTACGGTCTCACCCATTTCACCACTAATAGCAAAAACAGCAGATAATATTAAATAAAAAACACCAGTTTTATCTAGCCATTTCAAGAAACACTGGTTTAGCTTTCTCATTTTGCTGTTTTCTCCAATACAATAATGAGGATGTTAGTCACGTTAATCATGATTCACCACGCTGATATCTTTATTTTATTCTATACTGCAGAATATTCGCCATATACCTAAAATGGACATGGGTTAGCGAGTAATATAATTCAATACTAATCATCACCATGTGGACATATAGATGAGCCTGTTTTTCAATAGGGGTATATATCTCCTATTGAAAAAACGTTATTAACATTCACCATTCAATAGCAAACATCATTATCATTATGGGGATCAAAGAAACATGGGCGACCTTTTGCATAGTTATAAGCATCGCTATCTCCACCGTTTGCTTTCCACGGTTTTCCCCCAGTACAGAGGCCAGAACCTGTTGGGGTAGGATTGCTAGGACCATAAACTGGTGCAGGATATGAACAGCTATATCCCATTGATGATGCCACTCCAGCCACTGTGGCTCCCCATACGGCTTGGGCTCCGGTAGCCCAGTCTCCGTTTCCTTTTCCGCCAGATACCATCAACAACTCTAATTCGTCTGTGATTTCTTTCAAAACAACTTCGTGATTATTTTTCACTCTCAATCTCCTTTATTCTCTTTATTACAGGTTTAACATCGTTATTCATATACTCCATAGTGCTAAGGTAGATGATATTTTTTTTATTAAAACCATTTCTATAAAACTGAAATCTTAGTCCAGGCGCACATACCAGCAATGTAGCGCTTTGCTTAATTAACTGTTCAATATCAGATTCAGTATCATCACGCTCAGCAACCCAGTTATAATTATTTCTGTTAAGATGTATATTTAGTGCTGCTAGATATTTATCTTCTCTATAATAAGCAAATAATCCGCCTCCTATACCTTGCATAGGACTACGTCCTAAAGTAGGGCTAGGCATATAAATAAAATATATTTTTTTCTTTTCCATCTCCATCCTTATTTATTCAGCATGGTATTCAAGTAATTCTCAGATAGCTCCGTTTGAAAACCACTTGATTTCACACTTATTAACAATTTCTTAGCCTGCTGAGCCATCCCCATTTCATAAAGATATATCGCTAAAATTGAATCCAGATGTAAACCACCAGAGTGGAGCATGTCATTATTCACGATTCTTACATCTTTCTTATATTCTATAATTTCTTTAACACGATGCCGAACATTTACCTTCCACCTAAAAATGTCAGATACTAACGAGTAATATATCCCGTTACTATTATAGGGTATAAATTCATTCATTAATTCGATGAGCGATTCAAAATCACTATCAAAGTCCATTAAGCGAAGTTTAGCCTGAACCATAATATCTAGAATAGAAAAGGTATAGTTATCCTCCCTTATATTACCTCGCGTTATCCTTATATCTTTGTCCACTTTTATCTTGTTTTCTAAAAAAACGTATATTTCATTTAGACAAGTTGATTCCAGTTTATCTCGTGCATAAAAATATGCCCAGCGAAGATTATTTGGCTCGAGCACCAAGTTTTTTTCATTAAGCATATTATTTCTTACTTTCTTATTTTTAGCAGCTATCACATCAGAGCGATAACCATCATGAGAAAGAGTAACATTTATATGAGCATCAAAAGGAGGTGTATTATCAGTTAATCGTAGTTCTTCATGAACAACGCCGAAAAAATAAAATTTTCTATTATTGATAAATGCTCTACGAACAGATTTAGATTCATTGCCATTGTGATCTTGAATGGTAGGGCATAACACTATTTTATCTTTGTAAGTTAACGCATCTATTTTATAAAACTCATTTAACACTTCGTCTTTGGATGAAATAACACATTCATCAGCATCAATGAAAAAAATATAGCCCCCGTGGGCTTTACCTATTGCAAGATTGCGTGGTTTGGAAAAATCATCATCCCAAGTCGTTTGAAATAACTTCACTGTTTGGCAATATTTCGACTCGCTTAAGATCGCTAACGTAGCGTCTTGTGAGCCTGTATCAATAACAATGATTTCATCAAAAACGGGCAGCAAACTATCTATACAACGGGCAATGCAACGCTCTTCATTTTTAACAATAACGGCGGCCGTTATTGTTAAATGAGAATAGTCTTTTCTCATCCCCGCCTCCTGAAAACGCATTACAACAATGATAATGATTTTCATTTAATGATATGAGCTTACATAAGTATACAAAAAATCACAACAAACGTGATCAGGATCACATTCAAACTACTTGATACATCTGGCATTGTTAATGTCATTCTTCTGTCCATGTCGTTTCAATTGTCAAAACAGAAGTGCCTACCAGAGGTCATATATGGGTAAAAAGCGTTCCAAAACTTGAAATCCTCATCGGTTCTTGACGTGTCTTTACAAAACGCACATGATAATGATACTTATTACCATATTGATTTATGATTGATAAAGTCGCTTAGGATCTCCAATCCTATTGTCTCCATGAGGAAGTATGCTATTTAGGCAGGAAGCAATTGATAATCAAAAGTTACGCTGGCGTGGCAGAGCTCTTCTCTTACCCGGTATTCCACCGTGGCTAATCATTGTCGGTTGCCTCATTTTCTTTCTGCTCTTCTTATTCTTTGTGAGCGGTGGAACCTATACCCGCAGAGCCAATGTCAGCGGCGAAATCACCTCTTTCCCACGCGCTATCAATATCTACTCCAGTGCACAGGGATTTGTTGTAAAACAGTTCGTACACAAAGGTGACCGAGTAAAAAAAGGGGATCCTCTTTATCAATTAGATATCAGCAGAAGCACATTGCAGGGCGTGGTCAGTGATAATCAACGCAAAGATATTGAGAGTCAGCTCAATAATATTGAAAACATTATATCTCGACTGGAAATAGGCAAGCACGCCACGCTTTCTTCCTTAGCAGCTCAAAAGGAACAATATATTGATGCCTATCAGCGCTCTTCAGCAATACTAAAAAAAGCGGAGGAAGGTATCGCTATCATGAAAGACAATATGGAAAACTATCAACGCTATCAGGCGCGAGGTCTCATTAATAAAGATCAGTTAACCAATCAGGTGGCTTTATATTACCAGCAACAAAATAACCTGTTAGGTCTCAGCAGCCAAAATGAGCAAAATGCACTGCAGATTAGTACACTGGAAAGTCAATTGCAGATCCAATCCGCCGAGTTTGATAACCGGATTTATCAAATGGAGCTTCAACGTCATGAATTACTAAAAGAGAAGTTGACGACAGAGGCCGGTGGCGATTTGATTATCCGGGCACTATCGGATGGGCAAGTGGACTCGCTCAGTGTGACGGTCGGGCAGATGGTCAATGTCGGCGATAGCCTTGCTCAGCTACTTCCTCAGCATATTGCCTATTATTCATTGGTCTTCTGGGTGCCTAATGATGCCCTACCTTATCTTGCCGAAGGTGACCGGGTAAATGTCCGCTACGATGCCTTTCCAGCCGAAAAATTTGGCCAGTTCAGCGCCACCATCACTCAAGTGTCAAAATCCCCTGCGTCCCCACAGGAAATGATGACCTATCAAGGTGCGCCGAAAACTACGGCGTTAAACGCTATCCCCTATTACAAAGTGCTCGCGCGTCCGCAAAAACAAACTATCATCTATGATGGCAAGGCGCGTGCCCTTGAAAACGGAATGAAAGCACAAGGCACGCTATTTTTGGAAAAACGAAAAATCTATCAATGGATGCTATCCCCCTTCTATGACATGCAACACAGCGCGGTAGGGCCGGTCAATGACTAGAAACGCGTTCAAGACCCTAGTCAACAAGCTGGATATGACGTGGCGCTTCCCCGTTCCCGTCATACACCAAACAGAATCATCGGAGTGCGGATTAGCTTGTCTAGCAATGGTCTGTGGCTATTACGGTAAGGCTGTCGATCTGATTGCCCTCGGGCAACGTTTTAATGTGTCTACACGCGGAGCCACATTGGCTGGCCTCATCAGCATGGCCACGGAGTTGGGTATGATGACGCGCCCCGTATCGCTTGATTTAGATGAAATTAACGCACTGAAGACGCCTTGCCTCTTACATTGGGATTTCAACCACTTTGTGGTCTTAGTGAGCGTCAAACGCCATCGCTATGTTCTGCATGATCCCGCGCGGGGGAGACGCGCCGTGGGGCGGACAGAAATGTCACGTTATTTCACCGGCGTTGCCCTTGAAGCGTGGCCAGGAAGTGAATTTACCGCAGAAACAGACAAAAACACGTTTCGAATAGGTTCGCTGATTAACAGCGTCCACCATATTAAAGGAACATTGAGCAAGATTTTTGCGCTCTCACTGGTGATTGAAACCATCAGTCTGGTGATGCCCATCGGCACACAATTGGTGATGGACCATGCTATTCCGGCCGGCGATAAAGGCCTATTGACGCTGATATGCCTTGGGTTGATGTTCTTCATTTTACTCCGTTCCGCAATAAGCATGGCGCGTGCTTGGTCATCACTGGTCATGGGGACGTTAATCAACGTGCAATGGCAGGCGGGGTTATTCAACCACCTTCTGCGCTTGCCTCTGGCGTATTTCGAACGACGTCGTCTGGGGGATATCCAATCACGTTTTGGTTCACTCGATACATTACGCGATACCTTTACCCGCAGTGTGGTGGGTGCTCTCATGGACGGTATTCTGGTCGTGGGCGTTCTCATTATGCTGGTACTGTATGGGGGCTGGCTGGCGTGGGTGGTTTTAGGGTTTACCTCACTGTATGTGCTGATACGGTTGTTGGCCTATCCCTACCATCGTCAACTCTCTGAGGAGTCTCTGGTGAGAGGGGCACGTGCGAGCTCATACTTCATGGAAACCCTGTATGGTATTGCGACCATCAAAATGCAGGGAATGACCGAAAGACGGAGCACACGTTGGCTAAACCTTGAAATTGATACCATCAATACCGGAATAAAAGTCACCAAGCTGGAGTTGCTTTTCGGCGGGCTGAATACCCTGATCTCAGCCTGTGATCAGGTGGTCATCCTATGGCTGGGGATAAGCGCGGTGATAGACAACCAGATGACCATTGGTATGTTTGTGGCATTTGGCGCATTTAGAGGCCAGTTCAGCGAGCGTGTCGGCTCGCTGATCAGCTTTCTATTCCAGTTAAGAATGATGAGCCTCCACAATGAACGCATTGCTGATATCGCGCTGAACGAACAAGAAAAGACGAAGCCGCCACGCTCTATTGAGTCAGTCATGCAGCCCATCGAGTTAACGGCGAGAAACTTAAGCTACCGCTACGACAGCCAATCCACCGCTATTTTTAGTGGATTAGCCCTCCACATAAAGCCCGGTGAAAGCGTCGCGATAACGGGCCCATCCGGCGTGGGAAAAACAACGCTCATGAAAGTCCTGTGTGGACTATTCTCGCCGACAACGGGTCAGGTATTCGTGGATGGGAATGATATTGAGCAGTTAGGGCTGAACAACTATCGGCAAATGATTGGCTGCGTGATGCAAGATGACAAACTGTTTTCAGGCTCGATTAGAGAGAATATCTGCGGCTTTATGGATGAATGTGACGAGGCATGGATGCTAGCCTGCGCCCAAGCCAGTTTTATTCATGACACCATTCTCACCATGCCAATGGGCTATGAGACATTAATTGGTGAACTGGGGGAAGGATTATCCGGAGGACAAAAGCAACGGATCTTTATTGCCCGGGCGCTGTATCGAAAACCCGGTATCTTGTTTATGGATGAGGCAACCAGCGCGTTAGATAAAGACAGTGAGCTGGCGGTTAATCTGGCCATACAGCAGCTCAATATAACCCGTGTCATCATTGCACATCGGGAGTCAACCATCGCGATGGCGGAACGCGTCATCGTACTCGATGAAAATGAAGGTAAACCATCATGAATAAAGTTCACTACAGTGATGAGTATATCAACAAAACCAAAGCGGTTGCCGGATGCTTTTCGATGTTTTTGTTAATGGTGGCCATCACCTTTATTCCGGCATTATTGAGCAACCGCATAGATTTAATGAATAGGGGGTTACTCTTTCCCTTGCTCTATGGCATGGAATTTATCATCATTGTGCCCCTGTATTATTTATTTTTCAGAAATAGAGAGGGACTGGGCAAAGGACATTTTTTCCCTAAGGCGTTTTTTATCTTATTGGGGACCATTCTACTATTGCAGTTTGTTGCACCATATCTACTCGGCATACGAAAAGCAGAAAGCTGGATAGTCGAGCAGGTGTCATTAAACCACTCCGCATTCTGGCTGGCTAATCTTCCACTCATTTTTATCGTGCCTATTTATGAGGAGATAGTCTTCCGCGGGTGTTTATTTAACGCGTTTAAATACTGGTTTAATGAAAATATTTATGGCTCGGCGGTTGCCGTCTCGGTGTTGTTTTCGGTGTTACATACTCAATATTCGGATATGAGAACATTATTTATTTTATTTTTAGTTTCATTAGCACTTGTGGCAGCCAGAGTGAAATCCAAAGGCATTTTGATGCCGATAGTCTTACATATGGTGATGAATGGTGTGGTAATAGGTACTCAATACCTGATGTACACCCTATAATATAAAGTCTGATATATAGCCCCTAAATACGGGGCTATAGAATATTTAGAGTCCGTTACATATAGGTTCATAAAAACGAGCGCCTGTACGGCAGATGGGAGGAATAGGTGGTTTTCCCCAAGGGAGGGAGTGCTGTGCTGGATTAATAGGAATATTCGGTATATTTATCGTAGGGGAGTTTGCAATTGCGTCATACCCTTTCCCAGCAACATATCCACCAATAGTGGAACCATATAAACCGCCATTAGGCAATCGTGTTGCTTGTCCTAACAGACCACCACCAATAGTTCCTGCGGCAACGACTGCATCTCGGTCGACTCCGCCCGATACCATTTCTAACTCACTATAATTTAGTTGTTTCATTGTGTATTCCTTTTAGAAAAATAATTCATCAAGACAAGTAAAAGTAAGTAGACCAATGCCCCACCAAATGAGTACAGGAACACGTTAAACGTCAATCCATTACCTGATATCCATTGAATAATCAGAAATAGAATAAATGTTTTCATAAAATTAAAAAGCATTTAGCATCCCTCTACTCATTTTGATTATCTTTTCTTAGATGTTAATTATACGCCGAATGGCAAGAATTTCCCCTCATACACCATGGTAAGGTTACCCCTGAAGGTGGTCGCCCAGTATCGGAACCGCCTCCAATGACTGATTCTTTAGAATTAATCATTCCGATAGCAGCGAGAGAACCTGCAACAACAGCGCCCCCAATCATGCCCCTGGACCACCAGGTATACCGCTAATTGCACCCACAATCATTGAGGTGCCAATAGTATTCGCAGGTGTTGCTGGTGCGCCTCCTGCCCCCGATATTGCTGTCAAAAGTTGTTCATCAATAACTTTCATAACATTTCCTTGTAAGGATATAACAGATATATGACACTTCTTTATGGTTTTAAAAAATTATTCATCCTTGACTAAAAAGCCAATGATTATTAAACAGATATATTTAAAACCAAAAAACAACACTATTGATGATATAACATCATAATATTGGTAATTATGACCATCGAATAAAAAATGAAGTGAGGAAAAGCTGGTAAAAAAAATAGCCAATCCGAGCCCTACTATATTGGATAAGTAAAATTTTTTAAGTCTATTCACTTTTTACCTTCATTAATCAAAGTGAAAAATTCTGCTGATTATAGTGGCACCGTTAGAGATGAAAATTCTCATAGAGAAACATGAGCGATACATTTCTATATTTTAAATCCTAACAACCACCCTGAAATGATAATGAGTTTCATTTAACTATATTTTTTAAATTAAAAAACACTAAATTAGTATATTTGAGACATTAGTCACAAAATCATGTTATGAGGGAATAATCATTAACGCATTTTTAGTCGATTCATTTAAATGAATGTGGAACTTCCGACTTTTACTTTTTTCGGATCTGACCGGAAATAGAGAAAGTCACATGATTTCACAACATAATGAATGACATCATGTCATTCATTTGACTACTCAAGTATAAAATGATTTTTTATCTTAAATTATGAAAAGCATCTCATATACAAGATTCATTTTATGAATTGCCTCTATGTCATTACGAGGTCATAAAAGGTAGAACCCTATGCAAAGTCAGCTGACACTGCGTTTTCCAAAAAACCTTATCGAGCGTCTGAAAAATCGAGCAACAACCGAGAACACATCCGTCAATGCCCTTGCCGAACGACTTATGGAAATCAGCCTTGTGGGGAGCGCAGCCGCCGAGGAATATCTCCAACTGGTCACTGATCCAGATGCTGCGCTCGCTAAACTCTATCGGCAATTGATCCTTGGGCAGACACTCGGAACAACAGAAATTTCCCGTGATACCTTGCGTTTCATGCTGGATTTAGCCTACGCAGCCTATGCTCGCGGTCAGTCCCAACTGGTCAACCGGTCTCGGCTCCAGATCCTGCTCGACATCACTGGGGAACTTCTATTCTGGCAACTAGAAAATGGTCATGCAGTAGATAGTCACTATCTAAAGGGCACATTCGGTATCCAAGGCGATGACTGGCGTGCGGAATGGAAAAGTTTTCAGTCCCACCTGACAACGGCAGTCACTCAGCAATATGCAGAGCATTTGTTCCGCCCGCTCGCCAGTGGCGGTTTGGATCTGAACACTTTTCCCGATAACGTACTTGCAGGCGTGTTTACCACACCCCGCCTGCAAGCCATTTTCCCGCTGTGTATGTATGCCCGCCAGTGGTCATTTGACCGGCGACGCGAGTTTATGGATCAAGTCCGCCCAATTGTACCGGCGGTACGAGAAACCTTTGATACAGGCAGCGTCAAGTTTCAGATCCAGATCCAGGGACAGGAGCTCGGTATCCGCACCAGTAGTTGGTATGACACGCCTCGCCTCTATTTGCTGCTAATAGGACAAGATTTTGCTATGCTAGTTGGCTGGTCACAATTCTGCGAGCTGCTGCGGACCATCTCTGCTCCCGAGGTGCTCCATCAAGGCTGGACGGGGGATGCAGTAAGGCTTTACCCGCCGACCACCACAACCCGAGAGGTGACTATCGAGCTGGATGCGCTGCGTATCTTTTTACCGGTGGAGGGCGCAGAAGCGCTGGTTCAGGAACTCATCTCACGCAGCGGAGAAGGCGTGCTGGCTGATGCCCTGACCGGACTACGTTGTTTATACGGAGATCTCTAATATAATACTGTTGAACTAGAAAGGGCTTGATGTAGAAGTTGAAAACGCCACCGAAGACCGGTACGGTTTTAAGAATATTGCCCCGATCAACTATCTCCCTTCCATAGGTGGCTTCTAATGTAATAGTATTAGAAGGGGCGTAGGGAGCGGGGGTTAAGTATCTAGGAATTTGCTGCATTGATGTAGCGCTTTATTTGGGATGGTGAAATATTTTAGAGGTAATAAATAATGACAGGAAATAATCCTATAGCACCAAAGAAAATAAATAGAGAAGAAAGATTTGGCTTTTCACTATTAGCAATAGCATTTGCTGTTTTTTATATACTAATCACAAGAATTGAATTGACTTTTACATATTACAATATATTCATTTCCCTTGAAAGTGATTCTCAAGTAAAAGGGTATTTTTTAATATCAATGGTTTTATTTTTCATAATAATACTGGCATCCATTGTTTTTTTATTTTGTTTTTTTAAGAGAAAAACAGTTACCAAGTATTTATTTTTATATATTTCTTTGTTTTATGTATTATACCCTGCCGTTAGCTATTTATACGGAATTTATATAGTCGGAGTAGATGTTGATATTTTTGAACTTGGTTATGTTGATCACTTAATATTCGATACAGTCGTTTTTCTACTTATTTTAATGCCTTATTTGTTTTTTTCAAAGAAATCAAGATCAGTTTTTACAAAATGAAATTTATTAGTTGTTTTATAAAAACAAGTTGTACATCACTTATAAAATGACGTGTATGTCATCACGAGAGTAAAATGGATTTTCTTTCAGTTATTTTCCCAGTGGAGGCGTAGCTACAGTTTGAGGCTGTTTGAGATATTCCTCTAAACCTCCGGCTTCGTCGTAGGATACTAACTAGCGAAATGAGGATCATATTAGATGAATTTAAAGGTTTATATAAAGAACTTCACCTATGGACTATTTGGAGTCGCAATCCTATTAGTGGTATGGTTTTTTATATACCCTATAGATGATTCGAGAGAGAATTTTTTATATTCTTTATTTTTGGGTGTAAGTTTGTTTCTTTATCCATTTTCTAGGTGTTTCATTCAGAATTTAGCATGTAAGGTAATAAATAAAAAAACATGGGGATTTATTATAGGAAATGATATTAGCACCCCTAAGTTGGAAGCCTTATTCTCTTTTATCTGTTTAATGTTAGCGATCCCTTTGGGAGGGATATATGCATTGTATTTTTTACTAAAGATGTGGTCGAAAAAAACACATCTTTAGTCGTTTTTTTATAAACTCATGATGAATTCATTCATCTCTTTGAGCTTTTTATCTGTAATAAGGGCACTAGTGATAGCCATTATCATGGCAAAGCCAAAAATACCCATAGGGTTGACAGCCATCATACTAAAAACAACCGTGACCAATGCGGATGCTATTTTACCAGCAATGATACCCTCACCGCTGATGAAGGCATCATTCCAATTTCCGGTTCTAAAACCTTTTGCTAGACCAGCGCCCAAACCACCCCATTGAATAGTTTTACCAACAAGGCCAAACGCTTTACTAAATTGTGCTAACTGCTTTGCCATCTCCCCCTTATCAAGAGACTCCAATGCCTTAGCAATAGCCTCTCTATCTGCAACGCTAAACTTTTTATTTAAGACATCTTTGTATTTATCAAATGCTTTGATAGCATCTTTAGCATTTCTGAGCGTTTTTCCTTTAGCGTAATCTGCAAGATCTTTGGCTTCTTTTGCTAATTTGTCACCATACTTAGATGTCATCTCTTTATAAAAATCAGCAGTAATGCTTACTATTTCTTTATAGTGGACATAATCAGTGACCACTTCTTTTGCAAATTGTCGCTCCCTACTTTTAGAACCGTGCCAGTGACTAAATTGAACATCCATATTATTGAGATCACCATTTTTCACAGTTACGGTCATTATCCCACCTGAAGATAAATGGATAGTATATGTACCAACACCATTCACTGAGCTAACATCAAGCGACTTAAAACCACTACCACGGTATTTATTCCCTAGAGGTGGGGTAAAACTGTTTGGGTTACTTGGACTTGGATTCCAGGGGCCAGTCTTGTTGTTACCCGTAAGTTCATGACCTGAAACACCAAAAGTTAATGAATTTAAAACACGAGTATAGCCACCATAGTTGTCAGGCACCATTGATGAGTTATCCTCCGTCATCACCGTTCCGTTCATCGTTGGGCGACCATCCTTATCAGCAACAACCTTTCCCCATGGCGTCATATATGATTCACCTGGTCTAAGCGTCGTTGTACTTTGACCTACACTATGCGTTCCTCCACCGTTGCCATGCTGATCACCACCAATCGTTCCACCACCACCACCCCACGGGTTATTTTCTGAACTCCATCCTGAATGGTCTGACGCACCACCTGAAGACGAACCTCCTTTGCCCGAATGCCCGTTTACACCGCCAGTACTATGTGCCCCGCTGTTGTGACCTTTACCGTCTCCACCACTCATAATCTTTTCCTCTTTGACATTAGTTAAAAACAAATACTGTATATAAAAACATTGTTATACATACAGCACTTTGATGCTATGCCTGACTTTTAAGAAAGTCAACAACAGTGGTATGCAAAATAATGACTTTGCTAATGCTATGATGGAAATGTTTTTTTAAATAAGAGGCTTGTGATGAAAGCATTGAATACTGTGATAACTGTCGCTGTTTTTTCTTTTAGTTTGGTAGGCTGTTCTCAACATCTGTCGAGTGCAGAACGGCATGCTAAACACTTTGTTTATGCGTCAAAGAGTGACTTTGACCCGAATTATCAAACGCGGATGCAGGAGACCGTCAGAGTGTCAGTGCCTTTGTTTGAGCAATTTTACCAACAGGGTAAGAAGGATAAGCTCGCAGGGATAAGTCACGAGCAAGCACAACAGCAAGCGGATTATTTTTCCAGCTCAGCGTTTCTAGATGCTATCCAGCGGGAAAGTAAATTTGCAGGCAAAACGTATAGTCAGTCACAAAATAAGAAATGGCGGTTATTGATGTCCCAAGAAGCTGCTGGAGCTTATTGGGATGGCTATGAAGGCCGAAAATAAGAGTGGGATTCTATCGTTATTGAGTAAGATCCGCTTTTTCGGGTCTAGGGTGGGGTGAATATAAAGTCAATTATTGCTTGAACGACAATAATTATTATGAAATGTGGCTCACGGAGCAATAATAGAAAGTAACGATTGAAATCTATTTTTTTTACGAATTAGACAATAGATAACCGATAAAATCGTCATCGGCATAACTTGGCGACTTTTGGGCTGAGGTGACTGATCTTCTCGCTGATGCTAGATAGATTGATTTAAATATCGCCATTACTGTATATAAAACCAGTACTACGATATACAAACCTACCACCAAGATCAAGTGATAATGATTATCATTTGTAATAATGGCTATTTTTTGTTATTTATCAGTCATCTGTGTTGCAGCAACATGATTGAAACTAACTCTCCACACCTTCCACTCACAGTAATAGTAAAAACCGTTCTTCCCCTCCCGCTAGAGCTTCCGTTTCTGCCAGAAATCGGATCTACGTGATGAGAAAGCGGTAATAGATATGATTTTATATAAAATACATAAAATCATATCTGATATGATATTTACCAAAGTAGAGATAAATTATTCACTGTATGATTTCGATACCTCATTGATTTTTAATTCATGGAGTAAATCATGGACAGACCACTGACCCTCACCTACGACGAATTGCTGGCCGAAACCAAAGAAGCGCTTAAGGTGCACAGCACCTCCTCCAGTACACCTCCGGACGCGTTTGACCGGGGCTGCCGCAGTGGGGTGATTAATTTCTGGTTTCAGCTGGCTTGGAAAACGTCACAGACGGATGAACAGCGTCGCGAAGATTACAGGCAGCTTTGCCTCTTGGCCGGTCAGGAGCCGCCAGCCGATGTCCGCTGAGAAAGTACGCCACCCATCACCGCTGCAGCGGCGGGTGCTGATTGTGCTGGCCGCAATGGAACAACGCGGAACTCAACGCGTTCGTACGCGGGATTTGGAGCATCTGCTGGCGCAGGGTGGGGAGGTTCCGGTCTACGGTCCCAACCTGCGCGCCTCCTGCCGCCGGATGGAAACTGCAGGCTGGCTACGTACCCTGCGGGCACCTAATTTGCAGCTGGCCGTGGAATTAACCGACACGGGACGGGAACTTGCCGTGCCTCTGCTCATCGAGGAGCAAGACCGCTGTGAAGCCGAGCGTCGGGCAAGCGAAGTCAGAGTGCTCCCGCTGAGAGGAGCACGCCCAACACAACTCACAGAGAAAGCACCGATAGATATCCCCGTTGAGCTTGACGGTAACCGGCATACCGCTTGGCGTGGGGTTTATGTCATCCGTCTTGATGGCTCAACCTGCCTGCAGCTGTGGAACGCTGCTGGCCAAATGAGTCGCCTCAAGGGGGACCCCTTGCAGGTGGCACAGTGGCTGCAGGCCTGTTACGACGCAGGGCTAGATATACGCGTACAAATTAATGAAAGTCATACCCAAGCCGATATCATCGATGTTCAGTGGCCAGCCAACCTAACACCGTCTTGATTTGAACAATAGCCGCCTACGGCGGAGCTAAGACTCTGTAAGTTGATGGCTTTCCTCAGTAATTGTCTCCCGTTATAATCCGGTGTATGTATATTCCCCGCCCCGCAAAACTTCTCTTTCTGATTGATGACGGCTGGAACCAGCTACTCATCAAACACGGCACGGCTATTCCCGAATGGACTAAACTGGTCATTGAACGCATGCTCGTCTGCGGCACCGGTGCCATGGGGATACGCCGTTATTGCTGTGAGTCTGCTCACTGCACCTACACCAAATATTTCTGCCAGAGCTGCAAAAGTAAAGGCTGCAGCGCCTGCGGCATGAAAGCCACCGAGCAATGGATAGCAGAGCAGCAACACATCCTCCCCGACTGCGAATGGCAGCACATCACCTTTACCATGTCCGATAAACTCTGGCCGGCGTTTAATCTTAACTGGCCGTTACTCAATCAGTTGTTTGCTTGTGCTGCCTATACCCTTCTGAAATGGGCGGAAAAAATGGGCATTGAAATCGGGTTATTTGTCGCCCTGCACACTTACGGACGCCAGCTTAACCAGCATCCGCATATCCATTTATCAGTCACCCGTGGCGGGTTATGCCACAAACACGGCGTATGGCGCTCAATTTTCTTTAAAAAGAAGGTGGTTGAGCGTTACTGGCGTCAGGCTGTCATTGCCCTGCTTCGTCAGCACTATGCTTCGCTGGATTTAGCCGCCGTAGGCTACAGGCATATCCGCGACTACAGGGAATGGTGCCAGTTTTTAGAATCACAATATCAGCGGCGATGGAAAGTTCACTTTGCCAAGAAGACAAAGCACGCACGGCAAAACGTCAATTATCTCGGCCGTTACCTGAAACGGCCACCGATTGCAGCCTCCAAATTACGCCACTACAGTGGCGGGACAGTGGTTCATTATTACTATGACCACCGGACAGGTCAGCATAAAATCCAATATTTGAGCCAGGAGGAGATGCTGATGCGCTATATCAGCCATATCCCCTCACGACATTTTAAAATGGTGCGGTATTACGGCTTTCTGGCCAACCGGAAACGGGGCGTTTTATTACCGAAAGTGTATGCGGCCCTAGGTATGGTGCAGAAAGAAAAGCCACCGAAACCGGGCTTTGCGTCGCTGATGAAACAGTTTACGCGGACAGATCCGTACGAGTGCGTACTGTGCGGCGGCAGGATGGTGTTTAACAGTGCGGAGACGGGTATCAGAGCAGAAATATTGCTGGAGATGCGGCGTCAGGAATTTAAGAAACGCCGATGGTTACAACAGGCAGCATAGGGAAGATCTGCTTAAAATTCATAAAATTGAATAATAAACCACCGAAGTGCTGTAAATTTATATAACCGCAGCCAAATAAAGCAGAGGATCGCTCATCAACACAGGAAATTAACACTAGAAAAGCCGAGTAGAAATAACATTCAATTTCCTAACCATGGACAAAAAGCCCTTAACGTGTGAAACCGTTCCGTTGAGCGTCAAACCCCGCCAACAGCTTTAGTAGTAGAAGTGCCCCCCCTCATCTACTACTAATGGAGGTCTATACAATAGGTTTTACTTTTGTCACATTTGTCATACAATTACGCACTCATTAAACATTTTGGTAGGTTTCTGGAAAAATAATGAACGTTAATTTCTACGTAACGTGTTTAGGCGATGTTTTGAAATCCCGAATGGCCCAAGATTGTGTACTGTTGCTTGAAAAATTGGGATGTACTGTCCATTTTCCCGAAAAACAAGGTTGTTGTGGTCAGCCAGCAATAAATAGTGGTTATATTCAGAATTCAATTCCTGCTATGAAGTCTCTTATTAGGGCGCTTGAGGAGAATAATGACCCCATTGTCGCACCTGCTGGGTCGTGTGTTTATACAATAAAGAGCTATCCAAAATATCTAAAACACGAGCCACAATGGGCAACTCGGGCTACTCGGATTACTGAGCGAATTCGTGACTTAACATCATTTATTGTTAACGACCTCGGCATTCAGGATGTCGGTGCAAGCCTTCCTGGCAAAGCCGTTTACCATCCGTCCTGTAGCTTAATTCGAAAACTTGGAATAAAAGAGGAACCGCTGACATTACTTCGTCACATTCGCGGACTAGAATTATTACCTTTTAATAATATGGAAACCTGTTGCGGTTTTGGTGGAACATTCTCCGTCAAAATGGCGGACGTCTCCGGTGAGATGGTAAAGGAAAAGGTCAATAATATTATGTCAGTAAAGCCAGATTATCTGATTGGTGCTGACATCAGCTGTCTGCTGAATATCGGTGGAAGGATAGCTCGTGAGGGATATTCTGTAAGGGTAATGCATATTGCCGAAGCGCTGATGTCTACTGAGGTGAATTTATGTCAATAAAAACCAGTAGCCTTCCCTACAAATCTCTTATTCACCGTCAGGTGAAAGATACCGGAATGCAGAACGCAATAGCGAATGCCCAAGATACTATTGGTGCTAACCGACAAAAAGTACTTGATGAACTAGGTCATCTGGAAAGTTGGCGGGAACGAGCAGCCCAGATTAGGGCATATGTTCTGGAGAATCTTGACGCCCTATTATATCAGCTTTCCGAAAATGTTACTAAATGTGGTGGGCATGTTTTTTT
>NZ_KV824227.1:0-743 GCF_001816025.1 Hafnia sp. HMSC23F03
AATGATAATGCCAACGGACGCGTACCGAGCGGACGCAAAGTTAATGGGCATGTGTTGAGTGCAGATGTCAACGTGACTTCAACAGATATTTTTGACAGTCAGTCCTTTGGTATCGGTGCTAATCAAAACCTGAATGATTTAAAGATACCGGGTATCTATTATCAAACGGCAAACGCAAATAGCTCGCTAGCGCTGAACTATCCTGAAGCGCAGGCTGGTACGTTGCTTGTCTATAAGAACGCGGGTATCACACAAGAATATCGCGTGTATAACAGCAGCCGCATTTATACCCGTAGCCAGTATATGGATGGTGCGTGGACCGCGTGGGCTAAAGAATACAATTCCTTAAATAAGCCGAATGCCAGCGATGTCGGGGCATTACCTATCGGCGGTGGCACACTTAATGGCAATTTAACGGTTAAAAACCAGATCCAAGTGGGGGGCATTGGTAATGGTGTGCTGAATATTGGTGACAATGATTCAGGTTTGCGCAGCTCTGTCGATGGCCAAGTAGATTTGTGGGCTAACAGTAAAAAAATGGGATATTGGAACATCAACATTCTGTCATTCACTGGACAGATTATCCCGACAAACTATGCGAACTTTGACTCTAGATATCAGGCAAAGGGCAATTACACCCCTGCAGGACAAGCATATACAAAGGCGGAAAGTGACGGTCGATTCCAACCAAAAGGAAGCTATACCCCAGCGGGGCAGGCATATACAAAAGGAGAGTCAGATGG
>NZ_KV824228.1:0-27244 GCF_001816025.1 Hafnia sp. HMSC23F03
ATAAATTGATCGTTTGCTGCATTCCACAGCAAAACCCCGCCTTATACCTATTTGTGCACAAACTTATCCACAGAACGATATTTGGCACAAATTTGACGAGCATCACGCAAACGTTTTCGTTACAATCTGACGGCAGTAAAATCTTTCCGCCGCTTCGAACGAAGGGGTGTTATTTGAATAAAACGGGCAAACCGTATTCACATAACGCTCTTTATATTGCGATTATCAAGCCGAGGGATAAAAACGCCATGCACGCTAGTTCTCAAAACACGAGCCCAGCATCCGAGTATCGTCCAATCCGCCGTGCGCTGCTTAGCGTATCGGATAAAACAGGTATCATTGAATTTGCTCAAGCGCTCTGCTCACGTGGCGTAGAGTTGCTTTCTACAGGCGGCACTGCGCGCCTGTTAGCAGAGGCAGGTCTACCTGTAACGGAAGTCTCAGATTACACAGGTTTCCCTGAGATGATGGATGGCCGTGTTAAGACTCTGCATCCCAAAGTGCACGGCGGGATCCTAGGCCGTCGCGGTCAAGATGATGAGATCATGTCTCGCCATGAGATCAAACCTATCGACATGGTTGTCGTGAACCTGTATCCATTCGCCCAAACCGTTGCCCGCCCAGACTGCTCTTTAGCAGATGCCGTTGAAAATATTGATATCGGCGGTCCAACCATGGTGCGCTCTGCTGCCAAGAATCATAAAGACGTGGCTATCGTGGTTAATAATCGAGATTTCGATGACATTATTGGCGAATTAGATGCCAACGAAGGCTCATTGACACACGCTACCCGTTTTGATCTGGCCATTAAGGCATTTGAGCACACTGCGGCCTACGACGGTATGATTGCCAACTACTTCGGTACGATGGTTCCTCCTTATTATGGAAACACAGATGAACCTGCTGGCCGCTTCCCACGGACACTCAATCTTAGCTATATAAAGAAACAAGACATGCGCTACGGTGAGAATAGCCATCAAGACGCAGCCTTCTATATAGAAGAGAACGTGACAGAAGCCTCCGTGGCTACCGCTAACCAGCTGCAGGGCAAAGCACTTTCCTATAACAACATCGCAGATACCGATGCCGCACTAGAGTGTGTGAAAGAATTCAGCGAACCAGCCTGCGTGATCGTCAAACATGCAAACCCATGCGGCGTTGCCGTAGGTGACTCTATCCTTGATGCTTACGAGCGCGCTTATAAAACGGATCCAACGTCTGCCTTCGGCGGTATCATCGCGTTTAACCACGAGTTAGATGCAGAAACCGCACAGGCGATTATTAGCCGTCAGTTTGTTGAAGTTATCATTGCCCCACATATCAGCGAACCTGCTCTTGAGTTACTCGCAGCCAAACAAAACGTCCGCGTTTTAGCCTGCGGCGAATGGAAAGCTCGTCAACGTGGTTTGGATTTCAAACGCGTTAACGGCGGTTTGCTGGTTCAGGATCGCGACTTAGGGATGGTTGAAGAGTCTGATCTGCGCGTTGTGACGACTCGCCAACCTAGCGAGCAGGAAATGCGTGATGCCCTGTTCTGCTGGAAAGTGGCAAAATTCGTGAAATCCAACGCCATTGTCTATGCACGAGACAAGATGACCATCGGTATTGGCGCAGGCCAGATGAGCCGAGTCTACTCCGCTAAAATCGCAGGTATCAAAGCAGCCGACGAAGGGTTAGACGTTGCTGGCTCAGTGATGGCCTCCGATGCATTCTTCCCATTCCGCGATGGTATCGATGCAGCCGCCTCTGTGGGAATCACCTGCGTCATTCAGCCTGGAGGATCAATTCGTGACGATGAGGTTATCGCCGCCGCAAATGAGCATGGCATCGCGATGATCTTCACGGATATGCGTCATTTCCGTCATTAATTCTTTTTGTATCACATCTTCTATTTTTGTGCGCCTGCGGGCGCACCTTTTGAGGTGAGCGCATGAATATCCTGATTATCGGTAACGGCGGGCGCGAGCACGCTCTGGCATGGAAAGCGGCGCAGTCTCCGCTAGCAGATAAAGTGTACGTTGCTCCAGGTAATGCCGGAACAGCTCTGGAACCCGCATTGGAAAACGTGGATATTTCGGCAACGGATATCAGTGGCCTATTAGCCTTCGCCAAGAGCCACGATATTGGTCTGACGATTGTTGGCCCTGAAGCGCCTTTGGTTATTGGCGTGGTTGATGCGTTTCAAGCCGAGGGGCTAAAAATATTTGGCCCCTCCCAAGCGGCTGCTCAGCTAGAAGGCTCAAAGGCCTTCACCAAAGACTTTTTAGCTCGTCATCGTATCCCAACGGCTGAATATCGTAACTTCACCGATATTGAACCTTCTATCAGCTACATTCGTAGCCAGGGCGCCCCCATCGTGATTAAAGCCGATGGATTAGCCGCTGGCAAAGGCGTGATTGTCGCCATGACACTGGAAGAGGCTGAGGCAGCAGTTCACGATATGCTGGCAGGCAATGCATTTGGCGATGCGGGACATAGAATTGTCGTAGAAGAGTTTTTAGAGGGAGAAGAAGCCAGTTTCATCGTGATGGTTGATGGCAAAAATGTGTTGCCAATGGCAACCAGCCAGGATCATAAGCGCGTGGGAGATGGCGATACTGGCCCTAACACCGGCGGTATGGGAGCGTACTCTCCGGCTCCTGTCGTTACTGACGAGATCCACCAGCGTGTTATGGATGAAGTCATTTGGCCAACCGTGCACGGCATGGCAAAAGAAGGTAACCCTTACTCTGGTTTTCTCTACGCTGGACTCATGATTTCAGCGCAAGGTCATCCTAAAGTTATAGAGTTCAACTGCCGCTTTGGCGATCCAGAAACACAGCCAATCATGCTGCGCATGAGATCTGATCTGGTAGAACTGTGCTTAGCGGGTGCCGAAGGGAAACTAAACGAGAAAGAGTCTCTGTGGGATGAACGTGATGCGCTAGGCGTGGTGTTAGCCGCGGGCGGCTATCCAGAGTCTTACCGAACTGGTGATGTGATTCATGGCTTACCGATTAACTCGCCAGAAGGTGAAAAGGTTTTCCATGCGGGAACCCAACTGGTTGGTACTGATGTCGTGACACAAGGCGGGCGCGTATTGTGTGTCACTGCTCTAGGGCACGGAATCAAACAGGCACAACAAAATGCCTATCAATTAGCAGAACAGATTAGTTGGAAAGACAGTTTCTGCCGTAAAGATATTGGCTATCGCGCTATACAGCGCACACAGTAAACCTCATCAGGCCGAGGATCATGACTGTGGTTCTCGGCTATTTTTACAGCGTATCGACTGTAGGCTCCCAGTTGCAAAAATCTTCATTGGCAACCAGCAAAAGCTGCTGTCCCTCTGGGGCATCTAGCCACGCAATACCCAGCGGAAGAGATGAGTGCGCTGCACGACTCTCGATCCATTTCAATTGCCAGTCCTCTAGCTTCAGCGATTGAGTCTCGCCAGCACAACTGGTGAATCGGCTATTTTCCCAACGACCTTGAATCAGGCGCACATTGCCTACGCGTAACGCTTCAGAAATCTCAACCATATGGCGCGACTGGTACTGGCTGCGCGCGATATCATCCGACGTGAGTAGCTGTCGCCGATCGCCAATTTGGCGCTGCATGTAGCTGAGCTCACCCTTTTCATCCAGACGCAGTTCGAGCACGTCTTTCTCGCCGCCTTGTATCGTCTGGCGCACAAGATTCAGATTACCGTCTTGATAAGCGTAATAGCTGACTATCGTACCTTTGCCTTTTAGTGGGCTATAGACGCTCATAATGGCCAGCGGTTGCTGCTTAGCATCATCCTTGCGCCAAATACGCATCATGCCTTGATCGGCAATATAACCTGTTGCGGTGAAACGAGGAGAGGAAGTATCAGAGCTGCAACCTGAGAGGGTTACAGCAAGCCCTGCCGCGAACAGTAATGCCGCCACAGGCTTACAAATAGACAAAAGGGGCGTTAACGCCCCCCTGCTTATATCTTTCACAAACAGGCTGTGAATCACGCGGTCTTATTTAACTGCGTCTTTCAGAGCTTTACCAGAAACGAACGCTGGTACGTTTGCTGCTGCAATTTTGATTTCCATACCGGTCTGTGGGTTGCGGCCAGTGCGCTCGTTACGATGGTTCACTTTAAAAGTACCGAAACCAACCAATTGTACAGCATCACCTTCTTTCAGAGACTCGGTAATCGCCGCCAGAGTAGATTCCAGAGCTGCTTTAGCCTGAGTTTTAGACAGGTCAGCTTTTTCCGCGATTACATCAATCAGTTGAGTCTTGTTCATAAGTTATCCTTACAGTGTGTTTATCGTTTGCAAAGCATCGAGTGCGACGGATATGCCGATTGACAGCACTCTCCTGCATACACGCACCGATAGCCACTTTTTTTACGCCCCCCAAATGTAGAACAACCGGGGTACGAATGTGAAGCCTTAAGGGACGACAAATCAGGTGTTAAATCACGTTTTGCCGTCTTATTGCGCTAAATTTACACCGATATTACTAACACCTGCTTCACGCAGGTCAGATCTTAATCCTTTGATGAGTTCCAGATCGCGCTCTTCACACTCAACGAGCAGGCGGAAAATCTCCCATTGGATATCTAATTCATCTTGCATCGCTGGTAATTCTTTGAGCTCTTCATCAGTCATTTCACGACCGGCCTGAGTCATCTCCAGCATGCCAACGGTACGCAGTGATGTCTCACTCACCGTGATTGCATGTTCTAACATTTCACCGCTTAAACGGGAATGCACAGCTTCACCCAATGCGATACAAGCGTCAATAGCAGGGTAAACGCCATAAATATCATAGTCGTCAGCGGAAGGAATTGCCTCTTCCAGTTTTTCTAACTGGTTATCGAAATTCACTTTAGCGTCTTTTACCGTCAACGTTTCCCAAATCAAATCCAAAATTCGGCGATAAACCATAGGATCGCCAAATCCCGTTTGCAGGCAAAATGCCTGATAATTTGGGTACATACGCTCACACAAGCTGGCGATGAACGTCAGATGTTGCCAGCTTTCCAGCTTTTCCAGCCGTTTGTGGATCGGGTTACGCAGCATGCTAAGTCTCTTAGAGAAAAATAAGTCTCTGAAAAATAATTCCGGCGCAGTGTAACTGAAAAATCAAGAGATCCCTATATCTGCGCGTTATTATCAGAATGTTGGAGTAACCAGCGTTGAAAAGCTGGTCGATTAGAGGCGATTGCATCCGCCCAGCGCGTGGGTTCAGGCAAACGGTAGCCACGCATACAGCTTTGGATAAAATGCAGCGCCGTAGGCAAACTAATGCGGTGCCCCGTAGAAATAAACAACGGGTTACAGCGCGCTTTACTGCGCCATACCCAACCAATCTGCTCTTGTTTGTCATTCAGTGGTTGTATTGCACCAACAGAATCACTCAACGGGGCAAACTGACCGCATAAACGGCTTTTGGCAACGCCAATGGTCGGAACATCGGCTAACAAGCCGAAATGGCTCGCCACGCCCAAACGACGGGGATGAGAAATCCCTTGGCCATCGACAACCACCAACTGTGGGCGGTGCTGAAGCATCTCCCACGCTTTGATCAGCGCTGGGTACTCTCGGAAAGAGAGAAAACCAGGGATATAAGGCATCTGGGTTTCAATGCGGGCAATCTGATATTCCACCAGCTCAAGTGAGGGATAACGCAACACGGCTATCGCCGCTCGTGTGACGTCCCCTCCCTGTTCAAAGCCCACATCAGCACCGGCAATAAGCGTCGGTTGTTCAAAACCGAGATCGTCCGTGCGGATAATCTGGCTCGCCTTCTCCAACTGCTCTTCACGCAGCGCTTTCATATCCATGACTCAATGCCTTAATTACTGATGGTATTTACCTGACAACCGATGAACAGCCTCAACAAATGTACCCGCATGCTCCGGTGGTACATCCTGATGAATACCGTGCCCAAGGTTAAAGACATGTCCGGTGCCGTGACCAAATCCCTCAAGGATAGTCGAGACTTCCTGCTCAATTCGAGCAGCAGGCGCATACAGCATGGATGGATCCATGTTTCCTTGCAGCGCAACTTTGTCGCCGACACGGCGGCGAGCATCGGCAATATCCGTACTCCAATCCAAGCCTAGCGCATCGCAGCCGGTTTCAGCCATTGCTTCTAGCCACTGACCGCCACCTTTAGTAAACAGCGTGACTGGCACGCGGCGTCCTTCGTTTTCACGGATCAGGCCATCGACAATTTTATGCATGTAGTTCAGAGAGAATTCGCGGTAATCACGCGGCGTCAACACGCCGCCCCACGTATCAAAGATCATTACCGACTGAGCACCCGCTTTGATCTGCGCATTAAGATAAAGGATCACGCTATCGGCGATTTTATCCAGCAACAGATGCATGGTCGCTGGTTCGGCATACATCATCTTTTTAATTTTGGTGAAAGCTTTGCTGCTGCCGCCTTCAACCATGTAGGTAGCCAGCGTCCACGGGCTACCAGAGAAGCCGATTAAAGGTACCTGTCCAGCCAGATTTTTGCGGATAGTACGCACAGCATTCATCACGTAACCCAGTTCATCTTCCGGATCGGGAACTGGAAGCTTTTCAACATCCGCTTTACAGGTAATCGGCGATGAGAAGCGCGGCCCTTCACCCGTTTCAAAATAGAGTCCAAGCCCCATGGCATCAGGAATGGTCAGGATGTCTGAGAACAGAATTGCCGCATCCAGCGCATAACGACGCAACGGCTGTAGCGTTACCTCACAGGCCAATTCAGCATTTTTGCACAACGACATAAAATCGCCGGCCTGTGCGCGAGTCGCTTTATATTCTGGCAAATAACGTCCGGCCTGACGCATCATCCATACCGGTGTCATGTCTACCGGCTGGCGCAGCAGTGCGCGCAGGTAGCGGTCGTTCTTCAGTTCAGTCATCCTGTGGCTCCCTAATTAATCTCATCGCATTGTAGCATGACCCATGCGTTATTCGCTTTCAGCCTCATCTCGGCACTGTGCTACGGTATCTTCAATCAAACGACGCGCCACGGTTCCAGGCGGCGGTAGTTGTGGCAGATTGTCATAGCGATACCAGTCTGCATTCAATAACTCTTTTGGATCGTGCTTGAGTTCACCGCCGGCATAATCAGCCATAAACGCCATCATCAGCGAATGTGGGAATGGCCAAGGCTGTGAGGCGACATAACGCAAATTCTTAATTCGAACGTTACTCTCTTCCATGATTTCACGTGCCGCGGCCTCTTCCAGAGTCTCTCCCACTTCGACAAAACCGGCGAGCACCGTATGAATACCGTTACGATGCCGTTTATGCTGAGCCAGCAAGATTTCATCTCCGCGGCGGATAGCGACAATAATGCAGGGCGCAATTTGTGGGTAATAACGCTGACGGCAGTTAGGGCACATGCACGCCCACTCAGAGCGACTGGTGTACATCTCATGCCCACAATAGCCGCAGAAGGTATGGGAGCGAAAGAATTCCGCGAGCTGAACTCCGCGGCCAACAAGCTGGAAAAGACCACGATCCACGTCGATAAGCTGACGAACGGACGTCATATCCTGACTGCGTGACTCTTCCAGCAACCACATTGGATGCCCTTCCCACTCACCGATTTGGTGCGCTTTTTTGGTGCTTAATTGCCATTGTTGTGCGGTGCCAAAAGGCAGTTCCCCACTAGGTAACCAGACCTTGCCCTCACGGCTGATAACCCACCAGCCGGTGTCATCATCTTTTAACTGTTGTTCCATATCTTTGACATTAAACCTCTGCTAATCTGGCATTCGATTGTTGCTAATTTGTAACATTTACCTCATGGAGTTGAATATATGCTCAACCGTCTCGAACATCTGACTCAACGCGTAGGTGGTAGTAATGAATTAATCGACCAATGGCTGCAATCCCGAAAGCAGCTGCTCGTAGCCTACTGCGCACTGGTCGGAATAAAACCAAACAAAGAAAAGCATACCCCGCTTAATGAAAAAGCGTTGGAGAACTTTTGTCACAATTTGGTGGATTATCTCTCTGCTGGCCACTTCCATGTTTACGATCGTATCGTAGAACTCGTTGGGGGTGACGATAGCCCGCACATGGCGGTAACAAAAAAAATCTACCCAGCACTGCACGATAATACCAAGCTGATTATGGCCTTTCACGATCGCTTTACCGATGATGAGCTAAACGAAGAAGAGTGCCTAGCACTCCACGACGCGCTATCACATATTGGTGAAACACTCGCGGCTCGTTTTGCCTTAGAAGATAACCTGATCCAAATCGCCTATGACATCTGGCAAGCAAACACGCCTGCCGCTGATAATGACGATTCATTAGCTCGCCCAGCATAATTTTTTGAAAGTAGCATAGACATTACAGCTTAGTTAACAGCTTGCAGTTTTGTCTTCCCGCTCCTACACTGGGCGCTCTTGTCGGAGTGCCTAGTGAGCGGGAAAAGTTTTCCCCTACAGGCTGAGACCGTTAATTCGGGATCCGCGGAACCTGATCGGGTTAATACCCGCGAAGGGAACAAGAGTAATCTATTATCACCTACCAGCAATCTATCGAGATCTGACTGGGTGACGGCTATCCATTACTCCCTCCGAGCTCCAGACAAGCAATTCTCCAACTTGATTTTTTAATCACTGTTAAACCAGAACACTGGTAGGAATTTGCTATGTCTATGAATAACAATGCAACAACTCGTACTCCGCTTTCTCGCCGCGAGCAACGCGCAGAAGCACAAAGTTTTATCGATCATCTTCGCGGCGAGGCCTATCCAAACTCGCAACGCATTTATCTAACGGGTTCGCGTAGTGATATTCGCGTACCGATGCGCGAAATTCAGCTCAGCCCAACGTTGCTTGGCGGCAGCAAAGAGAACCCACAATACGAACCCAACGAGCCAATCCCTGTCTATGACACTGCGGGCCCTTATGGCGATCCCCATGCTGAACTTGACGTGCGCAGTGGGTTAAAACCACTCCGTGATCGCTGGATCGTAGAACGCGATGATACCGAATCGCTGGAACAGCTCAGCTCCGCCTACACACAGCAACGCTTAGCCGATGAAGGTTTAGATCATTTACGCTTCGAGAATCTGCCACAGCCACGACGCGCGAAATCAGGTAAATGCGTTACACAGCTCCACTACGCTCGACAAGGTATCATCACGCCCGAAATGGAGTTTATTGCCATTCGCGAAAATATGGGGCGCGAACGTATCCGTGGTGAAGTGCTGCGTCAGCAGCATCCAGGACAAAATTTTGGTGCACTGCTGCCAAAAGATATCACCGCCGAATTTGTCCGTAGTGAAGTGGCTGCTGGCCGCGCCATTATCCCTTCCAATATCAATCACCCTGAGTCTGAGCCGATGATCATTGGCCGTAACTTTCTGGTGAAGGTCAATGCCAACATTGGTAACTCAGCGGTCACTTCCTCGATAGAAGAAGAGGTCGAAAAACTGGTTTGGTCAACGCGCTGGGGAGCAGACACCGTCATGGACCTGTCCACTGGCCGCTATATTCATGAAACTCGCGAATGGATCTTACGTAACAGCCCGGTTCCTATCGGCACCGTTCCAATCTATCAAGCGTTGGAGAAAGTTAACGGCATTGCCGAGAACCTAAACTGGGAAATATTCCGCGATACACTCTTAGAACAAGCGGAACAAGGCGTAGACTATTTCACCATTCATGCGGGAGTGCTGCTGCGCTATGTCCCAATGACCGCTAAACGTCTAACCGGTATCGTTTCACGCGGTGGCTCTATCATGGCGAAATGGTGCCTTTCGCATCATAAAGAGAATTTCCTGTACGAGCGCTTCCGCGAAATCTGCCAAATCTGCGCAGCCTATGACGTTGCATTATCCTTGGGTGACGGCCTGCGTCCGGGTTCAATTCAAGACGCCAATGACGAAGCACAATTTGCTGAACTACATACACTTGGCGAGTTGACTAAAATTGCTTGGGAATATGATGTACAAGTCATGATTGAAGGACCGGGGCATGTGCCGATGCAAATGATCCGCCGTAACATGACCGAAGAGTTGGAGCATTGCCACGAGGCGCCATTCTATACATTAGGTCCGTTAACGACAGATATTGCTCCCGGCTATGACCATTTCACTTCAGGTATTGGTGCCGCCATGATTGGTTGGTTTGGCTGTGCCATGCTGTGCTACGTCACACCAAAAGAGCATTTAGGTTTACCCAATAAAGAAGACGTAAAACAGGGGCTAATCACTTACAAGATCGCAGCCCACGCAGCCGATCTTGCCAAAGGGCATCCTGGAGCTCAGATCCGTGATAATGCCATGTCTAAAGCTCGCTTCGAATTTCGCTGGGAAGATCAATTCAATCTGGCACTTGATCCTCATACCGCCCGAGCCTATCACGACGAAACTCTGCCACAGGAATCGGGCAAAGTGGCACATTTCTGTTCAATGTGCGGGCCAAAATTCTGTTCGATGAAGATCTCTCAGGAAGTGCGCGACTATGCAGCCAAACAAGAAGCGTCAGCGCCACAGCCTGTAGAAATTGGCATGGCTCAGATGTCTGAGGCTTTTCGTGCTAAAGGTGGCGAGATTTACCACACCACCAGCGACCTGCAGACGGAGAAAAACTGATGGCTCCGTTAACTCATTCTCGCACCGCCCCCTTTCCCTCTACCGAACAACGTCTTGGTCTTTACCCCGTCGTTGATAGCGTTGAGTGGATCGAACGCCTGCTAAAGGCGGGTGTGCGCACTATCCAGCTACGCATCAAAGACCAAAGCGAAAATGCGGTGGAAACCGATATCGCGCAGGCTATCGCACTGGGTCGACACTATCAGGCGCGTTTGTTTATCAACGACTACTGGCAGCTCGCTATCAAACACCGAGCCTACGGCGTTCACCTCGGACAGGAAGACCTAGATACCGCTGATTTGTCCGCAATCAGCGCAGCTCATCTCAGACTCGGTCTCTCAACCCACGATGATATCGAAATGGATCGCGCTCTATCCTACCGCCCCTCCTACATCGCACTGGGACATATATTTCCGACCCAAACCAAGCTGATGCCTTCCGCCCCTCAGGGGCTGGCTGACCTCAAGCGTCAAGTCGCGCGTATTCCTAATTACCCTACCGTTGCCATTGGCGGTATCAGCATCGACCGAGTGCCCGCAGTGCTTGACTGTGGTGTCGGCAGCATTGCCGTGGTTAGCGCGATCACTCAGGCGCAAGACTGGCTGGCAGCCACCGATACGCTCTTACAGCTGATAGAAAACAGGAGAGCCAACGATGCTTAGCGATCAAGACTTCATGCGCTATAGTCGCCAACTCCTACTGGAAGAAATTAGCTCTCAAGGACAAGAAAAACTCAGTACCAGCAGCGTACTTATCGTGGGACTTGGCGGATTAGGAGCGCCAGCAGCAATGTATCTTGCGGCCGCTGGCGTCGGTAAGATCATGCTTGCCGATGGCGATCGCCTGCACATCAGCAATCTTCAGCGTCAGATCCTATATCGAACCGACGATCTTGGGCGGTCAAAGGCAGAAACCGCCAAGCATCACTTACAAGAACTTAATCCTCAGGTTGAATTGATAACACTACCCGAGCATTTAGAATGCGCTTCCCTTGCCAAAGCCGTAGCGCATGCAGATTTAGTCCTCGATTGTAGCGATAACATGCCCACACGTCAGGCGGTGAACGCCGCTTGCTTTGCGCAGGCTAAACCATTGATTAGCGGCAGTGCCGTGGGATTCGGCGGTCAGCTGATGGTGATTGAACCGCCATACGATCAGGGTTGCTATCGGTGTCTGTGGCCAGACAACATTGAGCCACAGCGTAATTGCCGCAATGCTGGTGTACTTGGCCCCGTCGTTGGCGTTATCGGTACGCTACAGGCTCTTGAAGCCATCAAAATGCTGGCAGGAATGCCCTCGGCCTTATCAGGAAAGCTGCGCTTATTCGATGGCCGCCAACAAAGCTGGCGTACCTTCAATTTAAAACGCTCTCCAACCTGCCCCGTCTGCGGAGGCATCGCCGCATGAAGATTATGGTTAACGATGAATGTGTCACCCTCAGCGCAGCTACCAGCGTTGAATCATTGATGCTCCAGTTAGGCCGCCATCAACAGGGCACTGCTCTAGCGCTCAATCAAACCATTCTCCCGCGCGAAAATTGGGCGACGCAACAGCTAGCCGAAGGAGATGAAGTGGTGGTATTCCAAGCAATTGCCGGAGGTTAAGATGCTACAAATTGCAGATAAAACTTTTTCATCACGCCTGTTTACCGGAACAGGAAAGTTTTCCTCGGCGGATAAAATGCTAACGGCATTGCATGAATCGGGTTCGCAGCTCATCACTATGGCGATGAAACGTGTCGATCTGAAAAGCGGCAATGATGCCATTCTTGCGCCGCTGCTTCAGCTAGGCGCAAACCTGCTTCCGAATACCTCAGGTGCAAAAACCGCAGAGGAAGCCATTTTTGCCGCGAAACTAGCGCGAGAAGCCCTTGGTACTCACTGGATAAAACTGGAAATACATCCCGACGTTCGCTATCTGCTGCCTGATCCTATCGAAACACTCAAAGCGGCCGAAATATTGGTAGAAGAAGGATTTGTGGTTCTTCCCTACTGCGGAGCCGATCCTGTTCTCTGTAAACGTTTAGAGGAGGTGGGCTGCGCGGCGGTGATGCCTCTTGGTTCGCCTATCGGTTCCAATCAGGGAATTATCACCCGCGATTTTCTGCAAATCATCATAGAGCAGGCCAAAGTCCCCGTCGTCGTTGATGCTGGGATCGGCGCACCAAGCCATGCAAGCGCAGCAATGGAGCTCGGTGCTGATGCCGTTTTGGTTAACACGGCCATTGCTGTGGCTCGCGATCCTGTAGCAATGGCTAAAGCGTTTAGGCTAGCGGTCGAGGCGGGACGAATCGCTTATCAAAGCGGGTTAGGTCGCCAAAGTTCCCAAGCAAACGCCACCAGCCCATTAACGGGTTTCTTGCACACCATAAAATAGGATGCCTAACCGTGGAAACATTCACTCAACGCTGGCTGCAGTTAGATTGGGATGATATTGGGCTTAGGATCAACAGCAAAACTAACGCCGACGTGGAGCGTGCATTGCAGGCTTCTCGCCCCGATGGTGAAGATATGCTGGCTCTACTTTCGCCTGCGGCGGCACACTACCTTGAGCCTATGGCACGCAAGGCTCAACAGCTCACACGCCAACGCTTCGGCAATACGGTAGGTTTTTACGTCCCACTCTACCTCTCTAATCTGTGTGCTAACGACTGTACCTATTGTGGTTTTTCTATGAGTAACCGGCTCAAGCGTAAGACATTAGATGCCGAAGAGATTGAGCGCGAATGCACCGCTATCCGCGCCATGGGATTCGACAGCCTGTTACTCGTCACCGGCGAACATCAGGCAAAAGTTGGGATGGATTACTTTCGTCAGCATTTGCCACAGATTCGTCGCCATTTCAGCTCACTGATGATGGAAGTTCAACCGCTAGCGCAGGATGAATATGCAGAGCTGAAAACGCTAGGGCTGGATGGCGTAATGGTATATCAGGAAACCTATCACCCTTCGGTTTATGCACAACACCATCTCAAAGGGAACAAACAAGATTTCTTCTGGCGATTGGAAACACCCGATCGGCTAGGAAAAGCAGGGATCTACAAGATCGGGATCGGTGCACTGATTGGGCTATCTGACAACTGGCGTACAGACTGCTTCATGGTTGCGGAGCATTTAACATGGCTACAGCGAACCTATTGGCAAAGCCGGTACTCTATTTCTTTCCCGCGTCTACGCCCATGTACTGGAGGTATAGAACCAGCATCCATTATGGATGAAGCTCAGTTAGTACAAACTATCTGCGCATTCCGGCTATTTGCCCCAGAGATCGAGCTTTCCCTCTCCACCCGAGAGTCGCCAGCGTTTAGAGATAACGTCGTGCCACTTGCAATCAATAACGTCAGCGCGTTTTCAAAAACTCAGCCGGGAGGATATGCCGATAATCATCCAGAATTAGAGCAGTTTACCCCGCACGATGCTCGTACTCCAGCCCAAGTGGCTGATGTGCTTTTATCATCGGGGCTACAGCCGGTATGGAAAGATTGGGATGGATATTTGGGAAGAGGTACGCATCGCTAGAGGAAAAAATGTAACAGATCCAATTATCTATCAATAACCATTCCACTGTTGGGATAACTGCGTGAAAATATAAATTAGGCGGCATAACGTTCCTCTATCGATGTAGTTTGAACATCGATCGGAGCTCATTCATCCCCTAAGCTTCGCTAACCAAAACAGAATAACCGAGTTTCTATGACTCGGTTATTCTTCCTCCGGCTACGACTAACGCTTAAATCTCAGGTATAAAAAAACCGCTCCGAAGAGCGGCTTTTATTAGGCTTGGATCAACGATTACTCGTCGTCACCACGCATGCTAGCGTTCAGCAGCTCTGCCAAGTTAGCAGTTGCTTCTTCAGCGCTCACCTGTGGAACTACAGGCGCTTCGCCCTGAGCTTTACGGCGCGCACGATCCTGATGATAAGCATAACCGGTACCGGCTGGGATCAGACGACCCACGATTACGTTTTCTTTCAGGCCGCGCAGTTCGTCGCGTTTACCCGCAACGGCCGCTTCGGTCAGTACGCGAGTTGTTTCCTGGAACGAAGCCGCAGAGATGAAGGACTCAGTCGCCAGTGAAGCTTTGGTGATACCCAGCAGGTCACGGCTGTAAGTTGCCGCAATCTTGCCGTTAGCTTCCAGCTCACGGTTCGCGATTTTAACGCGAGAGAATTCAACCTGTTCGCCTTCCAGGAACTCGGAGCTACCAGCACTTTCGATGGTTGCTTTACGCAGCATCTGACGTACGATGACTTCGATGTGTTTATCGTTAATCTTAACGCCTTGCAGACGGTAAACGTCCTGCACTTCGTTGGTGATATAACGAGTCACAGCATGAACGCCACGCAGACGCAGAATGTCATGCGGAGATTCTGGACCATCGGAAACCACGTCACCACGTTCTACACGTTCGCCTTCGAATACGTTCAGCTGACGCCATTTAGGAATCATCTCTTCGTACGGTTCGCTACCATCCAGAGGAGTAATTACCAGACGACGTTTACCTTTGGTTTCTTTACCGAAGGAAATGACGCCAGTAATTTCTGCCAGAATCGCAGGCTCTTTCGGACGACGTGCTTCAAACAGGTCAGCAACGCGTGGCAGACCACCGGTAATATCCTTGGTACCGCCGGACTCCTGAGGAATACGCGCCAAGGTGTCACCAGCATGGATCTGAGCACCATCTTCCAACTGAACAATCGCTTTACCCGGCAGGAAGTATTGAGCAGCCATATCAGTGCCTGGGATCAATACATCGTTGCCTTTAGCATCAACGATTTTCAGCGCTGGACGCAGATCTTTACCGCTACCGGTACGCTCTGCAGAGTCCAGAACGACCAGAGAAGACAAACCGGTCAGTTCATCAGTCTGGCGGGTAATGGTCTGGGTATCGATGATGTCAGTGAAACGGATGAAACCACTAACTTCTGAAACAACCGGCATGGTATGCGGGTCCCAGTTCGCTACGGTTTCGCCGCCATTAACTTCAGCGCCATCGCCTTTAGCCATAACAGAACCGTAAGGCACTTTATAGCTTTCTTTAGTACGTCCGAATTCGTCGATCAGTTTCAGCTCGGTATTACGAGACGTAATAACCAGCTTCTTATCGCTATTCAGAACGAACTTAGCGTTGTTCAGTTTCAGATGACCTTTGTTTTTCACCTGAATGCTGGACTCTGCTGCTGCACGAGATGCCGCACCACCGATGTGGAACGTACGCATCGTCAGCTGTGTACCTGGTTCACCGATGGACTGTGCCGCGATAACCCCGATTGCCTCACCCTTGTTGATGATGTGGCCACGAGCCAAGTCACGACCATAGCAGTGCGCACACACACCGAAGTCGGTTTCACAGCTAACAACAGAACGAACCTTGATGATGTCAACGGAGTGTTCTTCTAACAGATCACACCATTTTTCATTCAGCAGGGTGTTGCGCGGAACCAGAATGTCTGCAGTGCCCGGCTTCAGAACTTCTTCAGCCGTCACACGACCCAATACGCGGTCGCGCAGTGGTTCTTTAACATCACCACCTTCGATAACCGGAGTCATCACGATACCGTTATGAGTACCGCAGTCATCTTCGATAACGACCAAGTCTTGCGCTACGTCTACCAGACGACGAGTCAGGTAACCGGAGTTCGCAGTTTTCAGTGCGGTATCCGCCAAGCCTTTACGAGCACCGTGAGTAGAGATGAAGTACTGGAGTACGTTCAGACCTTCACGGAAGTTCGCGGTGATTGGCGTTTCGATGATGGAGCCGTCTGGCTTAGCCATCAGACCACGCATACCGGCCAGCTGACGAATCTGCGCAGCAGAACCACGAGCACCGGAGTCGGCCATCATAAAGATGCTGTTGAAGGAAACCTGACGCTCTTCTTCACCTTTGCTGTTAATAACCAGCTCGGTAGACAGGTTTTCCATCATCGCTTTAGCAACACGTTCGTTGGCCGCAGCCCAGATATCGATGACTTTGTTGTAACGTTCGCCCGCTGTAACCAGACCAGACTGGAACTGTTCCTGAATCTCAGCCACTTCGGCTTCAGCTTCAGAAATGATTTCCACTTTCTTCTCTGGGATAACCATATCATCGATACCAACGGAAGCACCTGAACGCGCAGCGTAGGCAAAACCGGTGTACATGATCTGGTCAGCAAAGATAACGGTCGGTTTCAGACCCAGGATGCGGTAACACGTGTTCAGCATCTTGGAGATCGCTTTTTTACCCAACGGCTGGTTAACGATGCTGTATGGCAGGCCCTGAGGCACAATCATCCACAGAATCGCACGACCAACGGTGGTATCGACCAAGCCGGTAGTTGTAACCCATTCGCCTTCTGCATTTTTCTCGGTTTGCGTGATACGCACTTTAACGCGAGCATGCAGAGAAGCCAGACCAGCGCGATAGATACGCTCTGCTTCTTTAGGGCCGCTCAGAACCATGCCTTCGCCTTTGGCGTTAACACAGTCACGAGTCATGTAATACAGACCCAATACAACGTCCTGAGAAGGAACGATGATTGGCTCGCCGTTCGCTGGTGACAGAATGTTGTTGGTAGACATCATCAACGCACGCGCTTCCAACTGGGCTTCCAGCGTCAACGGTACGTGAACAGCCATCTGGTCACCATCGAAGTCGGCGTTATACGCCGCACAGACCAGCGGGTGCAGCTGAATAGCTTTACCTTCGATCAGTAACGGTTCAAATGCCTGGATACCCAAACGGTGCAGGGTTGGTGCACGGTTCAGCATCACTGGGTGTTCGCGGATAACTTCGTCTAGGATATCCCAAACAACAGCTTCTTCGCGCTCAACCATTTTCTTCGCAGCTTTAATGGTGGTAGCAAGACCACGCAGTTCCAGCTTGCCATAGATGAACGGCTTGAACAGTTCCAGAGCCATTTTCTTAGGCAGACCGCACTGATGCAGACGCAGGTATGGACCTACGGTGATTACAGAACGACCGGAGTAGTCAACACGTTTACCCAACAGGTTCTGACGGAAACGACCCTGTTTACCTTTGATCATATCGGCCAAAGATTTCAGAGGACGTTTGTTTGAACCGGTGATCGCACGACCACGACGACCGTTATCCAACAGGGCGTCAACCGCTTCCTGAAGCATACGTTTTTCGTTGCGTACGATGATATCCGGCGCAGCCAGATCCAGCAGACGTTTCAGACGGTTGTTACGGTTAATGACGCGACGATACAGATCGTTCAGGTCAGAAGTCGCGAAACGACCACCATCCAGCGGTACCAATGGGCGCAGATCTGGCGGCAGAACCGGCAGAACGGTCAGGATCATCCACTCTGGTTTGTTACCAGACTGAACGAACGCTTCCAGCAGTTTGATACGCTTGGTCAGCTTTTTACGTTTGGTTTCGGAGTTGGTTTCGTTCAACTCTTCACGCAGCTGTTCGCATTCCGCTTCCAGATCCATGTTTTTCAACAGACCTTGGATAGCTTCAGCACCCATCTTCGCGTCGAATTCGTCACCGAACTCTTCCAGAGCGTCCAGATACTGCTCTTCAGTCAGGATCTGACGACGTTCCAGATTGGTCATACCGCCTTCAACCACAACATAAGATTCGAAGTACAGTACGCGCTCAATATCACGCAGAGGCATGTCTAACAACAGGCCGATACGGGATGGCAGTGATTTCAGGAACCAGATGTGTGCAGTCGGAGAAGCCAGTTCGATATGGCCCATACGCTCACGACGTACTTTAGTCTGAGTAACTTCAACACCACATTTTTCGCAGATAACACCGCGGTGTTTTAAACGCTTGTACTTACCGCACAGGCATTCGTAATCTTTTACCGGCCCAAAGATACGGGCGCAGAAAAGGCCGTCACGTTCTGGTTTGAACGTACGGTAGTTAATGGTTTCCGGCTTCTTAACTTCGCCGAAAGACCAAGAACGGATCATGTCTGGCGAGGCCAGAGCAATTTTGATCGCGTCAAACTCTTCGGTCTTAGTTTGAGCTTTCAGAAACTTCAGTAAGTCTTTCACGGATTGGCTCCTGTCGGAGTTAGACCTGTTGGGCATTCGGATACCACCCAAATGCCCCTGTGACCAGTGCAACCACTGACTAAGCACCCCGCTTTCACAGGGCGCTTAGCGGCTGGTGTTACTTATAATTCGAATGAACGAATTACTCGTCTTCCAGCTCAATGTTAATACCGAGCGAGCGGATTTCTTTCAACAACACGTTGAAGGATTCCGGCATGCCTGGTTCCATACGGTGGTCGCCATCCACGATGTTTTTGTACATCTTGGTACGGCCGTTTACATCGTCGGACTTGACGGTCAGCATTTCCTGCAGCGTGTAGGCAGCGCCATACGCTTCCAGTGCCCATACTTCCATCTCACCGAAGCGCTGACCACCGAACTGAGCCTTACCACCCAGCGGCTGCTGAGTAACCAGGCTGTAAGAACCGGTAGAACGCGCATGCATTTTGTCATCAACCAAGTGGTTCAGTTTCAGCATATACATGTAGCCGACAGTAACCTGGCGCTCGAACTGCTCGCCGGTACGGCCATCAAACAGCGTAATCTGACCAGAGGTAGGGATGCCACCTAACGTCAGAAGCTCTTTGATTTCTTTCTCTTTCGCACCATCGAAGACTGGTGTTGCGATTGGCAGACCTTTTTTCAGGTTCTCAGCCAGACGCATAACTTCGTCGTCGGTGAAGGTGCTCAGATCAACGGTCTGACGCGTGTTATCGCCCAGATCGTAGGCTTTCTGAATGAACTCACGCAGCTTGGCCACTTCCTGCTGCTGCTTCAGCATGGCGTTAATTTTCTCACCAATACCTTTCGCAGCCATACCTAAGTGGGTTTCCAGAATCTGACCGATGTTCATACGTGATGGTACGCCCAGCGGGTTCAGTACGATGTCTACCGGAGTACCGTTTTCATCGTAAGGCATATCTTCGATCGGGTTGATCTTGGAGATAACACCCTTGTTACCGTGGCGGCCTGCCATCTTGTCACCAGGCTGGATCTGACGTTTAACAGCCAGATAAACCTTAACAATTTTCAGTACGCCTGGTGCCAGATCGTCGCCCTGAGTGATCTTACGACGCTTAGCATCCAGTTTCTTCTCGAAATCAGATTTCAGCTCGTCGTACTGCTCAGCCAGCTGTTCCAACTGGTTCTGTTTAGCTTCATCAGCCAGACCCAGTTCTAACCAGCGGTCGCGTGGCAGCTTAGCCAATTTCTCAGCTTCAACACCACCAGATACCAGAACGTCGTGGATACGGGCAAACAAGCCAGCTTCCAAGATCTGCAGTTCTTCAGTCAGGTCTTTCTTAGCCTGCTTCAGCTGCATCTCTTCGATTTCAAGCGCACGTTTGTCTTTCTCTACGCCATCACGAGTAAAGACCTGCACATCGATAACGGTACCAGAAACGCTGTTTGGAACGCGCAGAGAAGAGTCTTTAACATCAGACGCTTTCTCACCGAAGATAGCACGCAGCAGTTTCTCTTCTGGAGTCAGTTGGGTTTCACCTTTAGGCGTTACCTTACCAACCAGAATGTCGCCACCTTTCACTTCCGCACCGATATAAACGATACCGGATTCATCCAGTTTAGAGAGCGCAGCTTCACCCACGTTAGGGATGTCAGCGGTGATCTCTTCAGGCCCCAGTTTGGTGTCACGAGACACACAAGCCAGTTCTTGAATGTGGATAGAAGTAAAGCGATCTTCTTGTACAACACGCTCAGACACCAAGATGGAGTCTTCGAAGTTGTAACCGTTCCATGGCATGAATGCCACGCGCATGTTCTGACCCAGAGCCAATTCACCCAGATCGGTAGACGGGCCGTCAGCCAGCACGTCGCCACGCTCGATGGGTTCACCCAGATTGACACACGGCATCTGGCTGATGCAGGTGTTCTGGTTAGAACGGGTGTATTTGGTCAGGTTGTAAATATCAATGCCTGCTTCGCCCGGATACATCTCATCTTCGTTAACTTTGATAACGATACGAGAAGCATCAACGTATTGGATTACACCACCACGTTTAGCAACAGCGGTAACACCGGAGTCGACGGCTACAGCACGTTCCATACCGGTACCAACCAGCGGCTTATCAGCGCGCAGAGTCGGAACGGCCTGACGTTGCATGTTCGCACCCATCAATGCACGGTTGGCGTCATCGTGTTCCAAGAACGGGATCAGAGAAGCACCGACGGAAACCACCTGCTGGGTGGAAACGTCCATGTAGTCAACCTGATCGCGGCTGAACAAGCTTGATTCGCCTTTGCTACGGCAAGTAACCAGATCTTCAATGAAGCGGCCTTCGTCGTCCAAGTTGGAGTTCGCCTGAGCGATGACGTAGTTGCCTTCTTCAATAGCAGACAGGTAATGAATTTCATCAGTTACAATTCCATCACGAACGCGGCGGTATGGGGTTTCCAAGAAGCCATATTCGTTAGTCTGTGCATAAACAGACAGGGAGTTGATCAGACCGATGTTTGGACCTTCAGGCGTTTCGATTGGACATACACGACCGTAGTGAGTCGGATGAACGTCTCGAACTTCAAAGCCTGCGCGCTCACGAGTCAAACCACCTGGGCCCAACGCGGAGATACGACGCTTATGCGTAATTTCTGACAGTGGGTTGTTCTGGTCCATAAACTGAGACAGCTGGCTGGAACCAAAGAACTCTTTCACTGCGGCAGAAATTGGCTTGGCATTGATCATGTCCTGAGGCATCAGCATATCGAGGTCGCCCAGAGACAGACGCTCTTTCACTGCACGCTCAACACGCACCAGACCTACACGGAACTGGTTCTCAGCCATTTCGCCCACGGAACGGATACGACGGTTACCCAAGTGGTCGATATCGTCCACTTCGCCTTTACCGTTACGGATATCGATGAGTTTACGCATCACTTCAATGATGTCGTCTTTGCTCAGGATACCGGAGCCTTCAATCTCTTCACGCAACAGAGAACGGTTGAACTTCATACGACCAACCGCAGACAGATCATAGCGGTCTTCAGAGAAGAACAGGTTCTCGAACAGGTTTTCAGCTGCTTCGCGTGTTGGTGGCTCACCAGGACGCATCATGCGATAGATTTCAACCAGCGCGCTCAAGCGGTCGCTAGTTGGATCGACGCGAATGGTCTCAGAAATATAAGCACCGTGATCCAAGTCGTTGGTGAACAGCGTTTCGATACGCTTGTAACCCGCTTGGCTCAGCTTAGCCAGCAGATCCAGTGACAGCTCCATGTTAGCTGCACAGATCAGCTCACCGGTATTTTCGTCGATATAATCTTTAGCGACGACTTTACCAGCAATGTACTCAACCGGAACTTCGATCAGCGTAATGCCGTCTTTTTCCAATTGGCGAATGTGGCGTGCGGTAATACGGCGGCCTTTTTCAACATAGACCTTACCGTCAGCTTCGATATCGAAGGACGCAGTTTCGCCACGCAGACGTTCTGGAACAAGCTCCATCTGCAGTTTATTATCACGAATCTCGAAGACAACTTTGTCGAAGAACAGCTCAAGGATCTGTTCAGTCGTAAAGTTTAATGCGCGCAGAATAATGGTCGCAGGTAATTTACGGCGACGGTCAATACGCACAAACAGGTTGTCTTTCGGATCGAATTCGAAGTCTAACCATGAACCACGGTAAGGGATGATACGTGCGTTATACAGCACTTTACCCGATGAATGGGTTTTACCCTTATCGCTGTCAAAGAACACGCCTGGGCTACGGTGCAACTGAGATACGATTACGCGCTCAGTACCGTTGATAACGAAAGTCCCGTTATCAGTCATGAGTGGAATTTCACCCATGTAGACTTCTTGTTCTTTGATGTCTTTAACGGTGCCTTCCGGCGCCTCACGCTCGTAAATAACCAAACGCAGTTTAACGCGCAGCGGAGCGGAGTAAGTTACGCCACGGATCTGGCATTCTTTAACATCGAATACCGGCTCACCGAGACGATAGCTGACATACTGCAGCTCGGAATTACCACTGTAACTCTGGATTGGGAATACGGAACGGAATGCTGCTTCCAGGCCGTGTTGCCCTTCCGGATCTTGCTCGATAAATTTCTGGAACGAGTCAAGCTGGATAGAAAGGAGATAAGGTATGTCCAAAACTTGTGGACGCTTACCAAAATCCTTACGAATACGTTTTTTCTCGGTATAGGAGTAAACCATAGGGTTCCTCAGCTCGCTGATCAGTGACCCACTCTGTCCGTCCTAGTAGGACAGTTCATGCAACACCATTTTGTGACCGAAAGGCAGAAACACCTCTCGCAATACTTGTTTCTATCACTCTTAAACCATTTCGTTGCGCTTTACTCCGGAACTCCCGAAGTGGAAAACGGCAATATATTAAGTCGAAGATAGAAACAAGTATTGAGGGAATACTAGTGGTCAAACAGTGTGAAATACCACTAACATCCTTTACAGCGCAAAAAGGCTGGTGACCAAAAAGTCACCAGCCATCAGCCTAATTGCTTAGGCTGCTACCAAAAGAGTTGGCTTATTTAACTTCAACTTCAGCGCCAGCTTCTTCCAGAGATTTTTTCAGTGCTTCAGCGTCATCTTTGCTAACGCCTTCTTTCAGTGCAGCTGGTGCAGATTCAACCAGATCTTTAGCTTCTTTCAAGCCCAGACCAGTTGCGCCACGTACTGCTTTGATTACAGCAACTTTGTTAGCGCCAGCAGCTTTCAGAATAACGTCGAATTCAGTTTTTTCTTCAGCAGCTTCAGCTGGACCTGCAGCAACAGCTACAGCTGCAGCAGCAGAAACACCGAACTTCTCTTCCATCATGGAGATCAGTTCAACAACGTCCATTACAGACATTTCGGAAACTGCATTCAAGATATCGTCTTTAGAGATAGACATAAAAATTGTTCCTAAAATTCAGAAATAGATTATACGTAAGCAAACACGTTAGAAAAGAAAGGCTGATTAAGCAGCTTCTTTCTGATCGCGCAGAGCAGCCAGAGTGCGAACCAATTTGCCTGCAGAGGCTTCTTTCATGGTTGCCATCAGGCGTGCGATTGCTTCTTCGTAAGTTGGCAGAGTTGCCAGGCGGTCGATCTGAGCCGCTGGAATCAACTCACCTTCAAAGGCTGCAGCTTTAACCTCAAATTTTGCATTCGCTTTCGCGAAATCTTTGAACAGACGAGCAGCAGCGCCCGGGTGTTCCATAGAAAATGCAACTAAGGTTGGACCAACAAACGTGTCTTTCAGGCATTCGAAAGGAGTGCCTTCAACGATGCGACGCATCAAGGTGTTGCGAACAACACGCATGTAAACGCCAGCTTCACGACCTGCTTTACGCAGTTCAGTCATTTTATCTACGGTTACGCCACGAGAGTCAGCGATAACAGCAGAGTGCGCGCCTTTGGCTACTTCGATGACTTCAGCAACAATCGCTTGTTTGTCTTGAAGATTTAATGCCATTAGCTTTAGCTCCTGGATTTTGGCCGGGGAGGATTCCCCGGAACTCACATCACCTAATACCGAAAACGGTTTAGGCGTTAAATACGGTGAGCAGAATCCAGTAATCAAAAAGATTTTTTAGGTTCTGTCACCGTCTACGCAGGACGATTAAGCGTCTTTCGACGCACCTGCGGTCTTGGACGGAGGTCTGGATAAGGCCAGACTCCAACCGAAAATTCGTTCGCTATATTCGCTAAAGAGCATTCGATAGAGAATATGCGGGCGTCAGATTTTATACAAATCTAGCGCCCGCGTAAAGCGAAAACGCAATTAGCTATTCTCTAAGAGAATTAGTTAGCTACTGCGGTCAGGCTACCCTGTTCGATCGCTACGCCAGCACCCATGGTGGTGGACAGGCTGATTTTCTTGATGAAAACGCCTTTAGCAGTCGCAGGTTTAGCTTTCTTCAGAGCAACCAGCAGAGCTTCCAAGTTTTCTTTCAACTGGTTAGAGTCGAAGTCAACTTTGCCGATGGTGCTGTGAATGATGCCGTTTTTGTCGTTACGATAACGAACCTGACCTGCTTTAGCGTTCTTAACCGCTTCAGCAACGTTAGGAGTTACAGTACCAACTTTAGGGTTTGGCATCAGGCCACGTGGACCCAGAACCTGACCCAACTGGCCAACAACGCGCATTGCATCTGGAGATGCGATAACTACGTCGAAGTTCATTTCGCCTTTTTTGATCTGTTCTGCCAGATCTTCCATACCTACCAGTTCAGCGCCTGCAGCTTTAGCAGCTTCAGCGTTTGCACCCTGAGTAAATACAGCAACGCGTACTGAACGACCGGTGCCGTGTGGCAGAACGGTAGCGCCACGTACGTTTTGGTCAGATTTACGAGCATCGATGCCAAGGTTGACAGCAACGTCAACACTTTCAACGAATTTAGCAGTGGCCAGCTCTTTTAACAGAGCAACGGCTTCAGTGATGTCATATTGTTTAGTAACATCAACTTTGTCACGGATCACGCGCATGCGCTTGGTCAGCTTAGCCATTTCTTAGTCCTCCACTACCAGGCCCATGGAACGAGCAGTACCTTCGATGGAGCGAATCATCGCTTCAACGTCAGAACCAGTCATGTCCGCAGCTTTGGTTTCTGCGATTTCACGAACCTGAGCACTCGTTACTTTACCTACTTTGTCTTTGTTCGGCTTGCCAGAACCAGACTTGATACCAGCTGCTTTCTTCAGCAGTACTGCTGCTGGAGGAGTTTTGGTAACGAAGGTGAAAGAACGGTCAGAATAAACGGTAATAACAACCGGAATTGGCAGACCTTTTTCAATGCTGTCAGTCTTAGCATTGAACGCCTTACAGAATTCCATGATGTTAACGCCTTGCTGACCCAGAGCTGGACCAACTGGCGGACTTGGGTTTGCCATACCAGCTGCAACTTGCAGCTTAACGTAGGCTTGTACTTTCTTGGCCATGGTAAATATCCTCGATTGGGTAATATCGCCTCAAAGAGGCTCCCCGTTATTTGCAAAACGTTTACACGCGACACATTCGAAAATGGGGTGCGTATAAAAACAAAAGGCGCGAAATTGTAGTTTAATTTCGCGCCTCTGGCAATCAGCAATCGCTATGGTTGCTTAATTTTTTATCAGCCTTTTTCAACCTGACTAAAGTCCAGCTCTACCGGGGTCGCTCGACCAAAGATAGAAACCGAAACTTTCAAGCGGCTTTTTTCGTAGTCAACTTCTTCAACCACACCGTTAAAGTCGGCAAATGGACCATCGCTGACGCGAACCATTTCGCCTGGCTCGAACATCGTTTTCGGACGAGGCTTATCACCAACCTGCTGCAAACGGTTCATGATGGCATCAACTTCTTTGTCACTGATTGGAGCTGGACGATCAGAAGTACCACCGATAAAGCCCATCACACGCGGCACGCTACGCACTAAGTGCCAGCTGGCATCTTCCATCACCATCTGAACTAATACGTAACCAGGGAAAAATTTACGCTCGCTTTTGCGACGTTGACCGCCACGGATTTCAACGACTTCTTCAGTCGGCACCATGACTTCACCGAACAACTCTTCCATGTTGTGCAGTTTAATGTGCTCACGCAGCGATTGAGCTACGCGGCCTTCAAAACCGGAAAACGCCTGAACGACGTACCAACGCTTTTTAGGGGCTTCAGACATCTTAGAACCTCAGGCCAGTAATAAACGAAACCAGACGGACTAGAATACCATCCAGTCCCCACAGAATCAGTGACATGACAGCGGTGACCGCAGCCACGATCAATGTTGTGTGCAACGTTTCCTGACGCGTTGGCCAGATGACCTTGCGCATTTCGGTACGCGCTTCACGGGCAAACGCCACGGTAGCCTTACCTTGAGTTGTCAATAATGCTACGGCACCAGCAATCGCAATAATCAGGACTACAGCCATCGCGCGCAGTGGCAGACTCACATCACGGTAAAGGAAGTTACCTACGATGGCCACGATCAGCAGCACGGCGACAACCAGCCATTTCAGCGCTTGTAGGCCGCGCCCGCTCCCTTGAGCATCGGTATTCGCACTCATAAACCAACCTGTCACTAGATTGTGAAAAACAACTTCGCCCCGCAACGCGAGGCAAACCAAACCGAATGGGTATCTTACAAGAAACAAACGCGATTAGCGCGGTTACCTCTTCAAAGAAAGAGCGAAATCAGACAAATGATCCGCTATTCGGCACGATACGCCGTACTATCAGAGCCCATCTCACCTGTAATTATGACGCTAAAACTACTGATGAGATAGGTTCTAGTATCACTAGCGTAGAAAAAGGGCATCAAATGATGCCCTTTTATCGCGTGTCGCGTCAAATCTTATTCGATGACTTTAGCAACAACACCTGCACCAACGGTACGGCCACCTTCACGGATTGCGAAGCGCAGACCATCGTCCATTGCGATTGGGTGGATCAGGCTAACAATCATTTGAATGTTGTCGCCTGGCATTACCATTTCCACGCCTTCTGGCAGTTCGATGGTACCGGTCACGTCAGTAGTACGGAAGTAGAACTGTGGACGGTAGCCTTTGAAGAACGGAGTATGACGGCCGCCTTCATCTTTGGACAGGATGTAAACTTCTGATTCGAACTTGGTATGTGGCTTGATGGTGCCTGGCTTAGCCAGAACCTGACCACGTTCGATATCTTCACGCTTGATACCACGCAGCAGAACACCAA